>DFBX01000040.1 GCA_002366795.1 Rhodobacteraceae bacterium UBA3069 | reverse complement strand
AAGCCCCAACGCGGATGCGTCTGCCACGTCGCGGACAACGCAGCAGTAGAGTTTGAATATCTAGAGATGGCTCGGGAGTTTTTCCTGACAAAGCAAAGCCACTGTCTTAGCCATCCTCATCAGCAACCCAAGGAGGACATCATGGCTGACGCAATAACCCTGAAAGAACTTTGTGAAGAACTGAAACTTGATCCGCGCCTGACCCGGATGAAGCTCCGCGAGGCTGCAAAGAACGACCCTGCCCTCGCAGCCATCCATAAGCCCCGCACCCAATGGCGCTGGCTAATAGGCTCTGCAGAAGACGAATCGATCCGCAAAGCTTTAGCCTGAACCAGAAAGCATCCTCAATATGATGGGGGTGCTTTTTGGCGTGTGCAAACGCTGCCATCGGTAACAGCATGCCTGTATGTCGGCTGAGCGGGACTTTGCTGCCGTTGTCCTTCCGGGTGTTTGCTGACGCAGCATCCGCTCGCAGGTGCGGCACACTCATCGCTGCGTTGCAGTCGATGTCGCCAAACCAGTCATTCAAAGCCAGTCTCAGGCATGAAATTCAAACAGCCCTTTCGCTGCAGTCAGATCTAACAAGGAAGGCGCGGGACAAATTGAGCTTCCGCTGCGTTTGCACCAAAGGCTGCTTTCGGCAGTTCGCAAACCCGTGGTAAGCCCGCATAGCACCGGAAAGTCAGCCAGCAGCCCCCCCGCCCAGTTCTTCTATCATCTGGTCGCGCATGACGAACTTCTGTGGTTTACCGGTGATCGTCATTGGCAGTTCTTTTACGATACGGATATGGCGGGGCACTTTGAAATGGGCAATCTGGCCATCGCAGAACGTGCGCAGCGCCTTCGCTGTGATCCCACCACTTGTTTTGGCCACAACCCATGCGCAGACTTCTTCTCCTAGTCGCGTATCCGGCACGCCAAAGACCTGTACTTCGCTCACGTCGGGGTGGCTGAACAGGAACTCTTCGATTTCACGTGGATAGATGTTTTCGCCGCCTCGGATGATCATGTCCTTGACCCTGCCCGTGATGGAGCAAAACCCGCCTTCATCGAGCACTGCAAGATCACCTGTATGCATCCACCCGTCGCGAATGGCATCAGACGTGCGCGCGGTATCTTCCCAATAGCCTTTCATCACCGAATAGCCCCGCGTACACAGCTCTCCTTGTACGCCCACCGGCACAATCTGACCGGCTTCGTCGACGATCTTGACCTCAAGATGCGGATGCACCCGGCCGACGGTTTCGCAACGTTGTTGGGTGGTGTCGTCAACGAAGCTTTGGAACGAAACCGGCGCCGTTTCGGTCATGCCGTAGCAGATCGTAACCTCGCTCATGTGCATCCGGTCGTTGACTTGTTTCATCACGTCGACCGGGCAAGGCGCGCCCGCCATAACGCCCGTGCGTAATGAGGACAGATTGCGTGGCGTGCCAGTGAGTTCTTGTAGCATCGCCACAAACATCGTCGGCACGCCGTAAAGGGCGGTGCAGCGTTCAGCGGCGAGTGCATCGAGGGTTTGCATCGCATCAAACGCTTCACCCGGAAAGATTAGCGCAGCACCTTTGCTGACGCCGCCCAGCACGCCCATGACCATGCCGAAACAATGGTAGAGTGGAACCGGAATGGCGAGGCGGTCGTTCTCTGTCAGTTTGATCCGATCGGTCACAAAGCGTGCATTGTTGACGATGTTATAGTGTGACAGCGTCGCCCCCTTGGGCTGGCCTGTCGTGCCAGAGGTGAACTGAATGTTGATGGCATCGTCCGGTTGCAGGGTTCGGTCAATCTCGGGAAGTCGTAGTTGCTGTGCTGGCCCGCCAAGTTTCCTGACCGCCTCAAAAGTCCATACACCGGGGTCATCTGGCGCGTCGCCCATCACGATCACGTGGCGCAGATGCGGAAGCTTGGGCGCATGCAGCCGTCCACGCTCGGACTTGGCCAGTTCCGGTGCCAATGTGCGGATCATCTCAAGGTATTGGGAAGATTTGAAGGATCGTGCCAACACCAGTGCCTTGCAGCTAACTTTGTTCAGCGCGTATTCCAATTCGGACAGCCGATAGGCCGGATTGATGTTCACCAACACCACGCCAATGCGCGCTGTCGCGAACTGGGTCAGCACCCATTCCAGCCGGTTCGGCGACCAGATTCCAAGGCGGTCGCCCTTGGTAAGCCCGAGCGCCAAAAACCCGGAGGCCAACGCGTCAACGGCACGGTCCAGATCGTAATAGCTGAGCCGCGCATTGGGAAAGATCACCGCGTCCCGCGGGCCATAACGGGACACCGCGTCGCGCAAAAGCTGGGGAATGGTGGCGTAGGCGAGTTCGGGGTGCTTTGGCCCCTGCACATATGATTTTCCGTCACGTGCCGCGAGGTTGTTTTGCGCTTCCGCACTCTGATCCAGACCGAAATTCTGGATGCGACTTGCAATGCTTTCATTCAGGATCGTCATCTTGAGGTCTCCTTACATATCGCGCCAATCGCCTGACTGTTCAAAGGCGTGGGCCGCCTGGTAGATCTTCATCTCACCGTAATGTGGCCCAACCAGTTGCAGCCCGATGGGTAAGCCTTCACTAAAGCCGCAAGGGATGCTCATCGCGGGCAGGCCGCCGTTAAAGGGGGCCGTGTTGGACGTCATGTCAAAGGCACGCTGGACATATAGGCTGAGCGAGCAATCAGTGGGCGGGTGTTCCTGCGGTTTGATTGGAAGGGTCGGCATCAACAGCAGATCATATTGTTTGAGCGCCGCGAGGTAGCGTTCGTTGCAGCGCCGCATGATGTTCTGTGCCTTGCCGTAGAAACGCCCACGATACTGACGCTGGAAATGCTCACCCACGAACATGCAGGCTTTGAGCGAATGGCTCAGCTCATCCGCGCGCCCCTTCCATTGGGCCATGTGGTCAGTCATTGATGGAAGGAACAATCCCCTGTAGTTCGTGCCGGTGGAATTGCCCCACATCATGCCGTCTTGTAGCCCCTCAAGCGTGATGGCTGTCCAGGCGTCCATGGCGGTGTGGTGTTCCGGGACCGATACGTCCTCAACGCGCGCGCCAAGTTCACGGAACCGCTCAATCGCCTGCATGACCTTGGCCTCGACGTCCGGTTCAGAGTTGGGGTGGCCGAACCCCTCTTTCAACACTCCGATCCGTAGCCCATGCGCGCCGCGCCCCAAGGCTTCGGTATAGCTGTAGACGGTGGGTTTATACTGGCGAGGATCAAGCCCGTCTTCGCCAGCCAACACTTCCAGCAGCAGCGCGTTGTCGGCGACATTGGTTGTGACGGGTCCTAGGTGATCAATCGTTTGTTCAATTGGCATCGCTCCGGTGTAGGGCACCAGACCATGCGTGGGTTTCATACCGTAGCAGCCGCAATTTGACGCTGGAATTCGAATTGAACCGCCTTGATCCCCGGCGATGGCCATATCCACCTCGCCCGCCGCCACGAGTGCGGCAGACCCGGCAGATGAACCACCGGCCATATAACCGCGCTTGTAAGGGTTGTGGATGGGGCCTTTTGCGTTGGTATGAGACCCGCCCGAGAGGCAGAAGTTCTCGCAATGCGCCTTGCCAGCAATGATGGCACCAGCGTCCAGCATCCGGGTGACGATGGTGGCGTCGATCTCGGGCGTGTAGCCTTCCATGATGGATGACCCGTTCATCAGCGGTACCCCGGCCAGACAAATGGTGTCTTTCAACGCAATCCGCTTGCCGCGCAGCTTGCCGTCGGGCGCACCGCGCACGTCGGTCTTGACGTACCACGCGTTCAGAGGATTATCGGATGGATCGGGAAAATAGCCGGGGCTACGCGGATAGCGCACTTCGGGCAGATTATCGGGCATCGCGTCTAGCCGGTCATAGGACTGTATGAAAGGTTCAATGATCTCGGTGTATTCGCTCAGGTCTTCGTCAGACAGGCTCATTCCAAACCGTTCGGCCATGCTGCGCATTTGGGCAAGGGTTGGACGTTTGATGGTCATGGCGGTCACCGTGGAGACTGAAGGTTGCGGGGTAGGGGCAGCGGTTTTGGTGGAGGGCTGCGCAAAGGTTTCGGCGCGTTTGGGCGCCGTTCGGGATGCCGTTTTCGAGGTTTGCGGGCGGGCGGAGTTCTGACGGGTTCCGCGCGCGGCACCAAACCCCAGAAACTGATCTACTTTGGATTGATCTGACAGATCAGCCCGGGTCAGTTCCCCGGTGATCCGGCCCCGTTCCAGCACCAGTACGTGGTCTGACAGATCAGCGATGAAATCAAAGTTCTGTTCGACCAGCAAGATCGACAACCCATGCCTTTGGCGCAGATTTAACAGGGTTTCGGACATTTCCTCGATGATGGAGGGCTGAATGCCTTCGGTCGGCTCGTCAAGCAGCAGGAAATCAGGATCCCCCATCAGACAACGGGCCAGCGAAAGCAGCTGTTGTTCGCCCCCTGATAGTGCGCCGCCTTCGCGGTCCAGCAAGCGCGAGAGGCGCGGGAAATCGGCCAGCACGGCCTCGATCACATCATGTTCGGACCCCGAACCGTGGTCTTGCCATGCAAACCGTAGGTTGTCGCGCACGCTGAGCTGTGGAAAAATCCCCCGGCCCTGCGGCACATAGCCTATCCCCATCTGGCTGCGTATGTTGGGCGGCAGACGAGTGATGTCGGTTTGATCATAGCGGATTTGGCCCGAGGTCGCAGGCAAGAACCCCATCAGCGTTTTTAACAGCGTGGTCTTGCCCATGCCGTTGTGGCCCAGCACACCGATGACTTCATTTTCACCGACGTCAAGATCGATGCCATGCAGGATCGGCACACGCCCATAACCGCCGGACAAGCCTTTGATCGACAAAAGGATATCGCGCTCGTCGTTCATCACGAATTCTTTCCAAGATAAACGGCGCGCACATGAGGGTCGGACATCACGCGGTCCACATGATCCTCAATCAGCACAGCGCCTTGGTGGAAAACAGTCACCGTTTCAGCGATAGAGCGGATGAATTGCATGTCGTGTTCCACGATGACAACCGCCGCAGAGCGGGTCAGTTCGTGAATGATCTCGGTCATGCGATCCACGTCTTGCGCGCTCATCCCTGCTGCGGGTTCATCCAGCAACACCAGCCACGGGTCCGCCACCGCCACGATGCCCAGCTCAACACGCTGACGCTCTCCGTGGGCCAGTTGGCCCAGCTCAGTGCGCGCGATGGGTCCAAGGGCCAGTCTGTCGATGATCTCATCCGCGCGCCCGTGCGCCTCGCTCACGTTGTGAAACCGGCGAGCGGCAAGCCAGATATTTTCATGCACGCTGAGCGCGTCCATCACGTTTGGCGTTTGCGTCTTTATTCCGACGCCAAGTGACGCAATCTGATGCGGCTGCCAGCCCGTCACGTCCTGACCCCGCATATAAACGTGGCCTTCGGTCGGGGTCAGCAAGCCCGTCACGCATTTGAAGAAGGTTGATTTGCCGGCGCCGTTGGGGCCGATCAAACAGCGCAGTTCGCCTGCCTTGAGCTTGAAGTTGACGTTATCGCTGGCTGTTACGCCGCCAAAACGCATTGTCAGACCATGGGTTTCCAAGACGGTTTCAGCCATGTCGCGCCCTCCGCGTGCGGCTGGCATTTGGCCTGCGTTTGGTGCGCCCAAAGATGGAGGACAGCACAGAGGCGATCGCAGGGACCAAACCGCGCGGCAGGAAAAGCACAAACAGCACAAGGATCAGCCCCGTGATCAATGTGTTGTCGACCATGCTTTGCTGGCCCAGCATGAACTTTAGATAGGCCAGCCCGGCGGCCCCGACGATGGGACCCAACCGCGTGCCGAGCCCACCGACGATGCACCAGATGATGATCTCGGCAGATTGGCCAAGGGAAAAGAGATTGGGGGTGACGATCTCGCCCCAATTGGCGAACAACGCCCCCGCCAGCCCCGCGATGGCCGCACCAACCGCGAATAGAACCGTCTTGCGCGCGGCCACGTCGTATCCCATCAATCCCATCCGCACTTCGTTTTCACGGATTCCCACAGCGATACGCCCAAAGGATGAGCGCAGCAGCCACGTGACCAGCAGAAACACAATCACCAGCGCAACAGCACAGACGTAGAAAAACGGATCGCCCCAGACATAGGCATCCGGGTCACCGGGCACATTAAGGGTTTGAAACCCCGGTATCCCGTTGAACCCCCCCAAACGCGCCTTGCCAATCACGTACTGCGGGCCGGCGGTGGAATTTACGAACTTGAACAGGATCAGCGTTACCACCAGCGTGATAACGCCCAGATACACATCCGTCAGCCGCCCGTAAAACATCATCGCGCCTAGCAAGGTCGCGAACACCGCAGGCACCAGCACGGCCAAAATCATCGGCACAGTGCTTTCGCCAATGTTGATCGCCGCGATGGCATAGGTGTAGGCGCCCAGCCCAAAGAACGCGGCTTGTCCAAAACACAGGATGCCGCCAAATCCCCAGATCAGCCCAAGGCTGAGGCCCAGCATGCCGTAAATCACAAGCACGGTCAGCGTATAGGT
This sequence comes from Rhodobacteraceae bacterium UBA3069, assembly GCA_002366795.1. Lineage (GTDB taxonomy): Bacteria > Pseudomonadota > Alphaproteobacteria > Rhodobacterales > Rhodobacteraceae > UBA3069. Next base: position 11,119 of record DFBX01000040.1, on the reverse strand, counting down.
GCTGATCAAGAGCGGCATGACCCAGATCAGCACGGCCGAGACAACCAGCGTGATCAGAACATCTTGAGACGCACTACGACCCATCACATCTTGCCCTTAAAGAAGCGCCCGGTGATACCCTGCGGCATCATCCGCAGCAGGATGACAGCGGCGATCAACAGGGCGACCTCTCCGATCACGGGAGAGATGGCAAAAGTGAAGATTTGGCTGACGAGACCGAACGAGGTGGCAGAGCTGACCAGCCCTGCAATCAGGGACGGTCCGCCTGCGATGACGGTGATAAAGGCTTTGGCGATGTAGGCCCCACCGGAAGTTGGGACGAGCCCGACGAGAGGGGCGAGGACCGCACCTGCGAGCCCCGAAAGCGCAGAGCCACAAAAGAAGGTCATCATGTAAATGCGATCCGGGCTATAGCCCAATGCTGCGGCCATGTCAGAGCGCTGCATCGTGCCGCGCGCGATCAACCCTGCGCGTGTGCCGCGCAACACGGCGAACATGGCGATGACCAGGGCGATTGACACGACGATGATGAAAAAGTTGTAGCCGTTGATCTGATAATCCCCCACCGCGAAGCCGGGGATCGGGGTTGAGATACCCGTGGTCGTGTTGCCAAAGATCATGGTGGCGATTCCTATGAAAACAAGGCTCAACCCCCAGGTTGCCAGCATCGTATCCACCAGCCGCCCATAGAGATGCCGGATCACCAAACGCTCGACAATCAGCCCGATCAGCCCCACGACGATGGGCGCAATCACCAACATAGCGACAAAAACATTCACCCCCAGCCCAACAGCAGTGATGGTGGCGTATCCGCCCATCATCATGAATTCGCCATGCGCGAGATTGATGACCTTCATCATCCCGAACACCACCGCCAATCCGGCGCTGATCAGCACCAGCGACGCGACAGCATAAAGCATTTCAATGAGAATTACGAAACTGAGATCCATGGTACCTGCTGTCCGATGAGAAAGGATCAGGGCGATCCGCGCCGCCCTGATCGAGAGAGCCCGAAGAGATCAGATTTCGATCTCGTATTGGGTGTTGTCATCCGGGTTGGTCTGCAGATCGCAAACTGCCTGCGTGTCAATGGGGGCACGCTGAGGCAGGGTTTCGATCACGGTCATGCCCTGGTTATCAAACTCCATGATATGCACATCCACCGTGGCGTGGTGGGTCTGTGGATCGATGGTGACCTTGCCTGCGGGACCATCAATGGAGATGCCCGTTTCAAGCGCCTCAATCACCGCATCCCGCTCGACACTGCCCGCTTTGCGCACGCCTTCGGCCCACAGCATGATGCCCTGGTAGGTGGACACGGCCAGTTCATGAATGGCGGTTGTGTCGCCATATTCGGCCTGCCACTTTTCTTTGAAGGTGGTGTTGGCGGCGGTCTCCAGTTCCTGGCTGTAGTTGTAGGCAACCATGATGCCATTGCCTTCCTCTGGCGTGAGCACCTTGTGCTCATTGCCGACACCCATGGTGGTGGAGGCGAGCGGGATCTTGTCTTTCATGCCCGCGGCCGCCCATTGGCGGAAGAAGGACAGATGGGCGCCGCCCACCAGCGGGGCAACGATCAGATCGGGCGCGGTCTGTTGGACTTTGGTGATGGTTGAGCCGAAATCAGAAACATCCAGCGGGAAGAAATCAGTCGCGACAACCTCGCCGCCATTGTCCTCCACAAACTTCTGAATCCAACGCGCGGTGATCTGGCCATAGTTATAGTCCGCCGCAAGGATATGCACCTTGGGCCCAGATTTTTTCATTGCGTAAGGCACCAGCACCTCGACCTGCTGCGCGGGAGTCACGCCCGTTGCAAAGAGGTTGCGGTCGCACACGCCCCCTTCATATTGCACATTGTAGAAATACAGCGTCTTGGTCTTGCGCATGGTCTGGCGGATCGCCTCGCGCGAGGCTGACAGGATGCCGCCATGCACCACATCAACGCGATCCTGCCGGGTCAGTTGCTGGGCGTATTGCGAATAGAGCGCCATGTCGGATTGGGTGTCATAGGCCGCGACTTCGACCTGCTTGCCAAGCAGCCCCCCTGCGTCATTGATCTCTTTCACAGCCAGACGCATCGCCTGATCCATCGGCTTGCCGTAGGCGTCAAAGATGCCAGATGTATCAAGGATCGATCCCAGTTGGATCGTACCCGCCGCCATTACTGCCTTTGGCAACATGGCCGCTGTGCCAAGCGCTGCTGCGCCGCCAAGTAATTCTCTCCTGTTCAGAGACATGAAAAGTCCTCCGTTGATGGGGTTATGGTAAGAAGGTGATTGAGATCACTCTTTGGGTTTTGGGTCGTCTTTTGCCTTGATGCGGTTGGCATAATCCGCGGTCCGCCCGGCGGTAGGGACGTCAAAATCCATGCCGATTTCTTCGCCCATTTGTTTCATCGCAGGAAGGCGTACCGCCATGCCAAGAATTTGATCCATCGCCGCACCAAAGGCGCTGTCAACGCCTTCACCGCCCGAAGATACCCCGCCACCCGAACCGCCGATTTGGTTGATGCGGATCGAGTCGATTTTTTCGACCGGCTTCATCATCTGGGTCATGATCTCTGGCATCTTGTCGAGCTTGCGCTCTTCAAGGCGCATGCGGATCACTGCGTCGCTCAGCGTGTTTTCCGCAGTGTTAAGCGCGGCGCGGCCTGCGGCCTCGGCCTCCATCGCGGATTTTTCCGCATTGGCCGTGGCTGTGCGGGCAGAGGCGTCCGCCTGCGCGCGGGCCAGCAACGTGCTGACGTCGCTTTTGACGCGTGCGTCTTCCAGTTCAATGTCGCGCTCTTGCTGGAGTTTGGCGATTTCTTTCTCGCGCTCGGTGACGGCGCGTTCTTTTTGAGCTTGTACGTTCTCAGCTGCCAGAATCACCTGTGCGCGGGCTTCTTCTTCTTCGGCCTTGGCTGTGGCTTCCTTGGCACGGGACTGTGCCAGCTTGATATCGTTGGCGATCTTGGCTTGTTCGAGCTCAAGCAGCGCGCGCATCTCGACCTTCCGCAGCGCCTCGTCACTGATGACTTTGGCGGCCTCGGTTTCCTGTTCCTGTTGGATGCGCACGGTCTCTGACGCTTGCTGCGCCTCGGCACGGGCTTGCGCGGCGCGGCTTTCGGCTTCGGCCTCCAGCTTGGTCAGGTGCTCTTGCTGGGCGATCTCCGTTTCACGCTCTGCCCGCTGCAACTCCATCTGGCGCTGGTGCTGGGCCAAGCGATGCTCGCGCACGGCGACCTCGGTAGACGTTTCGACCTGAATGCGGGCTTTACGTTCCTCGGCAACCATCTCGGCCAGACGGCGCATGCCACGCGCATTGAAGGCGTTGTTTTCATCGCGTTGGGCGAAATCGCTTTGGTCAATCGACACAAGCGCGGCCGTCACCAGTTCCAGCCCCAGTCGCCCGGCGTGTTCTGAGGCGACGCGCGCCACTTCGGCGGTAAATTCAGCACGTTCCAGATGGATGTTGTTCAACGCACGCGCCGCCGCAGCCGTTTGGATGGCGTTGGCCAGCGGACCTGCCAGCGCATCTTCAAATGCCTCACCCCCGCGGGCAATACGATGGCCAAAGGCCTGAGCGGCAGTGGCGATGTTGTCGGTATTGGACGCGACGCGCAGTTCGAATTTCATGGTGATGTCGGCCCGAAGGGGGTCTGAGGTCAGCACCGCTTCGCGGCCTGTGCGGGACAATGTGACGGTATTGGTCTGCATGGAGACACGCTGAGCCTGGTGCACAATTGGCAGAACCACGCAGCCGCCGTCCGTGAGTACCCGCCGCCCGCCCATGCCAGTCCGCACCAGCGCACTTTCTAAGGACGCCTTTGCGTAAAAACGCTGAAGAAACCAAATTCCGATCAACAACGCGATTGCCAGAATGACGAGAGCCAAGAGCCAGTACAATGTAAATCCCCCCACCGCATCGCGCACCAAGAACAGTGCGTCAGATCAGATGCCAACTATGGTGTGAGATTTTACTTTCCATTTCAAGCATTTTGTTTGAATTGGAAAGTAATTTATATATTACCTATACTTTACAACATCTTAAACTCACTAAACTGTACGCCATCTGCCCGCGCGAGATAGACAGCGGGCCGCTTTTTCCCACCGTTCTGCGCGAAAACCCGGCCGCTTTCGTGAATCACTGGCAGGTCATCCTGGGTGGAGCGTTCGCGCCAGATGACGTCAAAGTCGCGCAACAGCGCAGCCAGGTAATGCAACCCTTCGTAAGTCGATTGCCCCAGCGCGTTAAGCGCGGGCCCGGTATCGCCATGCATGGCGTAATAGCGTTCTTTGAAACACGCATTTGCCTCGGTCGAAATGGAGCCGAAGTAAGAAGAGACCGAAAACAGACGTTCGAGATTTCCTTCGCCACAAGCCATCAGCCCGTTTTCCTCAAGCGCACAAGACAGGCGAAGGATCGATTTATGCAGGCCACGTCTGCCGAACACGCGATTGAAGTTGACCGCATCCTGCCCCACCAGCGAGACAAGGACAGCATCCGCGCCAGAGGTTTCCAGCCGGTCGACCAGATTTGTCATATTGGGCAAGCCAAAGGGCACATAGCATTCCATCGCCAGATCCACATCCATCTGCTTAAGGCAGGTTTTAGCAAAACTGTGAGAGCTGCGCGGCCAGACGTAATCGTTCCCGATCAGCGCCCATTTGCGCGGTCGGAAGGCCTGTTGCAGCATCGCCATCGCGGGGCCAAGCTGTTCTTGAGGCGTCTCACCAATGGCATAAAGGCCCGGTGTTGTTTCGCCTCCTTCATAAAGCGGTGTGTAGATGTAAGGGATGCGTTGGCGCACGACCTTTGACAGGCGTTGGCGCACCGCACTCAGATGCATCCCAACAATCGCATCAATTGCGCCAAGTTCGATCAGTTCATTGATGATCTCTTCGATGGGTTCACCCGCCTCGACCGCTGCATCAATCATGATCAATTGGACCCGGCGCCCCTGAATGCCGCTGGCACGGTTCAATTCAGCCGCGGCAACCTGAGCGCTGGAGATACAGGAGGGGGCCCAAATGCCGGCAGGCCCACACATCGGGATCAACAGAGCCACACGAAAACTGCCTGATCCGTGCAGATGGCCGCTCTCGCGGAGGTCCGCAAGTTCGATTGGAAGAGCCAACTCTGCTGATAGGCGTCCCAGTGCCTCATCCTCCCTAGGCTTGATTGGCGGGTTGACACATTGCAATTGAATTTGTTTTCCAAGTCAACTAGTTTCAAGTTGAATCAAACTTGAGGCTGACGATGACGACCCCGCTTAACCCTCTTGGCAACCATCTGTCCTACGCACTGGCTGCGGCGCATCGGACGGTCAATCAGTTGCTCAGCGCGCGCCTGAAAAAGCACGGCATCCAAATTGAAGCATGGCGTGTGATGGAATGTCTTGATGCGGGTGAGAAATTGACCATGGGCGAGCTGGCGAAACGGGCCCTGTTGAACCCGCCAGCGCTGAGCAAGCTGGTAGACCGAATGGTCTCGGATGGCCTTGTCCATCGTCAGATTTCAACCGCTGATCAGCGCCAGATCAACCTTCTTTTGACCAATTTGGGGCGGACGCGCATGCTTCAAATCCGTCAGGACGTCGAAGACGAAGACCGTGCGTTGACCGACCAGTTCGATATGCAAGACGGTGCGTTGTTGATCCAGCTTTTGTCTCAAATAAGTTGATTGCGCTTGATGCAATAGCAGTATCTGCAATTGGAACGTCGATTCCAAAAGCAATGTTCACTGCATTAGGCCAATTGTTTGGCAGCGCAAATGCCGGATCGGGCTGCTCTCAGATTTGCCAATAGCGGCTTTGTGCAGGTTTCGGTCATCCGTGCATATTACAGCATTTGTCACTATGGGCTCGCACTTCGTTTTCGCCGCTGCGTGGTCCTAGGTCTCTTCTAAATCGGCGAACGGCAGGCACCGTTCGCCGACATCGCTTAGAGGTCGATGCGCTCAGCAATACTTAGAGCATCTTCCAGCTCAACTCCGAGGTATCGCACCGTGCTATCAACCTTTGTATGGCCAAGCAGAAGCTGCACAGCGCGAAGGTTGCCAGTCTTGCGGTATATCTCGGCAGCTTTGGTCCGGCGGAGTGAATGGATACCGTAGCCGCTTGGTTCCAAACCGATCGCTGTCACCCAATCACGAACAAGCCGACCATACTGACGCGTTGAGATATGCGGGCGGTCGTGAAACCGACTCGGAAACATGAAGCGGCAACCGATCATCTCGGGTGATCTCACCCACGCAATGATAGTATCACGTGTGTTTTCAGTCAGTTCAAACTGAACCGGTTTTTTGGTCTTGCTCTGGATCACCGAAACTCGTTCGCGAACGCGATCATTTTTGACTAAATCGGCTACTGCGAGCTTGACCAGATCGCAGCATCCGGAGCGAAGAGTGGGAAGCTGACCCTAGTTGCATTACTGAGATGGAGTCTTCTGTGCCCTGGAAGCAGACATTCCCGAGTCCACAAAGCGTCAGGCGTTTTCCATCAAACGGGAGAGTTACCTGGCAGAGACTGGTTCGAAGTGCTCTGACCGCGCTCAGAAAGGTTACACGCTGACCAGGAGTGCACTCGGTCTGCAATCGTTCGAAGGAAACCAAGTTGCGAGGTTTTTCCCTCGTCGCTCTGGACCAGATCGTGCAATCCGACATGCGCGCTAGCACGGATCACTTGGTCTATTCCACAATCGCGATAGAATCGATTTAGAATCGCGACTGTGTTTTCGTCCGGGGTACGCATGAGCATCAGAGCATGTGTTTGTACGGCCTCTCCACCTGCCATCGGGCGCCAACGCTGGGCCGTTCCTGCGAATTTTTGACCCTTCACGGTGACGTTGAACCGACCGTCACAAAAGGCACCAGGAACGGATCCATAGCAAGAGCTTATGCCCGCATCGCTTAGCGCCTCGCAGATCGGCGCGGTCAGTTGTCTGTATGCGTCTTCAAGCCTGGGTGCCGCGCCCTGCGGCCTGAGAAACATGAGCGTCAGGTTAACGATTCCGGGTCCCTGCGGCACCAGATCGCCGCCGGTCGCCCGCAGATGAACCGGCCAGCCAGCGTCGGCGGCCCGCGTACATGCGCGCGCGAAACCGGGAAGCCTGCTCAGCCTTGACGGCGCAACCAGCGCGGGTTCGCAGGACCAAAGCAAGACTGCGGAGGTACGGCCTCCGGCGGCTATTTCGGCCAGACGCGCAGCCTCCCACGCCAGAGCGTCGGCAAGAGCCAACTCCCGCACAGGGTCGGTCGCCGCCGGGGTGGTCACGTGATCTTACCGATCACGTCCCCCTTGCGCACAATGTCATCGACCTGTTTCCCGATCGTCAGAACGCCGTCGGCAGGCGCGGTGATTTCGAACTGCGACTTCTCAACCATTATCTCGGCGATCAGCGCGCCATTGCGCACATTTGCTCCGTCACTTGCCAGCCAGTTGGTTATGACGGCTTCCATGCCGTCATCCTGCCAAAGATCTTGCGGCACCTTCACGTCGGTCACCATGCGTTTGCTCCTGTACCTGCGACGAAATTCTACATCTTGCGATAGGCGGCGACAATCTTGTCAGGATTGGGCAAGCAGAACTGCTCCATATGCCTCGCATAGGGGATCGGCACGTCTGGAAAGGTCACACGGGCAGGCGATGCCTTCAGCTTCGAGATATCGTGCTCGGTCACGGTCGCGATGATCTCACCCGACACGCCATAGCTGTGATAATCCTCGTCCACCACGATCAAACGACCGGTCTTGGCGACTGAATTGATCACCGTCTCCCGATCCAGCGGGACCAGCGAAACCAGATCGACAACCTCGGCGCTGACACCATCCTCCGCCAGCTTGTCGGCGGCTTTCAGCGCGTTATGCACCCCCATGGCAAGGCCGACCAGCGTCACATCTGTGCCTGCGCGCACCACTTTGGCCTTGCCGATCTCGACGGTGTAATCTTCTTCGGGCGTGTTCACCGTCGCGCCAGCTTCGGTGCCCAACCAACCCATGCCCTGCAACTGCTTGTGGAACATGTAGACCACTGGGTTGTCGTCGCGAATCGCGGCGGTCATCAACCCCTTGGCGTCATAGGCGTTCGAGGGTGAAACGACCTTCATGCCCGGCAGGTGGGCGAAGGTCCCGTAGAGGCATTGCGAATGCTGACCCGCATCCGAGTACCCGCCTCCGGTCGAGGTCATTAGAACCATCGGAACCGACGCGTTGCCGCCCGCGAAATACGTATTCTTGGCCATCTGGTTATAGATCGCATCAAAGCAGACGCCGAAGAAATCGACAAACATCAATTCCACGACAGGTCGCATCCCATCCATCGCCGCGCCCACTGCGGCGCTGATGAAGCCAGTTTCGGAAATCGGGGTGTCGCGCACCCGCTCTTTGCCGAATTCCTCGAAGAGGCCCCGGGTGTTTCCGAAGATGCCGCCGAAACCGGCGATATCCTCGCCCATCACAAAGACGGTCGGGTCGCGTTGCATCTCCTGCTGCATCGCCTCAGCCATCGCGCGGGCAATCGTCAGGCGGCGTTCGTTGGTCGGTTGGTCAAGCATCGGTCAAATCCTTTCATGCCACACGTCGGTGGAGGTCTGAAATTCACACGAAAACGGCGGTTAACGCATCGGTTTCCGGCGCATTTTCGCTTTCGCGAGCAAAGGTGATCGCGTCGGCCACAGAGGCCTCGGCGCGCTTTTCGATCTCGTCAATATCCTTGGTTGCGTGACCGTCAGAGATCAGACGTTCCCGCATTTTCGGGATCGGATCCTTGGCGAACAATTCATCCTTCTCGCCTTCCGGCCGATATTGCTCGGCGTCACCCATGAAGTGCCCCGCCAGCCGATAGGTTTCCACCTCGATCAGAGTCGGCCCCTTGCCTTCGCGCGCCCGCGCGATGGCCTCCCCGGCGACGTCGAAGATCGCATAAGGATCGTTTCCAGGGACGTAGTACCCGGGCATATGGTAGCTTGCCGCGCGAACGTCATTGCGCGTCACTGCCGTGGCCTCTGATTTTGGAACCGAAATAGCCCAGGAATTGTCCTCGACCACGAAGACGACCGGAAGATTCCAAGCACCGGCAAGGTTGGCAGCCTCGTGAAATGCGCCCTGGTTCGTGGCTCCCTCGCCCAGAAAAGCGACCGCGACTCCCGGCTTACCCTGCAATTTGCGCGACAGCGCAGCCCCGCAGGCGGGTCCGCAGCTTTCGCCAATGATGCCCGAACAGGCGAAATTCACCGCCGAATCGAACAGGTGCATGTGGCCACCCCGCCCACCGGCCAACCCAGTGGACTTGCCGAAGATCTCGGCGGCCATCTTTTTCAGATCCACGCCCTTGGCGATCGCCTGGTGGTGGGGGCGGTGGGTTGCGGTCACGATATCATTGGCGTCCAGATGCGCACAAACGCCCACCGCGACCGGCTCTTGCCCATTTGACAGGTGCATCTCACCAGGGATCGGTCCATTCGCCATGTTGAACGCAGGCGTCTTGCCTTCGAGATAAACCTTCTCAATCGCTTCTTCAAAGCGACGGCTGACCACCATGTTTTCGTACATCCACAGTAACTGTTCTTTCGTCGGTTGCATGTGAGTCTTGCCTCCTGTTCGATTCGCGTAGGGGCACACGAACCAATAAACTCTAGGCCGCCTCTCACTTTCCGCATTGACGCAGATCAATGGGCGACCAGTCAAGTCGCCCGTTGCAAACCGTCCTGTTACAAGGCGTATTGCTCGCGCGCGAATTTGCCGATTCCGGCGGCATCGAGCGCGGACAGGGGCGCAAGGAACGTCACCTGGATCACTCCGGGCGCACGCCCGATCTCGATTGCGCCGTTGATGGTGGCGCGGTTGCGCACCTCTGGGACGGTCATGCCAAGCAGGTCGGCGGCGCGGGTCAGCCCGTTCTCGATCGCCTGATTCAGCGTCGGGCCGGTGCCGATGACCGAGATCGGCGCCGACTCCTCCAGCTTTTCGGTGTTCCATTCGCGGGCCAGCGCCGCGGCCTTTGCCTTCTCATCCGCATCGAACGGTCGGGCCATTGGCGGCAAGTCCTCGAGCCGGGGAAACAGCACCGGACCGGCAAGTGTGCGGCCCTTGACCACCTCGACCTGAAGCGTGACGCTGTCGGCCACGTCCTTCGTGTGCCCCGCGATCTCTCCATCGCCCTGTCCGGCGTGCATGTCACCAAAATAGACCCCCGCACCCGGCACCTTGACCGGTGTCAGCAGAATGGTGCCGTCGCGGACCGCGTCGATGTCCATGTGGCCATCGGTTCGATGCTCGTCCAACTGCTCGGCCGTTACCGCATATTGGTGCGGAGCGCCGATCAGGGCTGCGCCAAAATCACCGGCATTGTGCGAATCCGGCAACGGCATCGACGGCGTCGTGCCCAGTTGCCCCAGAAACGGCCGCATCCGGACTATCACTGCCGGCATGTCCGACAGCGCATAGACGAGGATGGGATGCTGAACCGAATGGTCGGGCAGCGCCGCATAGTGTTTGGCATTATGCGCAATCTTTTCGGCCGCGTCCTTGGGCATGGTGACACCCACGCTGCGGGTCTCGTCGAAGACGACGGTGTATCCGTGAACCACCTCGAACGGCTTAACGGGATTTCCGCATTTGTCGCACCGCACCGCGTCCGGCCCGATCCCTTCGACATGGGTTTCGGGCCAGAGCGTGTCGCAATGCGGGCAGCGGGCCGCGACGTAGGGATCGCCGAGGCAGAACCCTTCGGGTGACGAATCGTGTCCTGACGCAGTGGCGATGGCGGTCACGGTGATGTCGCGGATGCGGATCGCCAGCGCATCGCCCGGCTCTGCGCCGTTCACGTAGACCGGTTTCGTCACCTCATGCCCGCCGCGAAGACGCGGGGTGATCATTGCCGACAGGTGATTGGAGCAATCATCGTTAGGGAAGATGTTGTCGAGATACCGGCCACGCCCATCCATCCACTGCCCCGGCGGTGCATGTTTACATGCATGAGAGGGGGAGATACGCACCCCCGCCTCGGTCAGCGTCGTGATCCATGCGCTGCCTGTGAACTGGCTGCCCTGATCCATTGCCCGGCAGTTGATTGCACTGCAATCAATGAGAGGGGGTGTTCATGATCTAGGGTCAGGACTCATAGCCAGAACATGAC
>DFBX01000042.1 GCA_002366795.1 Rhodobacteraceae bacterium UBA3069 | reverse complement strand
CGACATACGGCCATCAGTCACAATAGCTACTTTAAAGCCTTCGTCTTGAAGTGTTGCCATTACAGGCGTTAATTTATGCAGCTCTGGCATACCTTTCGCTTTAGTTGAAACCTCACCCGCAGAGCGGACACCGGCCCAGATGGCAGTGAAGGTCCGCTCACCGCACCGCGACGACCACTTCGGTGCCCCATGATTTGCAGGCCTCGGCCAGCTTGGGGTCGATCTGGCAGTCGGTGATAAAGCGGTCCACCTCGGCCAGCGATCCGATGCGGGCGGGGGCGTGGCGCAGAAATTTCGTATGGTCGGCCACCAGCGTCACATGGCGCGACTGGCGGATGATGGTCTGGGACACGCCCACCTCGGATATATCGAAATCCAGCAGGTCGCCTTCGCTATCCATCGCGGAACAACCGACTATAGCGTGATCGAATTTGAACTGGCGGATCGTGTCTGTGGTCAGGTTGCCGATCAGCCCGCCATCGGACCGGCGCAGGGTGCCGCCTGTCACGATCACCTGCGCCTCGGGGTTGGCGGCCAGAGTGGTGGCGACGTTCATGTTGTTGGTCACCACCATGATATTGCGGTGATTCAGAAGCGCGGCGGCGACCTTTTCGGTCGTGGTGCCGATGTTCAGGAAGATCGAGCAGTCATTTGGCAGAAGCGCCGAACAGGCGCGGGCGATGTCCACCTTGGCGGTCTGGTTCAGGGCGCGCCGGTCCTCGTATCCGATATTGGTGATGCCCGATGGCAGGATGGCGCCGCCATGCACCCGTTCCAGCTTGCCCGTATCAGCCAGTTCGGCCAGATCGCGGCGGATCGTCTGGTGGGTCACGCCGAAATGATCTGCCAGCCCCTCGACGGTGACCTTGCCCGCGCGGCGGGCGATTTCGATGATCTCCGGCTGGCGGAATGTCTGAGCCATTTGTCCTCCTGCATTTGCACTGGGATACATGTGGGGGTCTGCATTCGGCAAGCGGTTTCATCTTCGAGAATTTTCGTTAATGCGCAAGCGGTGGCTATTTTGGCGGCAATAAAGGAAATAAATAAGGGTTATACCGAAAATAAACGAAAATAAAATCTTCACTTCGCGTTCCTCTGTTGGCATGCTCCCCAGGTCAAGGCGGCTATGAGTGGGGAGGCTTGGGTGCCAACCGAGGACAATACGCAGGACATCTGTGATCTGTTCGTCATTGGCGGCGGGATCAACGGTTGCGGGATTGCGCGCGATGCGGCGGGTCGGGGCCTGACCGTGACGCTGGCGGAAATGGGCGACCTTGCCTCGGCCACGTCCTCTGCCTCGACCAAGTTGTTCCATGGCGGGCTGCGTTACCTTGAGTATTTCGAGTTCCGGCTTGTTCGCGAGGCGCTGATCGAGCGGGAAATCCTGCTGCGCGCGATGCCGCATATCGCCTGGCCGATGCGGTTCGTGCTTCCCTATCACAAGGATATGCGGTTCGAGGGGGATACGCCCACCTCGAAACTACTGTGGGTGGTGATGCCGTGGATGCGGGGGCGGCGGCCCGCGTGGCTGGTCCGGCTGGGGCTGTTCCTTTACGACCACATGGGCGGGCGCAAGATCTTGCCGGCCACCACGTTGGTTGACCTGCGTCACGGGCCGGAGGGCGCGCCGCTGAAGGACCGTTTCCGCCACGCCTATGAATATTCCGACTGCTGGGTCGAGGATTCGCGGCTGGTGGTGTTGAACGCCCGCGATGCCGCGGCGCGCGGGGCGCGGATCATGGTGCGGACCAAGGTGCTGAGCGCCGAGCGGACAGATGGCCATTGGGTTGTCACCACGAGGGATGCGGACACCGGCGAGACGCACCAGCACCGCGCGCGGATGCTGGTCAACGCGGCGGGGCCATGGGTTGGCGATGTCCTGCAAAACCAAGTGCATATCAATTCGCGCGAAGGCGTGCGGCTGGTGCGTGGCAGCCACATCGTGACGCGCCGCCTGTATGACCACGACAAGTGCTATTTCTTTCAGGGTACCGACGGGCGCATCATTTTCGCCATTCCTTACGAGGGCGATTTCACCCTGATCGGCACCACCGATGCCGACCATGCGGACCCGTCGGTTCCGCCCGTCTGCTCCGAGGCCGAACAGCAATACCTGCTGGATTTCGCCAACCGCTATTTCAAGGCGCAGATCGGCGCGGAGGATATCGTCTGGACCTATTCGGGCGTGCGGCCGCTGTATGATGACGGGGCCAGTTCGGCCACGGCGGCGACGCGGGATTACACGCTGAAGGTAAATGACGACGGCGCGCCGGTGCTGAATGTCTTTGGCGGCAAGATCACCACCTATCGCCGGCTTGCCGAAAGCGCGATGGCAAGGATAGGCCGCTATCTAACTGTGGAAAAGGGCGACTGGACCGCCGCCGTGCCCCTGCCGGGGGGCGATTTCGCGGTTGCGGGATTTGACGCGCTGGTGGCGCGGCTGGTGGCGGATTACCCGTTTCTGACGCCGTTCCATGCCCGCCGGCTGGCGCGTGCCTATGGGACCGGTGCCTGGGGTGTGCTGGGCCATGCGCAATCGCTGGCCGATCTGGGCGAGGATTTCGGCGCCACCCTGACCGGGGCCGAGGTCACATGGCTGATGCAAAATGAATTCGCCCGCCGCGCCGAGGACGTTGTCTGGCGGCGCAGCAAGCTGGGGCTGCGGATGACATCGGGGCAGATCGAGCATCTGGATGGCTGGATGCGCGCGGGCGGGCAGGTTCAGGCGGGCTAAGGCGCGGGCCGCTTGCGATGCCCGCCGGTTTTGCGTTTGATGGGCCGAACCGGAAAAAGAGGCCACGGATGACCCATATTCTTGCGATTGACCAAGGCACCACATCGACCCGCGCGATCCTGTTCGACGCCGGTTTCAAGGTGGCCGCCACCGCGCAAGAGGAATTCACCCAGCATTTCCCGGCTTCTGGCTGGGTGGAACATGCGGCGGCGGATTTGTGGACCTCGACTGCGGGCACATGCCGCGCGGCGATGGAAAAGGCGGGGCTGCGGGCGGGGGATATTGCCGCCATCGGCATCACCAACCAGCGCGAAACCACCGTTGTATGGGACCGTGCGACTGGCAAGCCGGTGCATAATGCCATCGTCTGGCAGGACCGCCGGACCGCCGATCTGTGCCGTCGCCTGAAGGCGGAGGGGCACGAGGACAAGGTGACCGAAATCACCGGCCTGCTGCTGGACCCGTATTTCAGCGGTACGAAACTGAAATGGATATTGGACAATGTGGACGGCGCGCGCGCACGGGCCGAGGCGGGCGAACTGGCCTTTGGCACCGTCGATAGCTGGCTGGTCTGGAACCTGACCGGCGGCGCGGTCCATGCCACCGATGCCACCAATGCCGCGCGCACTCTGCTATATGACATCAAGGCGGGGGCCTGGTCGGATCATATGTGCGACCTGTTGGATATCCCCCGCGCCCTGCTGCCCGAAGTGCGCGATTGCGCCGCCGATTACGGCGTGACCCGCGCCGACCTGTTCGGCAAGCCGATCCCGATCATGGGTATCGCGGGCGATCAGCAGGCGGCGACCATCGGGCAGGCCTGTTTCAAGCCGGGGATGATGAAATCCACCTATGGCACCGGCTGTTTCGCGCTGCTGAACACGGGCGATGCGCCGGTTCGGTCGCAAAACCGCTTGTTGACGACCATCGCCTATCAGCTGGATGGCAAGCCGACCTATGCGCTGGAAGGGTCTATCTTTATTGCGGGGGCGGTGGTGCAATGGCTGCGCGACGGGCTGAAGATCATCCGCGAGGCGGCGCAAACCCAGCCGCTTGCCGAACGTGCCGACCCGACGCAGGGCTTGGTTCTGGTGCCTGCCTTCACCGGCCTTGGCGCGCCCTATTGGAATGCCGAATGTCGCGGTGCGGTGTTCGGGCTGACCCGCAATTCGGGGCCTGCCGAATTTGCCCTGGCCGCGTTGGAATCGGTGGGCTTTCAGACCCGCGATCTGCTGGAGGCGATGCAGGCCGATTGGGCCGGGGCGGGCGCGACCCTGCGGGTGGATGGCGGCATGAGCGCCTCGGACTGGACGATGCAATTCCTGTCCGACATCACGGGCACGCCGGTGGAACGGCCCGCGATGCTGGAAACCACGGCGATGGGCGCGGCATGGCTGGCGGGGCAGCGGGCGGGGCTTTATCCCGATATGGAAGGGTTCGCCGCCGGCTGGCACGTGGCGCGCCGCTTTGATCCGGCGATGGATGACGCAACGCGCCGCGCCAAATACGGTGCGTGGCGACGCGGGGTCGCTGCGGCGATCCAGTTCGCGGAAGATGCGGGGTAGGGCGGGACGGCTTGCGCTTTGCCCGCGCGGGGCTTATCCCCGCGCCTCACTATCAAGCATGGGGACAAGCCCTTGAGCGGGACCGAAACCAAGACCTTAGCGATTCGTCTGCAAGACGTGCGGTTGACTCTTGGCGGCAAGGCGCTGTTCGACGGGCTGTCGCTGGGTCTGGATGCGCCGCGCGTCGCGGTGATCGGGCGCAATGGCGCCGGAAAAAGCCAGTTGGCGCGGCTGGTTTGCGGGCTGACCGAGGCGGACAGCGGAACCGTGACCGTGGCCGGTGTGGACGTGGCCAAGGACCGCAAGGCGGCGATCGGCACGGTGGGCATCCTGTTCCAGAACCCCGACCACCAGATCATTTTCCCCACCGTGGCCGAGGAAATGGCGTTCGGCCTGACCCAGCAGGGGCACACGCGGGCAGATGCCGCCGCCATGGTGGCCGATATGTTGGCGAAGTTCGAACGTGCCAACTGGACGGACCGCGCCGTGCATACGCTTTCACAGGGGCAGCGGCACCTGGTGTGCCTGATGTCGGTGCTGCTGATGCAGCCGCGCGTGATCGTGCTGGACGAGCCGTTCGCGGGGCTGGACATGGCCACCGTGCTGCGGCTGACCCGATACCTGGATGCGCTGCCGCAGCACCTTGTTCATATCACCCATGATCTGGACAGCATCGCCAGCTATGATCGCGTGATCTGGATGGAAGCGGGCGCGGTGCAGGCCGACGGGACGCCTGACCAGGTGATTCCCGCCTATCGTGACGCCATGACCCGGATGGGAGAGCGCGATGATTTCGCTGACCTCTGACATTCGCACGCCGTGGCACGGCCTGCCCGCGGGGCCGAAACTGCTGGCGCTGTGCCTGTGGACGCTGGCGCTGACATGGGTGCAGGTGGTGCCCGTGGCGCTGGGTGCCTGCGCCGCGGTTGCGGTTTTGTATCTGCCCGGGGGCGTGGCATTCGTGCGGCAGGGGCTGCGGCTGCTGAAACCCTTGTGGGTTTTCGCGGTTCTGGTCGGTGGCTGGCACGTCGTAACGGGAGAGATTGCCCAGGGCGCGGTGATTCTGCTGCGGCTGGCCGCCGCCATTGCGGCCGCCAACCTGGTGACGCTGACCACGCGGCTGGACACGATGCTGGCCGTGGTTGAACGCGCCCTTGCCGTGCTGCGCGTACCACCGCTGTTTCGAAAGCGGCTGGCGCTGGCCGTGGCGCTGGTGATCCGGTTCACGCCCGTTCTGGCGCAAAAGGGCAGCCAATTGGTGCTGGCATGGCGGGCGCGTTCGGCGCGTCGCCCCGGATGGCACCTTATGGTTCCTTTTGCGCTAACGGCCCTTGACGATGCAGAGCGCGTGGCCGATGCCATTCGTGCGCGAGGCGGTGCCTGACACCCACCTTAACAAAAACAGGAAGGAAAACACGTGGAACGGACCATCACCCTTATTGCCCTCTTTGCGGCGCTGATCGCCGCATTGGGGCTTGTCCCGAAATTCGACCTTGCCTCGGGTGTGCCGATCACGGCGCAATCCATGGGCTTTATGCTGGCCGGCACCGTGCTGGGCGCCAAACGCGGGGCGCTGGCCGCCTTGTTGTTCCTTGGCCTTGTCGCGCTGGGCCTGCCTTTGCTGGCCGGTGGCCGTGGCGGTTTGGGCGTCTTTACCGGCCCGACGCTGGGCTTTCTTGTCGGTTTTCCGATCGCGGCCTATGTCACCGGCGCGCTGGCGCAGGGCTGGGCAGCGAAGGGTGGCTTTATCCTGCCCGCGCTGGCGGCCACCGTCGGCGGGATCGTCGTGCTGTATGGCTTTGGAATCGCGGGTTTCGCGGTCGTGACCGGAAAAAGCATTGCCGCATCAACCGCGATCATGGCCGTTTTCATCCCCGGCGATCTGATCAAGGCCGTGTTGACCGGGCTGATCACGCAGGGGCTGCGCAAGGCGCGCCCCGATCTGGTTGTCGCCTGACCATTTCGCCAGACCAATAGAAAACGCCCCCGGCCAAACTGGCGCGGGGGCGTTTTTATGTCCGAAGGCTTGGCCCCGAGATTCGAATTGAGATCAGAATTTCTTGTCTGCGATCCGCATCTGGCGGGCACGGCCCAGAATGGCGTCCTCGATCGCGCGCTGGGTGGAGGCAGAGACGGGGTTGCCGCCGCGGGTCTGCATGGAAACCACAAGCGAGCGTGCCTCCAGCGCGGGGTCCTTGATATAGACCGTCGCGCGATATGCGCGGCCGCCACCCGGCGGGGTGCCATAGCCGGTCACAATCACGCCGGTGAAGGGATCGACCGATTGCACCGGCAGGAAATTCAGCACATCCAGCGAGGCGTTCCACAGGTAGCGGTTCACCGCGACGCTCAGATCCTGATTCTTGCGGTTGAAAATGTCCCAGATCGACGAACCGGTCTTGTTGTTCTCGAGCGGGTTCCCGACATCGGTGCGGTTTTGAAACGCATCAATATCGCCGGGGACCAAAGGTTCGCCTGACACACGGCCCTTGCGACCGCCGCAGGCGGCAACTGTTGCCACCAGAAGGCCCATCAGGACCAGTTTGGATATACGATTGGTTTTCATCGTGCCGCCCGAACTGCTTTTATTCATGTTCTGTCCTACCCAACGCATACAGTCGGGGCAAGGACTTATCCGTGCGCACCGCCTACGCGCGCCCCACGCGTGCGTGTATTTACGCGGTGATGCGCCTGCCTGGGCGCTTTGGGGGACTGTGGCAGACTTGCACCATAAATCACCACAATCCACGGCTACCCGTTCGTCATGCTTGAAACCCCCCCCTGAAAAGAGCGAAAGACTTGCCATACCCAACGCGGATTCCCCGTCTTGGGGCGCATGAATGAAATTCGAGGGAAAAACCATGAAAAAGATTCTCTTCGCTACGACTGCTCTCGTCGCCACCGCTGGTGTTGCAGCTGCAGACGTCACCTTCGGCGGTTACGCTCGCTGGGGTATGGAATACAACGACGCTCGCGCAGACGAGAAGACCCGCATGGAGTCGCGCTTCCGTCTGATCGTCACCGCGTCGACCGAAACCGATTCGGGCCTGACCTTCGGTGCACAAACCCGCATGCAGCTGGACGAAAACGAATCGTCCTACGATACCTTGGGTGGCGGCACCGGCGGCTTCAACAACGTGCGTTTCTGGGTTGCCACCGGCGGTCTGGAAGTGTCCATGGGCCACGTCCAAGGCGCGTTTGAATACATGCCCGGCATCTACGATGGCTCCATTGGTCTGACCGGCCTGGGCTATGCCAACATTGTCGACAACTACGGTCGTGACACCTACACCTCCGGCGGACAAGGCCGTCAAGGCGTAGACATCAAATACTCCATGGGTGCATTCTCCGCATGGTTGTCGCACTCCTACGCCCAAACCACCTACGGTGTGAACGGCGCAACCGAGCGTACCGCTCTGTGGCTGGCATACTCGGCAGGCAACTACACCGTTGCAGTCGCCGGTCAAGACTCCGACGTTGTTGGCGACACCGAGTGGGCTCTGACCGCAGCCGGCACCTTCGGCCCCGCAACCGTGACCCTGCAAGCTGCCGACAACGACGGCGACATGAAGTACGGTCTGGCTCTGGGCTACAAAGTTGGTTCCGCAACCACCATCAACGCCTATGTCAACCACGACGAGGCTCTGAACCTGGCAACCGGTGGCGAAAACTACGGTCTCGGTGTTGTTCACAACCTCGGCGGTGGCGCGTCCATCCGCGGTGGTGTTGTGTCGGTGAACGAAGTGACCCGCGCCGACCTGGGTGTTCAGTTCTCCTTCTAATAGAAGCAGAATACCTAAAAGAGGGGCAGGACTTCGGTCCTGCCCTTTCTTTTTGTGCGGCAGGGTTTTGCAGGTATGAAAAAAAGGGGCCGTGCATGGCCCCTTTTTCGTTCCCAGAAAGGTTCGGTCAGTCCAGATCGGGCCAAAGCGCCGGGTCCAGCCCATTGCGCAGCTGTTTCAGCGCGTCGGCATGGGCACGCCAGCCCCCGACAGACCGTTTATGCACCCCTTCACGCACCTGGTTGACGCTGGCGGTCAGCACCTGCGCGGTGTTCTTTTCCGGCGCGGCCATATCCGGCACCCAATCCAGCCCCGCAGCCATTGCCATGCGTTTCGACTGCCCTTCGGGGTCGGCGACCACCTGTTCATAGTCGATATGGGTGATCCGGTCGCCGAACAGCGCCTGCCAATGCGCCATGCAGCGGGCGTATAGGTTGATATACCGCGCCATCTGCGCCTGATCGCAAGTATAGGCCATCGCAGGTGCGGAAAACCATGTGCGCCACATCGACAAGGCCACATCGCGCGGATCGCGGCGGATATGCAGAATGGCGGCGTTGGGGAAGGCGGCCAGCAGCGGGCCGATATACATGAAATTCGACGGCATCTTATCGACAAACGCCTGCGTGCCTTCGGGCATCGGGGGCAGGGCGGTGCGGTAGTGTGCGGCAAAGGTTTGGGCACCGAAGGGCGCGTCGGTGTCATGCATCAGCCGGCCGGCAAAGGGCAATTCCCCTGCCCCGAAAACGGATGGGTGGGCCGAGAGCATCTGCTCGACCAGTGTCGTGCCCGAACGCGGCAGGCCCAGAACGAAAACCGGGCGCGGATCGGCGGGCGAGGCTGCGGGCGTGTTCGTATCGGGGCACAAAGCCATGGCTTTTTCCGCCATCGCCGCCGCCTGATCTGTCACCGCGCGGGCAGGCGCGGCAAAGGCTGCATTCCCGGCGGCAAAGGCGCTGTCCGACCCCGACAGATCGCCCGATTTCAGCAAAAGGTGCCCCATGGCGATGCCCAGCAAGCCAGCCTCGGCGCTGTTCTTGCGGGTGACTTTTAGCGCGGCCGATACTTGCGCGATCAGCGCGGCGCGGTCGTTTGCTTCATGCATCAGTGCCAGTTCCAGAAGCGCCTCGGAGTGGCCGGGGGCCAGGTTCAGCAGACGGCGATAGGTGGCGCGTGCATCGTCCTTGCGGCCAAATTCGTTCTGCATCACGGCCAGCCGCTGCACGGCGATCACATGCCGGGGGTTCAGCGACACGGCCTTTTCCACGGCCTCCAGCGCCTCTTGCGGGCGGTGCAGCCGGTCCAGCACGATGGACAGGTTCGACAGGCAATCGGGCGCGTTCGGGTCTATGGCCAGCGCGGATTCGTAATCTGCCAGCGCCTGGGCCTCGCGCCCCTGTTCGAACCGCGTCACGCCGCGCAGGTTCAGCGCGTTGGCCATGCGCGGGTTTTCTTGCAGCGCCAGGTCCAACGATGCCTCGGCCTTGTGTGGTTGCCCCTCGCCCAGCCATGACAGGGCCTCCAGAAACCACAGCGCGGCCTTGTCCTTGCGTTTTGTTAGCATCTTGGCAATCAAGTCGCGGGCGATCTTGCCTTGGCCGGTGTTGATCAGCGCCTTCAACAGGTTGCCTTGGATATCGGGGTTTTGCGGGGTCAGGCGCAGCGCCTTGCGAAACCACTGCGCCGCCTCGCGCTCGTCGCCCGATTGGGCCAGCGCCATGCCAGCCAGGTTGAAAAAGAACGCCTCGGACGGGTAGGCCTTGGCCGCGCCGCGCGCGGTCTTGAACGCGGCTTTGAACTGACCGCCGTTCAGCTGCCCCATGATCCGGTCTGCAAGAACCTGCGGATGTTCTGCCATAATCGCCCCTTTGAATGCTGCGTTGAAACTATCGCCGCTGCCGCGCCCCTTCAATCGCAAAGCCCCCTTTTCATTCCCGCGCTAAGGGTGTTTTCTGCACTGCAACAAAGCCGGAGGAACCATGTCCCTGACCGAGATCCAATCCCGCATTTCCGAAGCCTGCGCAAATGCCGGGCGCAACCCGGACGAGGTCACGCTGATCGCCGTGTCAAAGGTGCAGCCGAACGAGCGCGTGGCGGCCGTTCTGGCCGAAGGGCACCGCTGTTTCGGTGAAAACCGCGTGCAAGAGGCCGCAGGCAAATGGCCGGATTTCCAGGAAGAATTCGGGCGCGTTGAATTGCACCTGATCGGGCCGCTGCAAACCAACAAGGCGCGCCAGGCGATAGATCTGTTCGATGTGATCCATTCCGTTGATCGGCCCAAGCTGGCTCATACGCTGGCCCGCCTGCGCAAAGAGACCGGCCATTGCCCTGATCTGTTCATCCAGGTGAACACCGGCGAAGAGGACCAAAAAGCAGGCGTCATGCCCGCCGATGCGGATGCGTTCATTGCCGAGTGCCGCGATTTAAACCTGCCGGTGATCGGGCTGATGTGCATCCCCCCCGCCGACGAGGAGCCCAGCCTGCATTTCGCGCTACTGGCCAAGATCGCAAAGCGCAACGGGCTGGAAAAATTGTCGATGGGGATGTCCGGCGACTTTGAAACCGCCATCGCGCAGGGGGCGACCCATGTGCGCGTGGGCTCTGCCATCTTTGGCGCGCGCGAGTATGATCACTGAATGAAAAAGGCGCGGTGAATGTTCCGCCGCGCCCTTTCACTGTTCTGCAAATACCTGCCCCGCCTCAGGTCGGGCCGAGCCCCTGCGGCTTGCCCACCACCACGAATGTCAACTGCGCGGGGTCCAGAAGGCGCTGCGCGACGCGGGTGATGTCGGCCATTGTCACGGCCTCGATCATGGCGTTGCGGTTCGACACGTAATCCGGCGTCAGCCCCATCATTTGCATCGACACAAGGATATTCGCAATCGGCCCATTGCCATCGAAACGCAGCGGGTAGGCACCGGTCATATAGGTCTTGGCGTCGTTCAGCTCTGCCTCGGTCACGCCATCACGGGCGCGCTGCCATTCGGCGCGGATCACCTTGATCGCTTCGGCAACGGATTCGTTGCCCGAGGCCACCGAGCCGGCCCAGAAATCCGCTAGGTCGCGGTCGGCTAGATAGGTGTAGATGCCATAGGTCAGCCCGCGTTTTTCGCGCACTTCCTGCATCAGACGCGATTCGAACGACCCGCCGCCAAGGATCTGGTTCAGAACGTAGGCGGGGAAAAAGTCGGGGTCGGTCATGTCCACGCCGGGCTGGCCGAAAACCACGACCGATTGCGGCGTGTCGAAATCGGTGACATGGGTGCCGCCGGGGAAAACCGGGTCGGCCGCGGGCGGCATGGGCGCGCCGGTTTCGGGCAGGTCCAGCAGCAGCGTATCAAGCAGTTTGCCCAGCTGTTCGGCGGTGATATCGCCCACCGCGCCGACATATAGCCTGTCGCGGGCCAGCGCGCCGTGATGCGCGGCCACGATATCGTCGCGGGTCAGGGCGGTGACGGAATCAATCGTGCCATCCTGCGACGCGCCATAGGGGTGGGTGCCGAACACCAGCTTGTCAAAGGCGCGGCTGGCAATGGATTGCGGATCGGTCACATCCTGCCGCAGACCAGACAGAACCTGCGCGCGCACCCGTTCCACCGCGTCGGCATCGAAACGCGGCTCGATCAGCGAGGCGCGCAGATGCGCAATTGCCTGGTCGCGGTTTTCGGTCAGGAACTTGGCCGAAACAGAAACCGCATCATCGCTGGACCCATATCCGAAAGAGGCGGCCAGCTCCTCGCTTCGCTTGGCAAAGGCGCGGGCATCCATATCGGCTGCGCCCTCTTCCAGCAGGCCGACCATCAGGTTGGTCGCGCCGCGTTTGCCCGGGGCATCGAGCGACCCGCCGCCACGGAACCGCAGTTCCAGCGCGGTGAAGGGAATGGTGTGATCCTCGACCAGCCAGGCATTGATTCCGCCGGGGGAGGTGACCTGCTTGATCTCGATCTCTGCCATGGCGGGCAGGGCGATCAGGGTGGCCCAAAGGGTGATGACAAGGCGGATCATTGCGACACCTCCACGGGTTGGGCCGCGTCGGCCATCAGCCAGCCCGTGACCGAGCGGTCGCGGTTGAACAGATCGCGCGCGGCGGCCATGATGTCATCTACTGTCACGGCCTGAAGCACATCGGGCCATGCCTGCACATCGGCCACGGTCAGCCCCTGGGTCAGCGCACGGCCATAGCGGTTGGCGATGCTTTCCACGTCGTCGCGGGCGTAGATCTGGCTGGCTTTCAGCTGCATCTTGATGCGGGCAAGCTGTTCTTCGTCCACGCCATTTTCCAGAAACTCGGCAATGACGGCATCCATCGCGTCCTCTGCCTCTTGCAGGCTGACGCCGGGTTTCGGCACCACGTACAGATCGAAGGTCGTGTCATCCAACGCCCCCGCGCCATAGCCCGCGCCGGCATAGACGACCATCTGCTTGTCGAATTGCAGCCGTTCGTTCAGCAGACTGGTTTGCCCGCCACCCAGGATTTCAGACAGCAGCACCAGCGCTGCGGCCTTTTCCTGTGCGCCACTGTCGCGTGCGGGTGCCAGGTAAGAGCGATTGACCCAAGGCTGCGCCACGCGCGGATCGCGGAAGATCATGCGCCGTTCGGCGGTTTGCGGTGGCTCGATCGCGCGGATGCGTTCGGGCAGGTCGGGGTTGGCGGGAATCACGCCATAGTATTTTTCGGCAAGGGTTTTCACCTCGTCCGGGGTGACATCGCCCGCCACGATCAGTATCGCGTTATTGGGCGAATAATAGGTGCCGTAATAGGAGAGCGCGTCGTCAAGCGAGAGGCTTTCCATCTCGTGCCGCCAGCCGATGATCGGCACGCCGTAGCGGTGGTTGAGGTATTGAACGGCACCTTTTTGTTCGCGGAACAGGGCCGAGGGGTTATTATCGACCCGCTGGTTACGCTCTTCCAGAATGACATTGCGTTCGGTCTCGATGTCGCCCTCGTCTAGGCGCAGGTTGACCATGCGGTCGCTTTCCATCTTCATCATCAGTTCCAGACGGTCGGCTGCAACCCTTTGATAATAGGCGGTATAGTCGTAACTGGTGAAGGCATTATCATTGCCGCCATTGCGCGCGACCGTGGCGGAAAATTCGCCCGGTTCCAGCGTGTCGGTGCCCTTGAACAGCAGGTGTTCCAGGAAATGCGCGACGCCCGACACGCCCGGCGTTTCATCGGCAGAGCCGGAGCGATACCAGGCCATATGGACCGCCACCGGGGCGCGGTGATCTTCGATCACGACGACCTCCATCCCGTTGTCCAGTTTGAAATCGGTGACCGAGTCATCGGCAAATGCATTTAGCGGGGCGAACAGCAGCGCCGCCGCAAGCGCGAGAAATCGGGTCATGGGGTTCCTCCAGATCAGCCGGTATTTGGCCTTCAACATATGAGCGTATGGTTAACGATCAACCATTCGCTGCACGCGGACGCTCAACCCTGCGTGATCTTACTGCTGCGGAGGGGCCGAGGGCGTCTGCGCACCGGCGCGACGCCATGCTTCGAGCGTGGGATAGGTTTTCAGCTGTTCACGCTTGTAGGCATCGTTGTAGCGGTCCACGCGCACGATACGAATCTTGGTGAACCGCGAGGCGCGGCGGCGGAAATCCTCGTCTTCCTTGGCAAGGGTTTCGCGGATGCCCGGCTGCACGCCGTTGCGGCTGGCATATTGAACCAGCGCGCCGTCGGATACGGGCACGCCTGCACCCGGTTCGAGCGCCGATGCCTTGCCGCCAAGCGCCACGACCGCGTCACCCTTGGGGTTCACATCGGTCAGGTTCTTGCCGCCCGGTGTGGGCGCGGGCAATGCGGCGTAAGATGCCGGTTCTGCCAGAGGTTTCGAAGGCAGCACCATGAATTCATCCGGCCCTCCAGTAAAGCTGCGCAAATCACGCATGGCGATGTCACGATCGGCCCCGCAGGCCGAAAGCCCCAGGATTGCCAGCATTGCTGCACCAATCATACGCATCCTACATCCCTCCGGATCGTTCCGACCCTTTACTAACCCAAACAGATCGCCCCGTCACGCGGGCTTTTTTTCACCGGCGAAAAGCACCAGCCCGGTGGCCCCGGCAAAGACCGCGATATCGGCGATGTTGAAGGCATAGGGGTTGTCGAAACCGCAACATCCCATGTTGATGAAATCGGCAACGGCGCCGTAAAGCAGCCGGTCCACCACGTTGCCGATGGCCCCGCCCACCAGCAATCCGGCGGAAATATAGCCCATGCGCCCGGTCGGTTCCTTGCGAATCCACCAGACCACGGCGGCAGAGATCACAAGCGCGGTCAGGATCAATGCCCAGCGCGTCAACGGCGCGTCGCCGGACAAAAAGCCGAAGTTGATGCCGTAATTCCACGCCATGCGCAGGTTGAAATAGGGCGGGATCACGTCGATCTCGCCCAGATTGCGCAGGTTCAGGATATGGACCACGAGATATTTGCTGGCCTGATCGGCCAGGAAGGTCCAGAACCCCACCCAGAATACCAGCTTCATCTGCTCTTTCCTCTGCCTCATGCCCCCTTGCGCGTGTTGCCCGCGCCTTATTCTAGGGATGCGTTCCGGCAAGCTTATCACAGACTTGCCGGAAAAGTGGTATGTTTTCGGGCCTTATGCCCTGTATCAAAGCGCCTTTAGTGGCGGAAGTGGCGCATTCCGGTTACCACCATGGCAAGGCCCGCCTCGTCCGCGGCGGCGATCACCTCGTCATCGCGCATCGAGCCGCCGGGCTGGATGACCGCCGTGGCCCCGGCCTCGGCCGCGGTCAGCAGGCCATCGGCAAAGGGGAAGAACGCGTCGGACGCCACGACCGACCCTTGGGTCAGCGGGGCGGACAGACCCAGCGCCTCTGCCATATCCTGTGATTTGCGGGCGGCGATGCGGCAGCTGTCCACGCGGGACATCTGGCCCGCGCCCACGCCGACGGTCGCGCCGTCCTTGACATAAACGATGGCGTTGGATTTGACGTGTTTGGCGACCTTCCATGCGAACAGCAGGTCGTTCATTTCGGCCTCGGTCGGGGCGCGCTTGGTCACGACCTTGAGGTCGTCCATCAGGATGCGGCCATTGTCCTTGTCCTGAAACAGGTAGCCGCCCGCCACCTGGCGAATGGTCATGGCGGATGCGGTGACCTCGGGCAGTTTGCCGGTGGTCAGAAGGCGCAGGTTTTTCTTTTTCGCAAAGATTTCCTTGGCGTCGTCATCGGCTTCGGGGGCGATCACCACCTCGGTGAAGATTTGGCTGATCTCCTCGGCAGTGGCGCCGTCCAGCGTGCCGTTCAGCGCGATAATGCCACCAAAGGCCGAGGTGCGGTCGCAGTCAAAGGCGCGTTTATATGCGTCCAGCAGCGTGTCGCCACGCGCCACGCCGCAAGGGTTGGCGTGCTTGATGATCGCGCAGGCGGGGCCGTTCATCGGCAGGAATTCCGACACCAGTTCGAACGCGGCGTCGGTGTCGTTGATGTTGTTGTAAGACAGCTCCTTGCCCTGGTGCTGTTCGGCGGTGGACACGCCGGGGCGGTCGGACCCATCGACATAGAACGCGGCCTTTTGGTGCGGGTTCTCGCCATAGCGCAGGGTTTGCGCCAGCGTGCCGGCCACGACGCGGCGGCGCGGTGCCTGTTCGCCAATGGCATTCGCCATCCAGGTGGAAACGGCCGCGTCATAGGCACCGGTGCGGGCATATGCGATCTGCGCCATTTTCTGGCGGAAGCTGTAAGAGGTCTGGCCGTCGTTGCCGTCCAGTTCGGCCAGCAGCGCATCGTAATCCTCGACATCCACCACGGTGGTGACGAAACCGTGGTTCTTGGCGGCCGCGCGGATCATGGCGGGGCCACCAATGTCGATATTCTCGATCATCTCGTCATAGTCGGCGCCACGGGCCAGCGCGGCCTCGAACGGGTAAAGGTTCACCACCAGCAGGTCGATCCCGCCGATCCCGTGTTCATCCATCGCGGCGGTATGTTCGGCATTGTCGCGCAGGGCCAGCAGGCCGCCATGCACCTTGGGGTGCAGGGTCTTGACGCGGCCATCCATCATTTCGGGAAAGCCGGTCACATCGGCCACGTCTTTCACGGCCACACCCGCATCCCGCATCGCCTTGGCAGAGCCGCCGGTGGACAGGATCTCGACCCTGCGGGCCTCCAGCGATTTGGCCAGCTCGATCAGGCCGGTCTTGTCGGAAACGGAAATCAGCGCGCGTTTGGCGGGGTAAAGGTCGGTCATATGGCTCTCCAAGGGCAGCTTGGCGGCGGGCAGGGCCGCATATTGGTGTCACGCGCCGCTTACGCCATTCCAGCGCGGGATAGAACCACCAGAATGCCGCAGCGCCGCTAAAATGCGGGGAAAAGCAGTGGATTCGCCCCGTTGAGCGGGTTTATTCGGTCCGATCGCTGTCTTCGGCCTGCTGGAACGGGTCATCGCGGTTCAGATCGCGCAGGCTGATGCCGCTGTCCTGCGCCTTACTGAGCGACCAGCGCAGCTTGGTGGCATATCCCACAGCGTGAGAGGACAGCACGATCTGCGCCGAGGCGCGCGGCCGCAGCCGCCCCTTTTCAAGGTAGACCGACGGCTCTAACGTCAGCGTTCCGCGCCCGTCATGGCGGAAAATCCACATCTCGCCGCTTTTCAGGGCAAGCGACACCGCCGCGCCGCCCATGTCGATGGTCGCATCCACGTCAGGGTGCAAATGGAACCGCAGCTGGAACGGCACGCCCTGCAACTTGCTGTCGGTCAGGTGCTGGTCAAGGCGGCGGCGGTCGCTTTCCTCAATCGCGTAAAGCGCATCCTCTCCCACCATGCCGCGCCCGTCGAAGGTCAGTTCCAGAACGCGGGCATGGGTCAGCCCGTGGGTCTTGATATACCCGTCATGGCCGCCTTCGAAACGGGTGCCGTCGGGCGCATGACCGATCTGGATCGGCACGCGGGTTGGCGCATCGACCAGCCATTCGGCGCGGGCCCGCGCCTCGCCCAGCCGGGCAGAGGAATATCCTTCAAGCGAGAGGGTGGAGTGGCTGGGCGTTGCGCGCCCCGCCCTGCGCCATTCAGGCCCGAAACTGGCACCCGATCCGCAATTCACGATCACTGGCCGCCGCCCCGATGTCATCTCGAACGCCAAGGTCGAGGCATGCGCCTGCCCCGAGGCGCGCCCGCTGGGCGGGACAGAGGCATCGACAATCACCGTGGTGCGCCCCGCCGCCAGCCGCGCATAGCCCATGGACAGCCCGTCGGGATTGCGTTCGCTGACACCCGAGGCCGCCAGCGCCGCGTCCAGCCGCCCCTCCAGCCCCTTGCCGCCACCATGGAACCGCGCCAGCGATCCGTCCGCATGGCGCAGGGTGCGCAGGGTGGGGGCAATGCGTTCGATCGCGGCCTCGTGTGCCTCCAGCGGTTCCTGGCCCACTTCGTGCAGCGCGGCGGCGGCCCAGGTCAGCAGGGTGAAAACCTCAAGCAATTCTTCTGGGTTGCGGGTGGGAATGCCGCCTTGCGCATCAACCTGCGATTTGCATTCGCGGGCCAGCGCCTTGGCGGCGGGTTCCGCGTGGCGCTCCATCCCCTCCAGCGTCAGGCCGGCATATAACAGGCCGGTCAGGGCCTCGAACCGGGGCAAGCCCGGCAAGGCCGCTGGCCAGCGCCGCCCCAAAAAATTCGCCTGCTGCGCCAAGGACCGGTAAAACGCATCCGATTGCGCCTTGTCACGCCCGTGCAACAAGAACAATGCGTGGCTGATCCAGCGGATCATGCGCCGCCCGGTCAGGTCAGGCGTCCATCCCGGCCCGCGCCCCGATCCATAGCGGTCTATCCATTCCCAAAGCCAAGCCTGCGCCGCGCCGCGCGTTTTCGGATCGCCCACCGCGGCCAGATCGTCCAGCCATGCAAACCCATGCAATTCATCGTCAAATTCCGGGTCGGGCGCGGCAATGTCCCAGATACTTTTGTCCGATGCTTCGACCAGGTAGCCCGCGAAAAGGAAATTCCCTGCCACCAACTGCCGGCCCTTGGCAAAGCTGCCGATGCTGCGCGGTTCCGGCTGGCTGACAAACGCGGTTGCGGGCCGCGACAACGTGCTAAGACGTGCGGTCAATCGGTTATGCAACCGTGTTAGGCGCATGGCCAAGGTCTGGTCTGCGGACATCTGCACTGCCTCTCGCGCGGGTTTTATCGCGTCAATTGCAGCCGATCATATCCAAAGCAATGTCCCGAGTCACCGCAGAAAACCGGCCCCCGGTTTCATTTTGCCGAAAATACTCCCGCCGGAGGCTCCCGCATTTTTCGGATAACCCGGCGTCAGACGGTCAGGCAGGCCATGTAGAATCCGTCCATTCCGTCCAGTTCGGGCCAGTAATCCGGTCGCAGGCGAATGCCTCCCTTGGCGGTGCGCCATGCGGGATCAAGGCCGGGGATCTCAGCGCCCTCGATTACGCGCAGACCCGCGTGACGTTCCAGCGCCTCGTCGATCTGCACCTCGCCCTCGTCCGGCAGCAAGGAGCAGGTGCAGAACACCAGCCGCCCGCCGGGTTTCAAAAGGGTCAGGGCATGGTCGATCATCTGTTCCTGCAAGCCGATCAGCGCGCCGAATTCGGACCCGTCCTTGGCATAGGGCAGGTCGGGGTGGCGGCGCATGGTGCCTGTGGCCGAACAGGGCGCATCCAGCAGGATCGCGTCATACTGCCCCTCGTGTTCCAGTGCATCGCCGGTGATCAGCGTCGCGGTCAGACCCACGCGGGAAAGGTTTTCCTCGACCCGCGCCATGCGAGACGCGGAAATATCCAGCGCGGTCACATCCGCGCCGGTCGCGGCCAGTTGCATGGTCTTGCCACCGGGGGCGGCGCACATGTCCAGCACCTTTTCACCGGGCTGCGCGTTCAAAAGCCGCGCGGGCATGGCGGCGGCGGCATCCTGCACCCACCAGTCGCCCGCATCGAAACCGGGCAGGGCCGTCACCTGGCCCGCATCTTGCAGGCGCACCGATCCGGTGGGCAAAACCGTGCCGCCCAAGGCACCGGCCACGGCCGCCGCATCCCCCTTGGCGGTCACATCCAGGGGGGCGCCTGCGAATTGCGCGGCCTCCATCCCGGCCACGGCTTCGGGGCCCCATGCCTCGACCAGCGGGCCGCGCAGCCATTTCGGAAGGCGCGGGATACGCATGTTGGCCCAATGCTCGGGTCCGGTGGCGGCGACCTTGCGCAGCACCGCGTTGACCAGCCCTTTCATGGCTGCGGTCCGGCTGTTGGCGCCGACGATGGCAACGCATTCATTGACGATCCCATGGGCATCGCCGTCATTGCAAAGCTCGACCGTGCCAAGGCGCAGCACGTTCTGCACCGACAGGGGCGGTGGCTTGCGCAGATGTTTTTGCAAGACGCGGTCGGCGCGTTCGATCCCGCGCAACGTATCATGCACAAGGCGCTGCGCACGGGCGCGGTCGGCGGGTTCCAGCCGTTC
The DNA here is from genome assembly GCA_002366795.1 of Rhodobacteraceae bacterium UBA3069. Classification (GTDB taxonomy): domain Bacteria; phylum Pseudomonadota; class Alphaproteobacteria; order Rhodobacterales; family Rhodobacteraceae; genus UBA3069. Next base: position 11,029 of record DFBX01000042.1, on the reverse strand, counting down.
CACAGCACCGCCGCCCAGCAGTTCCGACATCAGCCGCCCCTCGCCAATGATCTGGTCCAGCATCCATGCGGCGCTGCGGCGGGGGGTGGATTGGCTCATGTCTCTTGTTCCTTGGCACTTGGCTGGATCGGGGCTATATCAGTCAAAGCCCTGCCAAGGAAGAGAGCGATGAGCGATCAAATCCGCAAAGACCTGCCCTCCGCGGCACAGCGCGCCCTGGCCGAAGCCGCGGAACGCCGCCGTAAAGCTGCCGAAACGGAATTGCCCAAGGAATTGGGCGGGCGCGATGGCCCTGAACCCGTGCGCTATGGCGATTGGGAGAAGAAGGGAATCGCGGTCGATTTCTGAGGATGTGTTTGAGGCTGATGGCCCGCAGAGGTATTTGCGGAACAATGAAGGCCGGGTGCTGGCCCGGCAACGGCGGGCGCGGGCGCGGTGCCCCTCCGCGGGGCAGCGTGGGCGCAGTTTTCCTGAGCCGGATCAGGTTTTCAGGCCCAGAACATCCATCATGTCATATTCGCCGGGTTTCTTGCCCTGTCCCCAGATCGCGGCCTTGACTGCGCCGCGGGCAAAGACGGATCGGTCGCTGGCCACGTGGCGCAGGGTGATGCGTTCGCCATCGGCGGCGAACATCACGTCATGATCGCCCACAATGTCGCCGCCGCGGATGGCGTGGAATCCGATGTGACCTGCCTCGCGTGCGCCGGTGATGCCGTCGCGGCCGCGATCAGATACCGCGGCAAGTGACACGCCGCGCCCAGCGGCGGCGGCTTCGCCCAGCATCAGGGCGGTGCCAGAGGGCGCATCGACCTTGTGGCGGTGATGCTGTTCGATGATCTCGATATCGTAATCCTCGTCCAGTGCGGCGGCCACTTGGCGGGTCAGTTGCACCAGAAGGTTCACGCCAAGGCTCATGTTGCCTGCGCGGACCACGACGGCGTGGCGGGCGGCGGCCTCGATCTTGGCCAAATCGTCTTGCGACAGGCCGGTGGTGCCGATCACATGCACGGCGCGGGCTTGCGCGGCCAGCGCGGCGAATTCCACCGTTGCGGCGGGGGCGGTAAAGTCGATCACGGCCTGCGCGCGGGAAAATGCCTCCAGTGCGTCATCGGTGACGGTCACGCCAATCTCGGCCCCGCCCATGCAGCTGCCCAGGTCGCGGCCCACCCAATCGTGGCCCTTGCGTTCGACCGCGCCGACCAGTTCGGCCTTGTCAGAGGCGCGCACCGTTTCAATCAGCATTTGCCCCATGCGCCCCGATGCGCCCGTGATCACGATCCCCGGCTTGCCCGTCATGGCTCTTGTCCCCTCGAATTAAATGTCCGGCACTGCATACAGGCCGATTGCGCGCTTGGCAAAGCCCCGCATAGGCACTATCTGCGGTGACATGGCAAAGAACCGACATAGTGAAGGCGCCGGACCCGGCCAACGCCAGTTGCGCGTGGGCGAGTTGATCCGCCGTGGCCTGTCCGACATCTTGATGCGGGGCGATATCCACGACCCCGATTTGAACCGCATGTCCATCACCGTGGGCGAGGTGCGCGTCACATCCGATTTGCGGGTGGCGACGGTATTCGTGCTGCCGCTTGGCGGGATCGGCAAGGAAGAGGTCGTGGGGCTGCTGGCCCGCAACCAGGGCGAATTGCGCCGCATGATCGGTAAGAAGCTGGGGCTGAAACATTCGCCCGAGCTGCGGTTCCAGCTGGACGAGACCTTTGACCGGATGGACGAGACGCGCCGCCTGTTGTCGCAGGACGCCGTACGCCGGGATCTGGATTCGGATCAGGACAAGAAGGAATAGCTCCATGCGTGGGCTGTTCCTGCTGGCGATGCTATGGGCCACGCCAGCCCTGGCCGTCGATTGCCGCGACCTGACCTATCAGGGTAACAGCTATACCGTCTGCGAAGTGGGTGCCGCCACCGAGGATCTGCGGCTGTTCCTGCAAGAGGACGACACCCGCGTCTGGGGGCATTTCATCCGTATTGACGAGGCTTTGGCCAAGGACGGCAAGACGTTGGCCTTTGGCATGAACGCGGGCATGTATCACCCTGACCGTGCGCCGGTGGGCCTGTATTCCGATGGCGATAGCGTGGCGCAGGGGCTGGTCACCAGCGCGGGGCCGGGCAATTTCGGGATGCTGCCGAACGGGGTGTTCTGCATGGGCACAGGGCGTGCCGACGTGATCGAAACATTGGCGTTTGAAGCGCAAAAGCCTGATTGCCGTTATGCCACCCAATCCGGCCCGATGCTGGTGATTGATGGCGATTTGCATCCACGGTTTTTGCGCGGCAGCACCTCGCGCTATCTGCGCAACGGGGTTGGCACCTCGGCCGATGGGCGTCGGGTGGTGTTTGCCATTTCCAACAACGCGGTGACCTTCCATGCCTTTGGCAGCCTGTTCCGGGATGAATTGAAGCTTCCGAATGCGCTGTATTTCGATGGCAATATCTCTCGGTTGCATGCGTCGTCGCTGGGGCGGTCCGATCCGGGCTTTCCCATGGAGCCGATTGTCGGTGTAGTCGAATAGCGACGTTGCCCTGCGCTGCGGGTGTGGCGCATGAGTATTTTTTGGCAAAATGAAAGCAGGGGTGTGGTCTGCGGTTTGACAGGGTGGGGTCAAGCGGCTAACTCGCGGCTTTGCAATGCAAGGGGCAGTATCATGGGGCGCAAGCGCAAGGGACGTGACATCTCGGGCTGGGTCGTGGTGGACAAGCCCGCGGGAATCACCTCGGCCGCGGTGGTGAACAAGGTGCGCTGGGCGCTAAACGCCAACAAGGCGGGCCATGCGGGCACGTTGGACCCAGAGGCGACGGGCGTGTTGGCCGTGGCGCTGGGCGAGGCGACCAAGACTGTGCCTTACATCACCGATGCGTTGAAGGCCTATCGCTTCGCCGTGCGTTTGGGGGCTGCGACCAATACCGACGATGCCGAGGGCGAGGTGATCGAAACATCCGACCTGCGCCCCACGGACGAGCAGATCAAGGCGGCTTTGCCCGCCTTTCTGGGTGATGTCATGCAGGTGCCGCCCAAGTTTTCCGCCGTGAAGATCGACGGGCAGCGCGCCTATAAGCTGGCCCGCGATGGCGAGGATTTCGAGGTTGCGGCGCGGCCTTTGTGGGTTGAGGAGCTGCTGCTGGAGGATCGCCCCGACGCCGATACCGTTGTTTTGGAAATGACTTGTGGCAAGGGTGGTTACGTCCGGTCCATCGCCCGTGACCTGGGCGCGGCGCTTGGCTGTTTCGGGCATGTGGCATGGCTGCGGCGCATCTGGTCCGGCCCGTTCGATGCCGAGGATGGCATCACGCTGGACCGCATCGAGGAACTGGCCCGCACGCCCGAACTGGATGCCTATGTGCAGCCGCTGGAAATCGGTCTGGCCGACCTGCCAGAGGTGAAGGCGACAGATCAGGGGGCCGTGCGCCTGCGCAATGGCAACCCCGGCATGGTGATCGCATCGGGCGTTGAGTATGGCGAGGAATGCTGGGCATCATATAACGGTGTGCCGGTGGCGGTGGGCGTGTTGAAGGGTGGCGAGTTGCACCCAAGCCGCGTGTTCAATCTGGACCCGCAGGGTTGATCCGCATCGGGTGCTGCGGCACAACGCAGACATGATCACACGCGAATTCCTGAAGGGCGATGCCCGCTCTACCGCCGTTTATTCGGATTGCGAACGCTACCGCTACCTGCTGACGCGGGTGTGGGACGATGCGGAGGAAAAGGCGCTGTTTGTGATGCTGAACCCCTCGACCGCGACCGAAGTGCAGAATGATCCGACGGTGGAGCGTTGCGAACGGCGGGCGCGGGCTCTGGGGTTCGGCGGCTTTCGGGTGACCAATATTTTCGCATGGCGCGACACCGACCCGCGCGCGATGCGTGCCGCCGCCGATCCGGTGGGGCCGGGCAATGACGATGCGATCCGCGATAGCTGCGATTGGGCCGACCGGATCATCGCCGCATGGGGCACTCATGGTGCGCATCTGGAGCGTGGCCCTGTGGTCGAGGCGCTGTTGCGCAGCACCGGCCGCCCTGTGCATCATCTGGGCCTGACCAAGGATGGCCATCCCAAACATCCGCTTTATATTGCCTATTCAGAGCAGCCGCGGCTGTGGTTTCCCGAAGGCTAGCCCATGTCCGACACCGTTTCCGACAATACCCCCGAAGAAAAAGTCGCCCGCCATATCACGGCGGAAGAGATCGTTTCGTCCCTCGACGGGCTGACGGCAGAGGTGCGTCGGCTGAACGGGCACCGTTTCGTGAAGCTGCACAACTCGGTTCCGCGGCTGGTGTTCTTCCAGTTTATGCGTGGGCTGGCGTTTGGCCTTGGGTCGGTCGTGGGGGCCACGGCGCTGGTGTCTTTGGCGGCGTTCTGGCTGTCGCAGATCGAATTTCTGCCGGTGATCGGAAATTGGGCCACGCAGATTGCCGAAATGATCCGGCAGGGGATGCAGTAAGGTCACTTGTTCGCATTATAGAAGGTTTAACCTGTTAATACTATTGGATTTGACCCGAAGGGGGACGATATGGCTTTCTTGTGCGGGGGCTTGTGTCCTAGGGTTATGTGTGGGGTCTGAACGATGATTTTGCTGGCTGGAATGATGGGGGCGATGGTGCTGGGCACCGCGTTCGTGGGGTTCGATGCACTGTTTGCGGATGACCAGCCCGACACGCCCGACGACGTGTCCGAAATGGAAAAGGATCTGGACCTTGTCCAAGGCAGCGACGGTGCCGACACGATCGACGGCAGCAACGCGGATGAAGCGATCAGTGGCGGCGCGGGCGACGATATTCTGGACGGGGCCGAAGGCGCGGACAGTGTGACCGGCGGCGAGGGTGATGACGAGATACTTGGCGGCGAAGGCGACGACATGCTGGTGGGCGGCGACGGGGCAGATACTCTGTGCGGCGAAGATGCGAATGATCTGCTGTTCGGTGGGGCCGCGGGCGATGAGCTGAACGGTTACATGGGCGATGACACCTTGATGGGCGAAGAAGGCGACGACAGCCTGATCGGCGGCACCGGCGCGGACCAGCTGCGCGGGGGCGAGGGCGATGACGCCCTGCATGGCAATGACGGCAATGATGCGCTGGACGGGCAGGGCGGTGCAGATACCCTGTTCGGCGGGGCGGGGGATGATGCGCTTTTGGGTGTCAACCCGGACCTGACAGATGCGCAAGACGCCGATTTCCTGAACGGCGGCGATGGCGATGACGAGATCGTGGCGGGCGCGTTCGACACGGTCCACACCGGCACCGGCGCGGATACCGTGGTGCTGGGTGACTGGATCACAGACCCGGCGGATGTGCAGGATTTCGACCCGGCGGAGGACAGCCTGATGATCGTCTTCGAAGATGACGGATCGGACCCCGATGTGGCCCTGTCCGAAGATGAGGATGGCTTTGTGCATCTTATGGTGGACGGGCAAGAGGTCGCGACGCTTGGCGGGGCGGGCGGTTTGACGCTGGACCAGATCACCATGATTTCGAACACGGATTTCGCCACGTTGATGGCGGGCTGACCGGGCCCTTTTTCCTTTGCCTTTTGGGGGGAATCCTCCTATACGCCCGCATCGCCTTGGGGAATCCCTTTTGGGAAACCTGCGGCGGTACCTATGGACCTTGCTGGACGACATCCCGGCTTGCGCCCCAACACCAACCTTTAAAGGAGAGACCGATGTCGATCACTGTCGAAGAAAAAGCACGCGTCATGAAAGAATACGCAACCAAGGAAGGCGACACCGGTTCGCCCGAAGTCCAGGTTGCTATCCTGTCCTCGCGCATCAAGACCCTGACCGAGCATTTCAAGACTCACAAGAAGGACAACCACGGTCGCCGTGGCCTTCTGAAAATGGTTGCTCAGCGTCGTAAGCTGCTGGATTACCTGAAAGCCAAGGACGAAGGGCGTTATACCTCGCTCATCGGTCGTCTGGGCCTGCGCCGTTAATCGCGCCGCACCGGAATTCAGAAACGCCCGCTCTGATCAGAGCGGGCGTTTTGCGTTTCAGCTTTACGGTGGGTCGGAAAGCAGCGGATCGAGGATGGTCGCCCCGTGACCAAAAAGGCAGATCGGCACGTCCGCCTGCTTTTCCTTTCATTCTATGCCCAAACCGTGTATGGGCGCAGCATCTGAGACGTGACGCTTTGACCCCGGCGCATGAAATGATGAAGGGGGTCGGCGGCAATGGGGCCGCCATTCAAACGGGAGACCCGGAAGGCCGGGAGCGCTCCCTGATAGGAAACGATAGATGTTTAACGTTACGACGAAAACAATGCAGTGGGGCGATGAAACGCTGACACTGGAAACGGGCAAGATTGCCCGTCAGGCTGATGGCTCTGTCATCGCCACGCTGGGTGAAACCTCGGTCATGGCCAACGTGACCTTTGCCCGCAAACAAAAGGAAGGGCAGGATTTCTTTCCGCTGACCGTCCACTACCAGGAAAAATACTATGCTGCGGGTAAAGTGCCCGGCGGCTTTTTCAAGCGTGAGGCCCGCCCCACCGAGAAGGAAACCCTGACCGCGCGTCTGATCGATCGTCCGATCCGCCCGCTGTTCGTGCCCGGCTTCAAGAACGAAGTCCTGGTGATGTGCACCGTGCTGTCGCACGATCTGGAAAATGACCCGGACATCGTGGCGATGATCGCTGCCTCTGCCGCGCTGACCATTTCCGGCGCGCCGTTCATGGGTCCGATCGCTTGTGCCCGCGTTGGTTTCGTTGATGGCGAATATGTCCTCAACCCGACTGTGGACGACATGCAGGACCTGCGCAACAACCCCGAGCAGCGCCTTGATCTGGTTGTCGCCGGCACCAAAGACGCCGTGATGATGGTCGAATCCGAAGCATATGAGCTGTCCGAGACCGAAATGCTGGGCGCCGTGAACTTTGCCCACCAGCAAATCCAGCCCGTCATCGACCTGATCATCGATCTGGCCGAAGATTGCGCGAAAGAGCCGTTCGACTTCACCCCGCCGGATTACAGCGACCTGTTTGCCGCTGTGAAAGCCGCCGGCGAAGACAAGATGCACGCCGCCTATGCGATCATCGACAAGCAAGAGCGCGTCGCTGCCGTGGCCGCCGCGAAAGAAGACATCAAGGCCGCCCTGACCGAGGAACAGCTTGAAGATCCGAACCTTGGTTCCGCGTTGAAAAAGCTGGAATCCACCGTGCTGCGTGGCACCGTGGTGAAAGAAGGCAAGCGGATCGACGGCCGTGCGCTGGACCAAGTGCGCGCCATCGAGTGCGAAACCGGCCTGCTGCCGCGGACCCACGGCTCTGCCCTGTTCACCCGTGGTGAAACCCAGAGCCTGGTCGTGACCACGCTGGGCACCGGCGATGACGAACAATTCATCGACGCGCTGCACGGCAACTTCAAATCCAACTTCCTGCTGCACTACAACTTCCCCCCCTATTCGGTGGGCGAGGTTGGCCGTGTTGGCGGTCCGGGTCGTCGCGAAATCGGCCACGGGAAACTGGCATGGCGTGCCCTTCAGGCTGTTCTGCCCGCCCCGACCGATTTCCCCTACACCCTGCGCCTGGTGTCGGAAATCACCGAATCCAACGGCTCTTCCTCCATGGCTTCGGTCTGTGGCGGTTCGCTGTCGATGATGGATGCGGGCGTTCCGCTCAAGGCGGCCGTGGCCGGTGTGGCCATGGGCCTGATCCTTGAGGAAGACGGTTCCTACGCGGTTCTGACCGACATCCTTGGCGACGAGGATCACCTCGGCGACATGGACTTCAAGGTTGCAGGCACCGAAGCAGGCATCACGTCCTTGCAGATGGACATCAAGGTCGCAGGCATCACGCCCGAGATCATGGAAAAAGCCCTGGATCAAGCCAAGGCTGGCCGTCTGCACATCCTGGGTGAGATGAACAAGGCGCTGTCCGGCGCTGGCGACTTCTCGGCCCACGCGCCGCGCATCGAAACCATGCAGATCCCGACCGACAAGATCCGTGAAGTGATCGGCTCCGGCGGCAAGGTCATCCGCGAAATCGTGGAAACCTCGGGTGCGAAGGTCGATATCAACGATGACGGTATCATCAAGATTGCGTCGGCCAATGGTGAAGCCATCCAGAAGGCATATGACATGATCCATTCGATCGTGGCAGAGCCGGAAGAAGGCAAAGTCTACAAAGGCACCGTAGTGAAAATCGTCGATTTCGGCGCTTTCGTGAATTTCTTTGGCAAGCGCGACGGTCTGGTCCACGTGTCCCAGATCGAAAACCGCCGCCTGAACCATCCTTCGGACGTTCTGAAGGAAGGTCAAGAAGTCTACGTCAAGCTGCTGGGCTTTGACGATCGCGGCAAGGTCCGTCTGGCCATGAAAATGGTCGATCAGGAAACCGGCGAAGAGATCACCAAAGTGGACGAAGAGGAGGCATAAGCCCCTTTCAATCCTGAATAAAAGCGCCCCGTCGGTTGATCCGGCGGGGCGTTTTCTTTTTGTGTTCGTGTATGAAAAAAGGGCCGCCTGATTCGTCTGGCGGCCCTGTTCTATTGCTGGCGACGTGGTGTTATTCCGGGGTCCAGCCTGCGACGGCTTTGACTTCGAGGAAATCCTCGATTCCCCAAACGCCACCTTCGCGCCCATTGCCCGACTGCTTCATGCCGCCGAAGGGCGCACCGGCGCTGCGCGATGCGCCGTTCATTTCCACCATGCCAGAGCGCAACTGCGTGGCCAAGCGGTTGGCGCGGGTGCTGTCCTGCGTCTGAACGTAGTTGGTCAGGCCGTAAACCGTATCATTGGCGATCTGGATCGCCTCTTCTTCGGTCTCGAACGGGATGATCGACAGGACCGGTCCAAAGATTTCCTCGCGTGCGATGGTCATCTCGTTATTCACATCGGCAAAGACTGTGGGGCGGACGTAAAAGCCCTTGTTCAGCCCGTCAGGGCGACCCAGGCCGCCGGCGACCAGCCGCGCGCCCTCGTCGATACCCTTCTGGATCAGCCCCTGAATCTTATTCCACTGAGCCTCGTTCACGACGGGGCCAATGTGGCGACCGGAGTCATGCGAGTTGCCGACTGTGATCTTGCCCGCAGCCTCTGCGGCCGTTTCGACGGCCTGATCGTAAATGCCCTTCTGCACAAGCATCCGGCTGGGTGCGTTACAGGACTGACCAGTGTTGTTCATCATATGCATGACGCCGCGCTTGACAGCCTTGTCATCCGCATCGGCGAAAATGATGTTGGCACCCTTGCCGCCCAGTTCCAGGTGGACCCGTTTCAGCGTTTCGGCCGCGTTTTTCGAAATGGCAATGCCCGCGCGGGTCGAGCCGGTAAAGCTGACCATATCCACGTCGGGGTGGCAGGTCATCGCGCTGCCCACGCCCATGCCGTCGCCGTTCACAAGGTTGAACACGCCATTGGGGAAGCCTGCCTCGTCCATCATCTCGGCGAACAGGACAGCGTCAAGCGGCGATTCCTCGGACGGTTTCAGAACCATGGTGCAGCCCGCGATGGCCGCAGCGACCACTTTCAGCGTGACTTGGTTCATCGGCCAGTTCCACGGGGTGATCAGCGCGCAAACGCCGACCGGTTCATAAATGATGCGGTCGTTGGGGGCGTGGTCGCCCAGCGGGCGGCTGAATTCGAAATCCTTGGCCGCCTTGATAAAGTTGCTGATGTGGAACATCCCGGCCCCGACCTGCTGGGTCTTGGCCATGTCAATCGGCGCGCCCATCTCAAGCGAGATCGCCTCGCCCATTTCCTCGCCGCGGCGCTTGTAGATTTCCAGCAGTTTTTCGACCAGCGCGATCCGCTCTGCCGGCGGGGTCGCCATCCATGCCGGGAAGGCGGCCTTGGCGGCGGCAACGGCGGCGTTGACATCCGCATCGCCGCCAAGCGAGATCACGGCGCATGGCTCTTCCGTGCTGGGGTCGATCACATTATGGTCGTTCGGCGTGGCCGGGTCGACCCATTCGCCATTGATGTAGAACTGACGTTTCTCGATCATCTTGATAACCTCCTGATATCACGTTTCCGGCGCAGCGTTTCCGCTTGGCAAAATATCATCCCGCCGGATTCGCGTCACTCTGTCACTGTGGTCAAACCTTCGCAAGAGAGGGGGTGCAAATGGCTGCGCCGCTATCTATCTAATACTGGCAACGTCACGTTACAGCCTTGGATAAAGGAGATTCCCATGGGCCTTCGCATTAACGACATCGTTCCCAATTTCACTGCCGAGACGGATCAGGGCACGATCACTTTTCACGACTGGATCGGTGATAGCTGGGCCATCCTGTTCTCTCACCCCAAGGATTTCACCCCCGTCTGCACGACCGAATTCGGCGCGGTTGCACAGATGGCCGACGAATGGGTCAAGCGCAACACCAAGGTGATCGGCCTGTCGGTCGATGGCGCGGACGAGCATGTGAAATGGAAATCCGACATCGAATCCTTCTCGGGCGCCGAGGCAGGTTTCCCGATCATCGCGGATGAGTCGCTGGAAGTGTCTAAACTGTTCGACATGCTGCCGGCCGAGGCATACCTGCCTGACGGGCGCACTGCTGCCGATTCTGCCTCGGTGCGTTCGGTCTTTATCATCTCGCCGGACAAGAAAGTGCAGCTAATCATGACCTATCCAATGTCAGTCGGCCGTAACTTTGCCGAGGTGCTGCGTGCGCTGGACGGTCTGCAAGCCACTTACGGAGAGCCGATTGCAACACCCGCGAATTGGACCGCCGGTCAGGATGTGATCGTTGCGCTGTCCTTGAACGACGATCAGGCGCGCGAAAAATTCGGTGATATTGACGTTAAACTGCCTTATTTGCGCACCACCAAACGCCCGGCCTGATCGGTCGCGCGATCCGTTGTGCCAGTAATGAAACCGCCCCCGATCATGGGGGCGGTTTTTCGGTATTGAGGTGCCCGCCTGTCTGGCCGATGCGCAGATGCGTGTTCTGCACCGCGCTTTGGGTCAGTAAGGGGCTGGGTTTCGCCTTAGGTGGCGTCTTCATTTAGGCGAGCAATACCATAGTACAGGCTAAAGAAACAAAGGCGCGGAACGACGATACTGTCTTTTCACAGCGCAGGG
>DFBX01000114.1 GCA_002366795.1 Rhodobacteraceae bacterium UBA3069 | reverse complement strand
CCGATGGCGTGATTTTGAGTCCCCGTATCGGGGGTATTTGATCCACCGGATCAAATCCTGATCCCCTCAACTCCGCCCGTCGCCTTCTGATGAACTTGAACAATTGTCCCGTCCATTGCCCGACAGGCGATCACGCAGAGATCTGCCGAGAGGGGATGAGCGCGTATTCAAGGTCGGGATCATGGCTTATCGCTTTGAAAAGTCTCTCAAAAACACCCGTCTTTGCCCATCGACGAAAACGCCGAAACTGAGTGTTCCAGTTGCCAAAGTCCGCTGGAAGATCGCGCCAGGGAGAACCAGTTCGAACACGCCAGAGAACCGCCTCAAAGAAAAGCCGATTGTCCTTCGCAGTCACGCCACTGTCACTGGCCTTGCCGGGCAGGCACGGTTCAAGCCGCGCCCACAATCCGTCCGATACCACAAACCGATCTTCGGTCATTCAAACCTCCATTTTGGAAGCTTGAATCAGAAATTTGATCAATTGGGAATCCCGATTGTCCACAGACTCTAGCCCGGCTGACCCAGCGACAGCGTATGGTCGCGCAGCCACGACATGAATTCGCGCGGGTTCTTGTGCAGCAATTCCATCTGCATGTCGTTCAGCGGCTCGCCCACCACGGGGGATTGCGGCTTGTTGCAGCTGTGGACGATCTCGTGCAGCAGCAGCCCCTGCCGCATGGTCGCGGAAATCCGGTTCGCCATCTGATACCAGCGTGAATTCGCGCCTGGGAAAAAGATGGGCAAGACCCGTGCACCGGACCGGCGGATCAACTGCGCGGTGAACACGTTCCACTCGGCCTCTTCCGCGGGGCCGAGCATGGTTTTCGAACTGGCCACCACGCCCGACGGGAACAGGCTGACCACGCCACCATTTTTCAGCAGGTCCATCGCGTCGGCACGCATTTCCTTGAATTTCACTTGCGCTTCGGGATCATGCGGAAAGGGCGCGGGGATCATGTAGCTGGCGGCGACCTCGTCGATGCCGGTCAGGATCGCGCGGGTCAGGATCTTGTAATCGGGACGACGGCGACCGATCAGGTCGGCCAGGATCATCCCATCCACCATGCCATGCGGATGGTTTGCAACCACCACCACCGGCCCCTCGGCGGGGATGCGATCAATCTGTTCTTGTGGGGTGGTCAGCGGGATACCCATCACGTCCAATGCCGCGCGCCAGAACGGCTGCCCCGAAGGTGCTCCGGTCTTCTCGAACTGGCGGATCAGCTTGATGATGGTAATCTTGCCTGTCAGCCATTCGATGCTGCGGATCACGGTGGATTGCAGCGGGCTGTCAAAGCTGTTGGCGTAGGTCAAGCTTCGCCGGTCGTATTTGGTGAATACGACGTCTGACGGCGCCGCGGCGCCGGTTTCGTTTTCAGTGCTTTCCACCACTCGGTCTGCCACCACTTTTCCACTCCGCTCCCCGCCTGACCGGGCAGGGGACGGATCTTACATATCTTCCCCGAACCGGTCGGCTACCAATGCTTCCAAAGCATCGGCCAAGGCCACGGCATCAGGGCCTGAGGTCTGGACCTCAATAGTGCTTCCCTTCGCTGCTGCCAACATCAAAAGCCCCATGATGCTGTCGCCGCTGGCGGACATCCCGTCGCGGCTGACCTCGGCGCGCGCGTCGAACCCTTCGGCCACCTCGACGAACTTGGCAGAGGCGCGGGCATGAAGCCCCTTTTCATTGATGATGTCAAAATGGCGGGTCACTGTATCGGTCATAAACAAGCCTAGTCCGTGGAAATGTTCTGCGTGTCAATATACTTGCGACCTGCTTCCATTGCCGCGCGCACCGCGTCACCAACCGGAAGGTGGCGGCTTTTGGCCAGTTTTACCAACATGGGCAGGTTTGCGCCGTACAGAAACCGCCGCCCGCCCGGCTGACAGGCGCGCAAGGACAGGTTCGAGGGCGACCCGCCGAACATATCCGTGACCACGACGACCCCGTCGCCGGTGTCCACCTCGTCGGCGGCGGCGCAAATCTCGCCTTGCTTGGCGCTGCGGTCATGGTCGGCCTCGATGGAAATCGCGCGGATGCCGGGCTGTTTGCCCACGACATGCTCAACGGCAGCCAGGTATTCCCGGGCCAACCCCCCATGCGCCACGATCACTATTCCGAGCAAGCCCGCCTTCTCCCAGCTTTACGAAGCGTTGCGCGACCCGGGCAGCACGGTTTCCCGCCGCTCCAGTTCGCGATGTCTAATTGACACCTGCCAGTCCTCGTCCGCAAGGGCCTTGGACAGTAATTCCGTAAGGGCAACCGATCGGTGTTGCCCGCCGGTGCATCCGAACCCGATGGCAAAATGCGCTTTTCCTTCCTCGCGGTAGGCTGGCAGCAGCATCAGGGTCAATTCACGCACCTTGTCAAAAAAGGGCAGGGCGCGGCTGTCTTCCGCGATGTAATCGGCCACGTCCTCGTCGCGCCCGTCCAGCGCGCGCAGGGCCGGGTTCCAGTAAGGATTGCGCAGGAAACGGCAGTCGAACACCATGTCCATGCCGCGCGGCAGGCCGCGTTTATAGCTGAAACTGTTGACGGAAACTGCCAGTGTGCGCCCACCCTTGCCGGCAAAGAACCCTTCCAGTTCCGCGCGCAGATCATGGGGGGACAGGTCCGAGGTTTCGATCAGGATATCGGCGCGGGCGCGGATCGGGACCAGCAGGTCCAGTTCGCGGCGAATGCCTTCGTCTGCGCTTTCGCCGGGGGACATGGGGTGGCGGCGGCGGGTTTCCGAATAGCGGCGCAGCAGAACGTCGCGCTGCGCGTCAAGATACAGCAGGTCGGGCGTAATTCCCGAAATATCGCCCAGCCGGTCGATGGTTTCGATTAGCGCATTGACCGAGAAATCGCGATTGCGCACGTCTAGTCCCAACGCCATGGGCCGGTTTGGCGGCGGCCCGTCCAAAAGCCGCGGCAAGATGCTGAGCGGCAGGTTGTCGATCGCCTCGAAGCCCAGATCCTCCAACACATTGATCGCGGTGGAGCGGCCCGCGCCCGACGGTCCGGTGACCAGCACAATGCGCTGTCCGGTGCCGGCTTCGGCGGTCTGGATCGAGTCATTCATCGGTTTCGCGCGTCTCCTGTGGTGGCGGGTCAGCCAGTGTCGTGCCGACCTGCCTTCAGATATTGCAGAATCGCTGCTGCAAAATGGTTAATGCCAGCATTGTGAAGCAGTGGGAGCCGACACCCAAGCAGGTTTTCGCTGCGACGCGGCGGAAGCCGCTCTTGTTCGGGCTTGTCCAGATCGACAATCAGGACGACGGGGCAGGGCGGGCAGGGGGTGGCGTTCAGAATGCCGATGCCCCGCGCCTCGATCATACCGTTGAGCGCGGGAGGGCAGCTGGCGATGATTGCGTTCCCCACGCGGGTCAGGATCACGCGGTCATCGGCCAGCAAATTTGCGCCCAATGCCATCAATTCCAGCCCCAGCCCTGATTTGCCGCTGCCGGATGCGCCGCGGATCAGAACCGCTTTGCCATCCAAGGCGATGCAGCTGGCATGAACTGTGGTTTCGGACGGGGCCGCGCCCATCCTACACCGGCAGGCCCACGACGAACCGTGCGCCCAGCGGATCAGAGGTGATATCAGCATCGGTGGGGCGGATGTTCTCGGCCCAGATCACGCCGCCATGCGCCTCGACGATCTGTTTCGAAATCGCAAGGCCAAGACCGGAGTTATTGCCGTATTGCTGTTCGGGCCGCTCGGAATAGAAGCGTTTGAACACCTTTGCCAGTGCCTGATCGGGGATGCCGGGGCCAGTATCCTCGACCACCACCAACACCCGGTTTTCGCGGCGGCGGGCCCAGACACGGATCGCGTCGCCCTCTTCGCAGAAGCTGATGGCGTTGGTGATAAGATTAACGAAAACCTGTGCCAGACGCGCTTCGAGCCCGTGGATGATGATCGGCTTCTCGGGTAGATCCGCGATGAATTCGATCCCTTGGGTCGAGGCTTCTTGCCCAAGGTATTCGCTGAGATTGCCCAGCATTTTCAATAGGTCAAAGGGTTCCTGCTCTTCCTTGACCAGTTCGCTGTCCAGCCGCGATGCGTTCGAGATGTCGCTGACCAAGCGGTCGAGGCGGCGCACGTCATGCTCGATCACCTCCAGCAGGCGTTCGCGCTGATCGTCGCGTTTGACCACGCGCAGCGTGCCCACGGCCGAGCGGAGCGAGGCCAGCGGGTTCTTGATTTCATGCGCCACGTCAGCGGCAAACTGTTCGTTGCTGTCGATACGGTCGTAAAGCGCGGTGACCATGCCGCGCAGCGCCCCTGACAGCCGCCCGATTTCATCGGGGCGCGCGGTGAGGTCGGGAATGCGAATGCGACTGGGGGCCGATGATCCATGATCGCGACCATGCCCCAGTTCGGCCGCAGCGGCCAGATCGGACAGCGGATTGGAAATCGTCGAGGCAAGCACAAGGCTGAGCCCGATGGATACCAAGGTGGCGATCAGGAACATCTGCAAAACACGCTCGCGTTCCATTCGCACCATCTGGTCGATTTCACCTGCGACAGAGGCCAACGCGACCACACCCACGGCATTGCCGTTGTGGATGACCGGCGTGGCCACGGAATAGACCGTGCTGCCGGTAGCGTCGCGCAGGGTGCGGATTTGCGCCCCGCCTGCCAGCGCGGCGGGAACCAGTCCGGCGGTTTGATCCTCGATGCTGGGCACTTCGACCCCGCTGCCATTGTCAGGAAAGACGCGGGACACCGCGTCCCAAATGGTTTCCAGCGTGTCCAGAATGACGGTGCGGCCGTTGCGATCGCTATAGGTGCTTGCGGTCTGCATTATGCCGTGCCCGGCATCCGACGCGATCAGCCCTTCGGCCAGATCGTAGACGAACACTTCTTCGCCCTCGCGCAGGTCCAGCCCGGCCAGCGTGTCCGGCACATCAATGCCGTCACCCGTGGCTAGGTTGACCGGCGCACCGGCGGGCAGGCGCGCTTCCAGCACATCGGCGACCAACTCTACCTCGGCCACCATTCGGTTGGCGCGTTGCACGGCCAGCGTGTCGCGCGAGGAATTCAGGAACAGAACCCCCGCCACAAGCACATTCAGTGCGATCAGGTTGAAGGTGATGATCTTGCGCGTCAGCGGCGATTTATTGAGCGAGAACGCGCGGCGACGCTCGCGCCGGGCGCGAAGCTCATCTTCGACAATACTGTCCGGGGTGAGGAAATCATCCCCCAGAACAACATCGCCCTCGTGATAAGGCGCCTGATCGCGCACGTTCATCCCCTCAGCTAGGGTCATTAATCTTCATTATATCTGTAGCCGATCCCATAGAGCGTCTCAATCGCCGAGAACTCGGAGTCGGCGCTGCGCATTTTTTTGCGCAATCGTTTGATGTGGCTGTCGATGGTGCGGTCGTCCACATAGACCTGATCATCATAGGCCACGTCCATCAGCTGGTCACGGGATTTGACGAAGCCGGGGCGTTGCGCCAGCGCCTGAAGCAGCAGGAATTCGGTCACGGTCAGCGACACATCCTTGCCTTTCCAGGAAACCGAGTGGCGCAGCGGGTCCATCCGCAATTCGCCGCGTTCGATCACCTTGGTTTCTTCGGTGTCGCCGACAACATCACCGGCCACCGCATCCTGACGGCGCAGAAGCGCGCGGATGCGTTCGACCAGAAGCCGTTGTGAAAAAGGCTTTTTTACGTAATCGTCGGCACCCATGCGCAGGCCAAGAACCTCGTCGATCTCGTCATCTTTCGAGGTCAGGAAGATCACCGGCATGGAGGTCTTCTGCCGCAGACGTTGCAGCAGGTCCATGCCATCCATGCGGGGCATCTTGATGTCCAGCACGGCCATGTCTGGCAATTTCTTGTTGAACGCGTCCAGCGCCTGCTGTCCGTCGTGATATGTTTCGACCTCGAACCCCTCTGCCTCAAGGGTCATGGCCACTGACGTCAGGATGTTCCTGTCATCGTCCACAAGGGCGATCTTTGACATTGGGTTATTCCTTGTACTGCTCGTTATGCCTGATTTTTTCCACAGTATTCGCCATTTTTCGCTTTCCGATCAATCCCAATTCGCGAATCAGGTGCCCGTCAGACACCGATTGTGGCCAAAAAGCGTAACCAGATCCTGAATCGCGCCGGATTGCCGCAGGCTGCCCCCACTGTTTTAGGTACAGTTTGCGCTAAACCGCGCTTGGTTGCGCTAACTGGGGAAAACCGTCCTATCGCTTTACGGAAGCGACATGCTAAGAGCCGCATTATCGGCGCTAGTCGCTCGGAGGCGTGGGAAGAGCCCGCGCGGAGGAAATTAAGAACGCCGCAAACGCGCGGCTACAGGAGCTTGGCAGATGACATTTGGACGGGTGAACCCGCAATTCCGGCTTGAAGATCAAGGGATCGAAGGTCTGGGCAATGTCTATTACAACCTTATGAAGCCCGCGCTGATCGAAGCCGCGCTTAAGAAGGATGAAGGCACGCTTGGCAACGGGGGCGCCTTGCTGGTCACCACCGGCAAGTTCACCGGGCGCTCGCCCAAGGACAAGCATGTCGTGAAAACCGACAGCGTTGCAGACAGCATCTGGTGGGAAAACAACGCTGCCATGTCGCCCGAAGGGTTCGACGCGCTGCACGCCGATATGCTGGAACATATGAAGGGCCGCGAATATTTCGTGCAGGACTTGATCGGCGGTGCCGACCCGGCCTATGCGATCAACGTGCGCATGGTGACCGAACTGGCCTGGCACGGCCTGTTCACCCGCCATATGCTGCGCCGCCCAGAGCGCGTCGCGCTGGATAGCTTCATGGCGGATTTCACCGTCATCAACTGCCCCAGCTTCCAGGCTGACCCCGCCAAGCACAACTGCCGCACTGAAACCGTGATCGCGATGAACTTCGACAAGAAGCTGATCCTGATCGGCGGCACCGAATACGCGGGTGAAAACAAGAAATCGGTGTTCACCCTGCTGAACTACCTGTTGCCCGAGAAAGGCGTGATGCCGATGCACTGCTCGGCCAACCATGCCACGGGCAACCCGGTCGATACTGCCATCTTCTTTGGCCTGTCGGGTACCGGCAAGACGACCCTGTCGGCCGATCCGTCGCGCACGCTGATCGGCGATGACGAGCATGGCTGGTCCGACCGCGGAACCTTCAACTTCGAAGGAGGCTGCTATGCCAAGACCATCAACCTGTCGCCCGAGGCCGAGCCGGAAATCTACGCCACCACGTCGAAATTCGGCACCGTAATCGAGAACATGGTCTACGACGAGGAAACCTTCGAACTGGACTTCGAAGATTCCAGCCTGACCGAGAACATGCGCTGCGCCTATCCGCTGGAGTATATCTCGAACGCGTCGGACACGGCGATGGGTGGCCATCCCAAGAACATCATCCTGCTGACCTGCGACGCTTACGGTGTTCTGCCGCCGATCAGCCGTCTGACCCCGGCGCAGGCGATGTATCACTTCCTGTCCGGCTTCACCTCGAAGACCCCCGGCACCGAACGTGGCGTGGTCGAGCCCGAGCCGACCTTCTCGACCTGCTTCGGCGCGCCCTTCATGCCGCGCCGTCCCGAGGCATACGGCAACCTGCTGCGCGAGAAGATCGCAAAGACCGGCGCGACCTGCTGGCTGGTGAACACCGGCTGGACCGGCGGCGCCTTCGGCACTGGTTCGCGCATGCCCATCAAGGCCACCCGCGCCCTGCTGACCGCCGCGCTGGACGGCTCGTTGAACGACGCGACCTTCCGCAAGGACGTGAATTTCGGCTTTGACGTTCCGGTGACGGTGGATGGCGTGGACGCGACCCTGCTGGACCCGCGCGCCACTTGGGCCGACACGGCTGCCTACGATGCACAGGCTGCGAAGCTGGTGCAGATGTTCGCCAGTAATTTCGAGCAATACGTGCCCTATATCGACGAAGACGTGAAAGCGGCTGCGATCGGCTGATTGCACCGGAGGGTGGGTTGAAAACCCACCCTACCCGTCAAAAACCACCCTATCCGTCAAAAAATGCCCCGGTCCGCACAGGCTGGTGCATTTTGTTTTCGGGGTGGTGAAAGCTGCGGATCAGGCTGCGACGGGTTCGGGGCGTTTCTCGGCCTCGGTCGAGACGGGCACCTGCACCAGTTCATGCAGGGGCATCAGCATCAGGTGGCGCACATCCTCGTTCGCCATCCAGACCATGAACCCTTCCAGAACCTTGTCGCTTTCAGACATCTGCCAGCGCAGCGCGCCCGGTTCGGCATGCATATAGCCCTGACGTTCGGCAAAGCCCTTAAAGGCGACCGCGCGCGGCATGAAGCCAAAGAAATGGTCCGGCGACCAGCGTAGCATGGCGGTCATAAAGGCAAAGCGCCCCAGCACACAGGATAGGCCAGAGCCGCGGAACTGCCCCTTGGTGCCGCCCATCCAGACCTCGCCATGGTAGACGGTGCGCCCATTCATGCGTTTCGCACTTGGCCCAGGGCGATAGCGCGAGCGCTTCAAGTCCAGTGGCAGGCCCGATGGTGGGAAATCCAGAAAATTCTCGCGCATGTAACTGGCCAGAGTGCTGCGGCCCAGTTCCAGCATTCGCATCGCCTGAGTGTGGATCAACTCGCCATCGTGGCCGAAGCCGGCGATCCAGAAGGCATTGGTGGGCGTCATGAACTGGTGCTTGGGGTCGAAGGGCAGACCCAGATCATGGTCTGGCCGGTGTTCGGCCAGAAGGGCGCGATATCCCTCGAAATCTTCGCCCACTTTTAGGCTGACGCGGTATTTGTTGAGAATATCGAGGCTTTGCGCAATGACTTGCGAGCCGTCATAGACGTCGTGAATACTCATCCCGGTTACTCCTGTGCTAATCGCCGATTAGCGCAATAGTAACCTAAACTTGGGCCGATTGTCCCGTTTTCGTATCCGATGGTTGGAATTTCATTTCCAAATCGTCTGGCATTGAGCGGATCACCGCCTCTGGCAAGTTCGGAATTTCAAGTGCGAATGTGCGCCAAACCAGGTTCACCATGGCGAAACTTCCGTCGGGATAGCGGCATCCAAGGGTCAGCCGTTCAAAGCTGATCGGGGTCGGGTTGGCCCCTTCGGCGCGGGGGATCAAGGTGTGGATGTGATCAAGCCGCACAGCATGACTGGCGTGGATATCCTCCAGCGGTTTTGCAAGCAGGCTGGCAAAGCTGCCCCCTCCCGGCAAACGGTCCAGCGGACGCCCGATCGAGCTGCGCGCATGGACCCAGCCGAACCATGACGAGAACGAGGAATCGTCGCCGATTTCGGTCAGGATCCAATCAGGGTCAGCCCAGCGATACACCATGAAATAAGGGCGATAGGGCTGCATGGCGGGGTGTTCCAACTCTCCGCCGGCCTTGGCCCATGCTTGCAGCGTGTCGCGCAGGATGTCGGGCCCGCTCTGCCAGATGCGGCTGATCGGGTGTTGCTGCAAATGATAGGTGATCGCATCCGTCGGGGCGGTGCGGATATGCAGCAAACCGTTGATGTTGTGGCTGCGGTTGGCCAGCCAGTTTTCACCACGATACAGCAGTTCCAGTGCCTCTGGCAGGGCTTGGCGGCCTGCCTCTGTCAGGTGGTACTGGCGGTCCTGCACGACGAAAAGAGGGGCTTGGCGGGCCTCCTCCAGAATGCGGATATGGCGGCGCACGGTCTGGCGTGTGGTCTGCAACTGTTCCACCGCGCGGGACAGGTTCAGTGTCTCGGCTAAAGTGGTGAAAGAGCGCAGCAACTCGTGCAGGATTGCCTGATTTTGTATTCCGTTCACGTCCGGTTCCATTCAAAGAACTGTGCTGTCGATTCTCTTGGCAGCAAATGAAATGTATACGTTTAACCCATTAGGGGTAAGTGAATTTATTTTAACGGGAACATAAATCACTCAGTTTTAAACATGGATTCACCCATGATGGGCAAAATTTTAACCGAAAGATTGAAAAACTAACCAATTGTATGAGTCGCATCATTCGCCATGCTGCCCATGGTTGTAATAGATAGGATTTCACAATGTCGCATCCGGTAGACGTTCACGTCGGTAAGAAACTTAAACATCTACGCGTTCTGCGGGGCATGACCCAAACGGACGTTGCGAACGGGCTCGAAATTTCGTTCCAGCAGGTTCAGAAGTATGAACTTGGCCGCAATCGCATCTCGGCCTCGAAATTGTTCGAAATCTCGCGGATCCTGGACGTATCCCCGGCCTATTTCTTTGAAGGCCTGGAAGATGTCACCGCCGAGGATGAAAACGTGATGGATGAAGAAACCGCACGCATCGCATCGGTTCTGAACCGGATCACTGACGAACGTGTGCGCGCACAGATCCGGTCGTTCATCGACGTGGTTGCAGGCGAGTCCGTCGCGAAGAAAGCCTCCTGAGGCTCAGCGCGGGCCGTCTGATCGGCCCGCTCGCGCCCGGCAGAAGGCCGGGCACACTCAACAAGCGAATCACTTTAGCCCAGCATGCCGCGCCGCAGCAGGTTCAGCGCGGCCAGCAGCAGCACGAACAGCGTGGCACGGCGGAACGCCTCTTGGTCGATCCGGTCCGACAGGCGCATCCCGATCCACATGCCGATCATGGCGGGTGGCACAGTGGACAGCGCAAAGGGCAAGGTATCGGTGTTAAGCACGCCGGACCCGATATGGGCAAATAGCAGCACGATCGCACCCAGCCCGAACAGCACCCCCTGCACCCGTATCTGGTCCAGCTTGGGCGTGCCAAGCGCCACCAGGAACAGCACCGTGGGCGGCCCCCATGTGCCGGAAAACCCGCCCATTGCCCCGGCAATCAGGCCTGCGCCACCCTCGATCCACATGCGGTGTCGGGGCGCGATAGACGGTCGCCAGCCCAGCAGTTGAATGACGGTGAACATCAAGACCGGTCCACCGATCAGCACGAACAGCGTTTCGGTCGGAATGATCCTGACCATCTGGGCAGACAGGGCCAGTGCAACACCGCCCACGATGATGAACACCTTGAAATGTTTGAGCGAGGCAAAGGCCGCGCGCGGACCCTGCCTGAGCGATTGCCAAAGGTTGGACAGCAGCGTCGGGAGCAGCAGCCCGGCCAGCGCCAGGCGCGGTTCCATCACGGTGCTGAGGCCGGAAATGATGATGAGGGGCATGGCAAAACCGACCATGCCCTTGACCACGCCCGCCAGCAGCATTAGCGCCATGGCTGCGGCAAACACCTGCGACGACATCAGATCCGTGATATGTTCCATCCTGAGATGGCTACTCCTTCCGCGCGATGCCCGCTAGTGCTGCAGTGCAAAAAAACAACGCGCAATTTTCAGTCATGCGACCATGGGAGCAGGGTATTTTTGTTGCGCTGCAACTGCGAAATAGGTAGGACGGGGCGCAGCATTAAAAGGACATGATTCATGGCACATGACGGACAGGACGTGATGACGACGCAACCCATTCTTTCCGACCTTCTGACCCTGACCGGCGCGGCTGTTGCCCCGGCAGAGGCGGTTCTTGAAACGGCTCGCGCCAAGGTGCGCGCCCTGATCGAGGTGGAGGGACGCGTGTCAGCCCGCGAGGTCGAGAAGGAGCAGACCGCGACCCACGGTTTGGCATGGCTGGCCACTTACGTTGAATCGCTGCGCCAGATGCAGAAATGGGCCGAGAAACTGCAAGCCGAAGGAGAATTTGGTGAAATCGAGCAATTGATCCACCAGATCGCCTTTGGCGAATACCTGAACCAGATCCGTGGCGGCATGCAGATGAGCCAGAACGAGATCGTGCGCTTGCAGGATCTGGGCGTGACCGCTGAAGACGGGGCCGCGCTTGTGACCGAGGCGGTCACGACGCTGTGCGCCCATGGCAACAGCCAGCCCGCGCGGATGCGCCTGGCCGAGCTGATGGTCGAACAACAGGCCAGCGGAATGTTCGGCGCCTCGGGCCTGAACGAAGAGCTGGAGATGATCCGCGACCAGTTCCGCCGCTATTCGGCCGAGAAAGTCGAACCCAATGCCCATGAATGGCACCTGAAAGACGAGCTGATCCCGATGGAAATCATCGAGGAGCTGGCTGAAATGGGTGTGTTCGGCCTGACCATCCCCGAGGAATTCGGCGGTTTCGGCCTTTCCAAGGCATCGATGGTGGTCGTGTCCGAGGAACTGTCGCGCGGCTATATCGGTGTCGGCTCGCTGGCGACCCGTTCGGAAATTGCTGCAGAACTGATCCTGTGTGGCGGCACGCAGGAACAAAAGGAAAAATGGCTGCCCGGCCTGGCATCGGGTGAAATCCTGCCCACCGCCGTATTCACCGAGCCGAACACCGGGTCCGACCTTGCCAGTTTGCGCACCCGCGCCGTCAGGGACGAGAACGGCGATTACAAGATCACCGGCAACAAGACCTGGATCACCCACGCGGCGCGCACCCATGTGATGACCGTGCTGGCGCGCACCGATCCGTCGATTTCCGACCACCGTGGCCTGTCCATGTTCCTGGCCGAAAAGACACCGGGTGACGATGCCAACCCGTTCCCGACTGAAGGCATGACCGGCGGCGAGATCGAGGTGCTGGGCTATCGCGGTATGAAGGAATACGAGCTGGGCTTCGACAACTTCCATGTGAAGGGCGAGAACCTGCTGGGCGGCGAAGAGGGCAAAGGCTTCAAACAGCTGATGCAGACATTCGAGGCAGCCCGCATTCAGACCGCGGCCCGTGCCGTGGGTGTTGCGCAGGCCGCGTTGGACGTGGGGCTGCAATATGCGCTGGACCGCAAGGCGTTCGACAGTCAGTTGGTCAAGTTCCCGCGCGTGGCGGGCAAGCTGGCGATGATGGCGGTGGAAATCGCGGTTGCGCGGCAGCTGACCTATTTTTCGGCCTTCGAAAAGGACAACGAGCGCCGCTGCGACCTTGAAGCGGGCATGGCCAAGCTTCTGGGCGCGCGCGTGGCCTGGGCCTGCGCCGATAACGCGCTGCAAATCCATGGCGGCAACGGTTTCGCGCTGGAATATGCGATCAGCCGCATCCTGTGCGACGCGCGTATCCTGAACATCTTTGAAGGCGCGGCCGAGATTCAGGCGCAGGTGATTGCCCGTCGCCTTCTGGGATAATATTTTGATCTGAATGGAAAAGGCCCCGAAGTTGATGGCTTCGGGGCCTTTTTTCATGGCTGCGTTTGTGGCGCGGTTCGGTGCCTCCGGCGGGAGGTACTTTCAGAGCAATGAAGGCATGTGTCAGCGCGTGGGCACGGGCGTTTCGCCGCGATAGTCGTAGAAGCCGCGGCCCGTCTTGCGGCCAAGCCAGCCAGCCTCGACATATTTCGACAGCAGCGGACAGGGGCGGTATTTCGTATCGCCAAGCCCATCGTGCAGCACGTTCATGATGGCAAGGCAGGTGTCCAGTCCGATGAAATCGGCCAGCTCCAGCGGGCCCATGGGGTGGTTCGCGCCAAGCTTCATCGACTCGTCGATGGACCGCACGTTCCCGACGCCTTCATACAGGGTATAGACCGCTTCGTTGATCATCGGCATCAGGATGCGGTTCACGATGAAAGCGGGGAAATCCTCGGCCGAGGCGGCGGTTTTGCCCAGCTTTTCGACCACGCTCAGACATGCCTTGTAGGTCGGCTCGTCCGTGGCGATGCCCCGGATCAGTTCAACCAGCTGCATCACCGGCACCGGATTCATGAAGTGGAAACCCATGAATTTTTCCGGCCGGTCGGTGCGGCTGGCAAGGCGGGTGATCGAAATTGAAGAGGTGTTCGAAGTCAGGATCGTGTCGGGTTTCAGGTTCGGGAGCAGCGTGTCGAAAATCTGCTGCTTGATGTCCTCACGCTCCGTCGCGGCCTCGATCACCAAGTCGGTTTGTCCCAGTTCGGTCAGGGTGGTGGTGGTCTTGATGCGCGCCATAGCGGCTGCGCAATCCTCGGCAGAGACCTTGCCGCGGCTGACTTGGCGGTCGATGTTGTTCTGGATCGTTTCAATGCCGCGCCTCAGGGCATCCTCGCTGATATCGTTCAGCAGCACATCATAGCCCGCCAGCGCCATTACATGGGCAATACCGTTGCCCATCTGGCCCGCGCCGATCACACCTATCGACTTGATTTCCATCCGCCTCTCCTTCCGCGTCATCCGGTTTTGCCGACATTAGGCAGGGTTGGGGTGCAGGGGCAAGGGGCTGGGGCCGCTGCGATTTACTGCAAATGCAAGAGTTAGGCTTTTGGAAAGAGATTTGAACGACTCTGCTCCCTGGGTGAGAAATAATGAATGGTGGGTGTAATGACCTATGAGAACCTGGGCCAGGGTGCCCTTGACTATCTGCCGTGCAGATACGGCAAATCGAAACTTTTGTTCCGCGGTCCGCGGCGAAAACTGGAGGGGGATTACGCGCTTTTCATAGGCGGAACAGAGACTTACGGTAAATGCATCGAGCAGCCTTTCCCTGCCTTGGTGGAGCAGCAACTGGGTCTGCCCTGTATCAATTTCGGCTGGTTGAACGCCGGTGTGGATGTATTTCTGAACGATTCCACCGTGGTCGAGGCCGCGCAGGCGGCCCGCGTCACGGTGATTCAGGTGATGGGGGCGCAGAATATGTCGAATCGATTCTACGCCGTGCATCCGCGCCGAAATGACCGGTTTCTCAAGGCGTCCAGCCTGATGAAACAGGTCTTCCGCGAGGTGGATTTCACTGAGTTCCATTTCACGCGGCACATGCTTTGCACGCTTAGTCGTCTGTCGCCTGAACGCTACGCGATGGTGGTCGATGAATTGCGGTCCGCCTGGTTGGCCCGGATGGAACAATTGCTGGCCAAGGTGTCGGGCCAGACCGTGCTGCTTTGGCTTGCCGATCATACGCCTGACGATGATGGGCCAGACCAGGGCCTGGGGGCCGATCCGCTGTATGTAGACCGCGATATGATCGAGCGTTTACGCCCCATGGTGACAGAGGTGGTCGAAGTGTCCGCCTCGTCCAAGGCGCAGGCACTGGGTACAGAAGGGATGATCTTTTCCCAGATGGAGGCACCCGCCGCGTCCGAAATGCTTGGCCCCATGGTTCATACCGAGGCGGCGCAAGCCTTGGCTGATCCGCTGGCCAACCTTTTGGGAAGACGGCGGAAATCGGGTTGATTTCGATTGCGGCGATTACCTACGCAACAGACAAGGCCCGCCAGTTTTGGCGGGCCTTGTCTGTTGCGTAGGGTGGGTTTTGAACCCACCGTGCCTTACAGCTTGTCGGTCAGCTCGGGCACGGCGTCGAACAGGTCGGCGACCAAGCCGTAATCGGCAACCTGGAAAATCGGCGCCTCTTCGTCCTTGTTGATTGCGACGATGATCTTCGAGTCCTTCATGCCGGCCAAGTGCTGGATCGCGCCGGAGATGCCGACAGCGACATAAAGCTCGGGTGCAACCACCTTGCCGGTCTGACCCACCTGCCAGTCGTTCGGTGCAAAGCCCGAGTCGACAGCAGCGCGGGATGCGCCAACGGCGGCACCCAACTTGTCGGCCAGTTTCTCGATGATGGCGAAGTTCTCTTCCGAGCCCACGCCGCGGCCACCGGAAACGACGATCCCGGCCGAGGTCAGTTCGGGGCGGTCGCTTTCGGCCAGCTTGTCTTCGACCCATTCGGACAGGCCAGGGTTCTCGCCCGCGCCGATGTTCTCGACCGCGGCAGAACCGCCGTCGCCAGCGGCGTCAAAGGTCGAGGTGCGGAAGGTGATGACCTTGGTCGCGTCCGAGGATTTGACGGTCTGGATTGCGTTACCCGCGTAAACCGGGCGCTCGAACGTGTCGGCGTCCACAACGGCGGTCACGTCGGTCAGGATCATCACGTCCAGCAGCGCGGCGACGCGCGGCAGGATGTTTTTCGCATCGGTCGTGGCGGGGGCCACGATATGCGAATAATCCCCGGCCAGCGAAGCGATCAGCGCCGCGACGGGTTCCGCCAGGCGGTGGCCGTAAATCGCGTCTTCAGCGCAGATCACTTTTGCAACGCCGTCGATTTTCGCGGCAGCAGCAGCAGCGTCGGCGGCTTTCGCGCCCACGGACAGCACGGTCACGTCGCCCAGTGCCTTGGCACCGGTGACAGCCTTGGCGGTGGCGTCCAGCGCCAGTTCGCCATCATTGACTTCGGCAAGAAGCAGAACAGCCATTACACGACCCCCTTCTCTTTGAATTTGGCGACCAGCTCGTCCACCGAGCCGACCATTTCACCGGCCTGGCGTTCCGCAGGTTCGCTTGTTTTCACGATTTCAAGCCGCGGGGACACATCGACGCCCAGATCGGCAGCGGTCTTTTCGTCCAGCGGCTTTTTCTTTGCCTTCATGATGTTGGGCAGCGAGGCGTAGCGCGGCTCGTTCAGGCGCAAGTCGGCGGTGA
The DNA here is from genome assembly GCA_002366795.1 of Rhodobacteraceae bacterium UBA3069. Taxonomy (GTDB): domain Bacteria; phylum Pseudomonadota; class Alphaproteobacteria; order Rhodobacterales; family Rhodobacteraceae; genus UBA3069. Next base: position 12,368 of record DFBX01000114.1, on the reverse strand, counting down.
TGATCGCGGGCAGCTTGACCTTGATCGTTTGCAAACCGCCGTCCACTTCGCGTGACACCACGGCATGATCGCCATCCACGTCCAGCGCATTGGCGAATGTTGCCTGTGCCCAACCGGTCAGCGCGGCCAGCATCTGGCCCGTGGCATTCATGTCGTTGTCGATCGACTGTTTGCCAGCGATGACCAGACCGGGGGTCTCTTCCTCGATCACTTTTGCAAGGATCTTGGCGACGGCCAGCGGTTCGATGTCGGTGTGAACGTCATCGGCTGCGACAACCAGAATGGCGCGATCCGCGCCCATGGCCAGTGCTGTGCGCAGGGTTTCCTGCGCCTGTTTGACGCCGATGGATACAACCACGACCTCTTCTGCTTTTCCGGCCTCTTTCAGGCGGATGGCCTCTTCGACGGCGATTTCGTCGAACGGGTTCATGGACATCTTGACATTGGCGAGATCGACACCGCTTCCGTCCGCTTTGACGCGCACTTTCACGTTGTAGTCGATCACACGTTTGACAGGCACAAGTACCTTCATTTGCGTGGTCTCCCTTTACATTTCCACGGGCGGGAACGAATCCCTCCCGAACTCTCCCCGTGTTGATATAATCTTGCGCGAGGCGCTGACAGGTCAAAATCGACCAGCTGCGGCACAGGGACGCCGCGTTTTTTCGCATATGCGGCATGATCCTTGCCAGAATATGTCAGACGACACTTTGCGCCCCGAAGGATTGCGCCCGCCCTTGGCCGGTCAGGCCCGCAGCCTATGTGCCGCCGGGCCTTCCACTGGATGCCCGACCTGCCTCAGCGGTTCGCGCCGGGGACCCACAAAACATCGGCCTTGCCGTTGTCGTTGGCAACGCGCGAGGCGACGAAGAACCAATCGGACAGGCGGTTCAGGTATTTGACCGCTGCGGGGTTCACGTCTTCAGCCTGCGACAGTTCAACCGCCAGCCGTTCGGCCCGACGCGACACGGTGCGACACTGGTGCAGATGTGCCGAAAGCGCCGCGCCACCGGGCAGGACAAAGCTGCGCAGCGGCTCCAGCCCCTTGTTCATCGCGTCGATCTCGGCTTCAAGCCGGTCCACCTGTGCGTCGATCATGCGCAGGGGCGGGTATTCTGCCTTGTCGTCCTTGTCTCGGTCGGGGCGGCACAGGTCGGCGCCTAGATCGAATAGGTCGTTCTGAATGCGTGACAGGGCCGCATCCATATCGCCGGTGGCGTGCAGACGGGCCAGCCCGACAACGGCATTGGTTTCATCCACAGTGCCATAGGCCTCGACCCGCGGATCGTGCTTAGCGCGGCGCGAGCCATCGCCCAAAGCGGTGTCGCCCTTGTCGCCTGTGCGCGTGTAAATCTTGTTCAGAACAACCATGATGGCCCCCTTTATCCCTGTTCAGCTGCGGCGCAACCAGACATACCCGACAATCAGAACGATTGCGATGAACTGTGCCACGATGCGCATCCGCATGATCTTGTTGGCGCGTTTGCCGCCATCCGCGTTGCCTTTTGCGAAACCGCCGATCCCCATCATCAGGATCACGACCACGACCAGGCAGGCGGCAGCCACCACGTAGAAAAGGGGATCGTTCTTCATGGGCGGGTTCCTTCTGATTTTCGCGTTTGTGTCGGATGTAATGCTTGGCAGATGAAAAGCGAATGGGCAATTTCCGCGCAGGCACCGTGACGGTCAAGGTGTCAGAAGCGCGCGACTATCCAGTCCACCGCGAAACCCGGCAATAGCCATTTCAGAAAGGCTATCAGATAGGTCGCCGTGGTCACGTAGTAGCGTCGGCGCGGGCGGGGGCTTTCCAATGCGTGGATCAGCTTGTCGGTCACGGCCTCTGGCCCCAGTTCGAACATATCCTTGCCTTCGCGCTTTTCGTGCAGGCGTTTGAGGAACACGTCTTCGTACATTTGACGGTGGGGCGAGGATTCCCAGTCGATCCAGCGTTCGAACTGCACGGCGGAATTTTCGCGGAATTTCGACGTTACCGGGCCCGGTTCGATCAAGGATACCTTGATATTCGTGTCGCGCAATTCGACGCGCAGCGTATCGGTCAGCCCTTCCAGCGCGTGTTTCGTGGCCACGTAGGCACCGCGCCAGCGGAATACGGCCAGCCCCAGAACCGATGAATTCATCACGATCCGCCCGTGCCCCTGTGCGCGCATCACCGGCAGCACGCGGGCGGTCAGATCGTGCCAGCCAAACAGGTTGGATTCGAAAATCGCGCGCATGGCGCCCCTTGGCAGATCCTCGACCGCGCCGGGGCTGCCATATGCGCCGTTGTTGAACAACGCGCCCAGCGTGCCGCCGGTGGCGACCAGCACCTGTGCCAGCCCGGTTTCGATGCTGTCCTCGTCGTCATAGTCGATGCGAACCGCCTCGAACCCCTCGGCCTTGAGGCGCTGCACGTCCTCGAGTTTGCGGCAACTGGCAAAGACGCGCCAGCCGCGCGCGCGCAGCCCATGTGCTGCATGATGTCCGATCCCTGACGAACAGCCGGTGATCAGCACGCTTTTGCCCTTGCCGGGTTGCTGTTCGGATTTCATGCGCTCTCTCGCTTGCGGGCTGCTTCGTCGCCGCAAGCTATGCGCGAAAACAAAGCGGGGCAATGCCCCCCTTTGATCAATGATACTTGGTCCGGATCAGGCGATAATAAGATCCGGGAAGGGGCTGTAGCTGTCAATGAAGGTGCCGGCCGCGGTGTTTTCCAACCCGAAGATGCCGCCACTGGACGATCCCTGAAGTACCCCGTTGAAACTTTCCGCCAGTTCGCCGCTAAACAGGTAGTTGTCCAGCGCAGTGGCCGCGTCATTGCTGTTCCAGAAGAACTGGTTCTGGCTGATCTCGGCCGCGGTGGTGTTCTGGATGATGGCGGAATGATCGCCCCATGTGATCCGCAGGTGGCCCGACCCAAGGTCCAGCACATTGAACCCGCCGCGCATGTCGCCTTGTCCCAGCGCATCCATGTTGCCGCCCACACCGCTTGGTGTCGGCGCGATCTGGCTTTGGACGCCGACAAAGACCAACGTATCGGACAGCGGATCGAAATCGCGGATGACGCTGCGCCCGCTGGCGGATGCGTCGATGACGAAAACATCTTCGCCGGGCCCGCCGGTGACGCTGTTGCGGCCACCGCCCAGCACCAGGATGTCATTGCCCTGCGCGCCGGCGACCGTGTCTGTGCCCTCGCCCGAGAGCAGCACGTCATTGCCCTTGCCGCCAAAGACCTTGTCCGCCCCGGCACCCATATCGGCCAGATCGTCGCCTGCACCGGTATAGGCCAGATCGTCGGAAACGCCGCCCACGACCTTATCCATGCCCGCGCCCATGTTGAACGCGTTAATTGCGGCGGTTGCAATTGCGGTGTCGTCACCGACGTAGCCGGTGAAGCTTGAGATAGGCAGAAGCGGCACGATGTCGATCAGCGCCGTGATTGATGCGAAATCGGCCAGGCCCGTGTCATGGGGTTGATCCAGCGCGGCAGCGAACATCGGGGGGGCGGCCCCGAAAGACAGAAAGAACTGGCTTACCGCCAGCGTTCCGCTGTCAAAGGAATAGCTGAATGTCACCGAGGTGCCGTCCGGGGCCGCGAATGTGTAGGCGCCGTTCGTGGCATCGGCAGGGCTGTCGGAACCGATCATGCCAGAGGTGGGAAGGTTGGCAAAAGCCAGCCAGTCCCGGAGATCGAAGCCATCGCTTGTAAGAACGACTTGGGTGGATGAGGTGGCAGGCATAATATTCTCCAGTATGAAAAAGATGTCGGGTTTGATCGTTGAAAAGGAGGTGGCCGGGAAAATTGGAAAAGCTCAAAGGCTTCAAACTCAAGCAATGGCAGGATGTTAACATTATATTAACGCTTCGCAAAAGCATTTGATGTTGCTGCGAATTTTGCAATCTATGGTTGTTTCCGGGCTTTGCGCAGGGATGGGCCTGCCATTTTGCCACCATATACGGCTGGGTTTCCCGCGAAATGCGCATGTTGCTCCGCGCGGAAAGAGAAAGCGCCCGCAGGACGGGCCTGCGGGCGCTTTTGTTTTCTGTCTTGTTTGGGCGTCAGTTCGCTGCGGTGACCAGGTAATCTGCCATCCAGCCCACGCGGCCCGTGTCCTGCACGCGCAGTTTCAGCCAGCCGTTGCCGGGGTTTTGCAGCACTTCGACCTCGGTCCCGCGGACCAGTTTGGCCGCGACCGAGAATTTCGTACCCGGCCCCATACGCATGTTCACCCGGCTGCCGGAAATCTGGCGGATGTCCTTGGTTTCGGTCGGCTCGGCCAGTGATGCCTTGACCACCTGCGCGACCTGGTCGGCGGGCACGGATTGCGGCGCTGCCCCGTCCGCGTCCAGGGTGACGCGCTTGGCCTTGTCGACGCCAGCATCGTGGGCACCGACGGCGCGGGTGGCTGGGATGCGCGGAAGGCTGTCCAGATCGACGCTGGCGCGCGTAACCGTGTCTGACCCGATGTCCGACGTCGCGCCGCCCAGAACCGCGAACCCCAACGGAGTGATACCCGCCTTGGACGCGTCTTTGACGGCGGGCCACACGGCCGAGGCGACACGCGCATCCTGTTCTGCATCCATCTTTGCCAACCGAACACGGGCAGCTTCGGCCTGCGCGCGTTTCTGCGCGGCGACATGCTGTCGCGATCCTTCAAGCGGTTGATAAGCGGCTCCGCCGCTTAGCTCGTAAAAAGACCATCCTAAAAAAGCGAAAGTTATTGCAATTAAGCGCCACATTGCGCGATCCCCCACACCATACCGGAAATTCTGATTTCCCGTTAAGGCAGTCTAACAGATTCGTTAATACTACAACGGGCATATTTGGGAAAAAGTTCCCCGTAACCTCAGCATGTTGCAGTATGTTGCAGTTTTTTCGTGTTGCGGGTGTTGATCGCGGCCCGGTCCCGCACCCGGCTTGCGTGTTTTGCGGACGCCGGTCCGGCCCATCTGCATCCGCCCGTGTGCAGCGCCCTTGCCCGTGCATCGCCCGCCCGCTAGAGAAGAGGCATGAACGACATTATCGACGATAACACCCCCGGCCACGAGGTGGCAGAACCGCTGCGCCGTGCCATTGGCGACCGCTACCTGACCTATGCGCTGTCCACGATCATGCACCGGGCCTTGCCCGATGCGCGGGACGGGCTGAAGCCGGTGCATCGGCGCATTCTGTATGCCATGCGCGAACTGCGCCTGTCGCCCACGGGCGGTTTCCGCAAGTCGGCCAAGATTTCCGGCGATGTGATGGGCAACTATCACCCGCATGGCGACGCGGCGATTTACGACGCGATGGCGCGTCTGGCGCAGGATTTCGCGGTGCGTTATCCGCTGGTGGACGGGCAGGGTAACTTTGGCAATATCGACGGGGACAACCCCGCCGCCAGCCGTTACACCGAAGCGCGCATGACCGCCGCGGCCGAGGCGCTGCTGGACGGCCTGACCGAGAATGCCGTCGATTTCCGTGCCAATTACGATGGCACGCTGACCGAACCCGTTGTGTTGCCGGCGGCCTTTCCGAATCTTCTGGCCAACGGATCCAGCGGCATTGCCGTGGGCATGGCGACGAATATTCCGCCGCATAACCTGGACGAGCTGGTCGGGGCCTGCCTGCACCTGATCAAGACGCCCGATGCCCGCGACGAGACCTTGCTGAATTATATTCCTGGCCCCGATTTTCCGACCGGCGGCGTGATCGTCGAGCCGCGCGAGAATATCGCAGAGGCTTACCGCACGGGGCGCGGCGCCTTCCGCCTGCGTGCCCGTTGGGAAAAAGAAGACCTTGGCCGCGGCATGTATCAGATCGTGGTCACGGAAATTCCCTACCAGGTTCAGAAATCCAAGCTGATCGAAAAGATCGCGGAACTGATCCAGACCAAGAAGATGCCGATCCTTGGCGATGTGCGCGATGAATCCGCCGATGATATCCGCCTTGTGCTGGAGCCGAAGACCAAGAACGTCGATCCCGAGGTTCTGATGAACGCGCTTTACCGCAACTCTGACCTCGAGGTGCGCTTCTCGCTCAACATGAACGTGCTGATCGACGGGCTGACGCCCAAGGTTTGCTCGCTCAAGGAGGTGCTGCGCGCGTTTCTGGACCACCGGCGCGAGGTGCTGTGCCGCCGGTCCGAACACCGTCTGGAAAAGATCGACCACCGGCTGGAAGTGCTGGAAGGTTTCATCATCGCCTTCCTTAACCTGGACCGCGTGATCGACATCATCCGCTATGATGACGAACCGAAACTGGCCCTGATGGCGGAAAAATGGGGGCGCGAGCATAAGCGCGCCACATCGGAAAAGGATTACCTGTCGCCGCTGCCCGGCGATGGCGATACCGAACTGTCTGAGGTGCAGGCCGAGGCGATCCTGAACATGCGGCTGCGCAGCCTGCGCCGGCTGGAGGAGTTGGAGTTGGTGGCCGAGCGCGATGCGCTGATGGCCGAACGCGCTGATCTGCAAGACCTGCTGGCCACCGAAGACCGCCAGTGGGAGGCCATTTCCGACCAGCTGCGCGAGGTGCGCAAGCAATTCGGGGCGAAATCCGAAGGCGGCACCCGCCGTACCACCTTTGCCGAGGCGGGCGTGGTCGAGGACGTGCCGCTGGAAGCCATGATCGAGCGTGAACCGATCACGGTGATCTGTTCGCAAATGGGCTGGATCCGCGCCATGACCGGCCATATCGATCTGAGCCGCGAGTTGAAGTTCAAGGATGGCGACGGTCCGCGCTTTGCCTTCCATGCGGAAACGACGGACAAGCTTTTGGTGTTCGGATCGAACGGGCGGTTCTACACGCTTCAGGCCAGCAACCTGCCCGGCGGGCGCGGCATGGGCGAGCCGCTGCGCCTGATGGTGGACCTGCCGAACGAGGCCGAGATCGTGACGATCATGACGCATCAACCGGGCCGCAAGCTGTTGGTGGCCTCGACCGCGGGCGACGGGTTCGTGGTTGCGGAAAACGACGTGGTGGCGCAGATGCGCACGGGGAAGCAGGTGCTGAACACACCCGGTGACACCCGCGCGCTTGTCTGCCGTGCAGTAAAAGGTGATCATGTGGCCTGCGTGGGCGAGAACCGCAAGGTTCTGGTCTTTGCCCTGGACGAGCTCCCCGAAATGGGCCGCGGCAAGGGTGTCAGGCTGCAAAAGTACAAGGATGGGGAGCTGTCGGATGCAACCACCTTCACGTTCTCCGAAGGGCTCAGCTGGCTTGACCCCGCAGGACGGACCAGAACCGAAACCGAGCTTGCCGAATGGATCGGAAAGCGGGCGGGCACCGGACGTATGGCCCCGCGCGGATTCCCTCGCGACAACAAGTTCACAAGCTGATCCGCCTTCCCCCCGCCGGTCTGACCCGTGGGGGGGCGGCATCGGCCGGGGGCGTGGCGCGTGACCTTGCGGACCTCGGCCAAGGCCTCGGACAGGATGGACCCGCGCCCTGCGGCGCGGGCGCAGGCGGAGAGGCGACGCTTTCCCCCGGTCTTCGCACTGAATTCGTAGGCACGCGCTGGCCGCTGTTCGCCATGTCGCTGAAAATGGGCGCTTTGACGGTGCTGACCCTTGGGTTTTACCGTTTCTGGATGAAGACCCGTTTGCGCCGTTGGTATTGGTCGGCCATCCGGCCCGGCGGGCATCCGATGGAATATGTCGGTCTGCCCGAAGAGAAGCTGCTGGGTTTCCTCATCGCGGTTGTGATCCTTGCCTTTTACATCGGGGTCGTGAACCTGATCCTGATGTTCCTGTCCTTTTCGGTGTTCCAGGGCAACGGCGCCGCCTATGTCGTGTCGGCCATGGGGGTGGTGCCGCTGTGGTTCTTCGCCCGCTACCGTGCGCGGCGCTATATTCTGGCGCGCACCCGTTGGCGCGGTATCCGCTTTGGGTTGGAGCCGGGCGCGTGGGGCTATGTCAAGCAGGCGCTGTGGCATTGGGTGCTGACGCTGCTGACGCTTGGCCTGCTATGGCCGCGCAAGACATTTTATCTTGAGAAATACATAACTGACCGCACCCGTTTTGGTGATGCGTCGATGGTGCAGGGTGGCAATTGGAAGATGCTGGTCGGTTCCTTTTGGCCCGTGGTCGCCTTTGTGGCGGCTGGCGGGTTGATGGTGCTGATGCTGGAAGGGACGGATCGCGGCTGGATTTCGGACAGTACGATCGACGCGCTGGGCGGTTTGGACCAATTGCAAAGGGTTCTGATCTGGGGGCTTGTTGCCTTGGTCGGTTTGGCAGGGATGGCGGCCCTGCGATACCGCGTCCGCGCCCTTGGCATCCTGGCCAGCCACAGGCGGCTGGGCGGGGTGCGCCTTTTGGCGCAGCCGCGCGTGGGCCGCGTGATGTGGATTTACGGGTTGGGGTATTTTCTGACCGGGCTGGTGATGGTCCTGTTCTTCTTGCTGTTCGGGTTCGGCATGGTGATGACCGGCATGGCTGAGGTTGCCATTAGCGCGGGGCAGGCGCGGCTTGGGTCGATCAGCCCGGCTTTGATCGTGGTCAGCGTGATGGGTTATTTCCTGATGTTCCTGCTGTGGTCCTCGGTTGTTTCGGTCTTTGTCACCCTGCCGCTACTGCGCCACTATGCTGAAACGCTGTCGTTGCATGACACCGAGGCGCTGGGCGATATCGCGCAGCGCGCGCGCGACGAGTTCGCCGAGGCCGAAGGCTTTGCCGAGGCGCTGGACGTGGGGGCCGCGATATGACCCGTCCGCCAAATGTTGCCCCGCCGGGGGCTGGCCCGTGGCACGGGCGCGAGAATGCCCGCCTGATCGGGCGGGCCCCCTATCTGGACGGCAAGAGCCCGGTGCCTGTCACGGCGCTCTTGCGGATCGAGGGGGCGTATCTGCTGATTGAGACCCCGCAAGAGGTGGTAAGTTGGCCGCTGGACCAGATCCGGCAGGTGCGCGACATGGCGGGGCGCGACATCGTGTTGCTGCGGCGGGGCATCACCTCGACCGCGCGGCTGGAAATCCGCACGGCCGAATTGGCCATGGTGCTGTTTCCGCTGTGTCCGAACCTGCGGCGTCAGCCGCCTGCTTTGGGGCTGCAGCGACTGTGGGCCTGGGCCGGGGCGGCGGTGGCGGCGGTGGCGGTGATACTGCTGGTGCTGGTCCCGCTGCTGGCCGATCAACTGGCGCCGCTGTTGCCGCCGGAGGGTGAACGCGCGCTGGGTGAAAAGACGTTGGAACAGATCCGAAGCGCGCTGGATGACCGCGCGCCGGTGAGCATTTGCGAACACCCCGATGGTGTTGCTGCGCTGCGCAAGATGCAGGCGCGGCTGGAGGCGGAGCTGGACCTGTCCCATGACGTTACCGTCACCGTGCTGAACCATCGGATGATCAATGCCTTTGCCCTGTCGGGCGGGCAGGTGGTCTTGTTCAAGGGGCTGATCCGTACCGCCGAAACCCCTGAGGAAGTCGCCGCCGTATTGGCCCATGAATTGGGCCATGTGGCCAGCCGCGACCCCACCCGCCACGCGTTGCGATCGGCCGGATCAATCGGGGTGCTGGGGCTTTTGTTCGGCGATTTCGCGGGGGGCACCGCGATTCTGTTCATGGTCAACCAGTTGATCGAGGCAAATTATTCGCAGGCGGCCGAAACGCAAGCGGATGCCTTTGCCCGCGATCTGCTGCGCGACGCGGGGCTGCAGCCGGGGGCCTTGGGGCGTATGTTCGAACGCATGAAGGAAAAGTCGGGCGAGCCGCCCGCGATGCTGAAACATTTCCTGTCGCATCCCGACCTGGCCGAACGTATTGCCGCCTCGGCCGAGGAACCGGATCTGAGCCTTGCCCCGCTACTGATGGATGAGGAATGGCAGGGTTTGCGGCGGATATGCCGCCGGTCGCGGTCGAATCCATTGCTGCAAGACGGTGTCAGCTTGCTGCGGCCATAGGCTCTGCCTGCAACCAGACGCCGCCTTCGGGGCGCAGGGTCAGGATCATCACGGGTTTCGGGTCGCGCCCCTTTACCAGCGTGAACCGGAACCGTGACAGCAGGGTGGCAAGGATGATCACCGCCTCTTGCAGGGCGAAACTGGCCCCGATGCAGATGCGCGGCCCGTCGCCGAAGGGCAGATAGCTGTAGCGGTCGGGTTTCGTGCCCATGAAACGATCTGGCCGGAAGGCATCGGGCGCGTCCCACAGCAGCCGGTTGCGGTGCAGCGCATAGACCGGCAGCATCACCGTGTCGCCCTTGCGTATCTCGCGCCCGCATAATTCGTCGGGCCCTTGCGCCGTGCGCGACAGAAAGCCGGCAGGGGGGTAAAGCCGCAGGGTTTCATCGACGATGGCGCGGATGAACGGCAGGTTTGCGATGTCATCCACCGTCGCGGTGCGGCCCTGCAATGTCTCTTGCGCCTCGGCGCGGGCCCTGTCCTGCACGTCCTGATCGAAAGCACACAGATACAGCGCCCAGCCAAGGGTAAGGGCGGTGGTTTCATGCCCGGCCACGATGAAGGTCAACAGATTGTCACGCAGTTCGGCCGTGTCCATGCTTCGGGCCGTTTCGGGGTCTTCGCCCGCGATCAGCAGGTCCAGCAGGTCGGGTGGGTTATGCGCGCCCTCGGCGCGGCGGTCATCGACAACCTTGTCGGCCATCTTCTTCATTTCGCGCATGGCGGGGCCAGTCAAGATACGGTTGGGGCGCGGCAGCCATTCGGGCGCGCCCAGCACATCCAGCAAAGACACCCGCGCGGTCTGGTCGATGTAGCGTTCGATCGCCAGATGCACCGCGTCGCGGTCAAACCCTTCGCCGCCCGAAAAAGTCACGTCGGAAATCACTTCGAACGTGGCTGTCACCATTTCCTGGAACATGTCCACGGCGCGGGGGGGCGCATCGGCCACGCGGGCGCAGGCCCGATCCGCCGCCGCCGACATGAACGGGGCAAGCGCGGCGATGTTCCGGTGCGAAAAGGCAGGCGCTGCGGCCTTGCGTTGCCACCGCCAATGCGCGCCCTCGGCCACGAACAGGCTTTCGCCGATGGCGGGGCGCAGCAGGTTCTTGGTTACGTCCGACTTGGGGTAATTGTCCAAGTTTTCCAGCAGTATACGCCGGATCGCGCCGGGGTCCATCACCATGTGCCAGCGTTTGCCGGTCTTGCCGGACACCATCGGCTGTTGCACGGCCAGTTCGGGGATGATCGATAGGATATTCTTGCGCGCGGCCAGGAAGCTGCCGAAAATCCCCATCGGATTGTTCACGAAAGGCGACATCACGGGCAGGCGGTCGAGCTGCGCAGGGCTGTCCATCAGGGCGGTTTCGGCCATGGTCTGTGCCTTTCTGAAAAAGCTGTTTCTTCAATATAGGTGCACCGTGCCCTCGCGCCAATGTTATCGTCCTGATCCGCGCCAGGGCGGCGAAAGATTGCGCCGCGCCGCGCACTATACTACCCATGGCCGGAACGGCGCGCCCCGCGCCCCCGACATGCCCCTTTATGAAAGGTCCGACATGCTGCGCCTTCTTGCCTTCCTTTCCGCGATGCTGACCGTTTCCGCCTGTGCCTCTATCGGGGATCTGGGCAGCGACCGGGTCGCGCTTGGCGATTTCTCGCTGGGACACCGCGTTGTGGTCGCGCCAAACCTGACCAAGGGCCCCGCGTCGCGCGATGCCACGAAGGAGGAATGGGAGGCCGCGATGGTTGCCGCCATCAACGAACGGTTCGGTGCTTACGAGGGCGAGAAGCTGTATCATTTCGGAATCTCGGTCGAAGGGTACGTGCTGGCCCAGCCCGGTATCCCGCTGGTGCTGAACCCCAAATCGGTGATCATCTTCAACCTGACCGTCTGGGATGATGCCGCGGGCAAGAAGCTGAAGGCAGAACCCGAACAGATCACCGTGTTCGAGGCGGTGTCGGAAAAATCCATCCTCGGATCGGGCCTGACCCAGACCAAGGAAGAGCAGATGCAGGCGCTGTCGCGCGCTGCCGCCAAGATGATCCAGAAATACCTTGTGCGGATGAACCGACAGGAAAAATGGTTCAAATCCGGCGTGCAGGCACCGGCGCCCAAGGCTGCCGCCGCCATTGAGGAGGCGAATGCCAAGTCCAAGCCCGGCAAACAGCCTGCCGCACCGGCCGCAGCTACGGTAGAAACGGCCGATAGCACGACAGAAACGGATGAAAGCCGCGTTGTCCTGCCCGACGAGACCATCATCGAAGCAGAGCCGCAGCCCCTTCCAAAGGCCGATTGACGCGGCCAGCGGTTTTTGGCGCGCAGACGCTGCCGTCGCGTCGCGGACCCTGTTCACGCAGCCGTCGCCGCCCAAGGTGCGAAGAGGGGATTGATTTTCCGATCGCAAGCCAATAAACGGCCCGCGGAGTAATAATCTGGGTCTTATGGCCCCCCAAACGCGGAGCGCCTCGAAGAATGGCAAAGGCAAAGTTTGAACGG
>DFBX01000075.1 GCA_002366795.1 Rhodobacteraceae bacterium UBA3069 | reverse complement strand
ATAACTCTTGTTTTTCCCAAAAGCCCCTATTTCCCAAAAAATGAGTCAAATTCGGATCACATGAGTGCTACAGGCATCATGCCGGGTCGAAAGTGAGCGTGCAACGGTGCCCGGCCGGCAGCGCCCGATCCGGGTTTGGAAGTTCAAGAAACACCGAAAAGGTCGCGCTTGCAGCGTCGAACACACTGTCAATCGAGGTTACTGTCGCGGGAAAACTGCCCTCCAGCGGTGGTGCCGGATGCACGGTCGCGCCTTCACCGATGGTGATGTGGCTGTATTCTTCCACAGGCAAGAAAGCTTCGACAATGAGCGGGTCATGCTTGAGGATCGTCAGCAGATGATCGTCGGTCCCGACGTATTCTCCGGGCACAAGATCGCGTGAATCCACAACACCGTCTGCCGGACTGCGAATGGTGCGTTGCTGCAAAATGATCTCGGCGCGCTGAAGTTCCTGCTCGGCGATTTCGCGGTTGAGTTCTGCTTGGAGGAGAAGGCTTCTTGCAGCGATCCGCTCGGCTTCGACCTGGTCATAGGCCTCGACGGTAGCAATTTTCTTTTCGCGAAGTCCCTTGATCCGCTCGAACCTTTTTTCGACCATGGCAAGTTGCTCGGTTTGCGCGTCTATGACGGCAGTCGAATTGGCACGGGTGCGCAACAGTTCGACGGTGCTTTGTTCAACCGCAGAATTGAGGCGTGCCACCACCTGCCCCTTGGTGACGATGTCGCCGCGATCCACAAGAACTTCATCCAGCAATCCTGCGACCGGGCTGCCCAGTTCAATCACTTCGGAAGGGTCCATAAGACAATCGAACCCCTGCGCATGCACCGGCAAAGATGCCATTGCCGCGACAGGGATTACCAGAAACCTGATCATTCCATTCCTCCTGCAAAAGATAAGAGCTGGTTCAACCGCCGATCTTGGCGCACGAGATCCCGGCGCGCGCGCGCGTGAACTTTCTCGGCACGTTTTTGCGCCTGATCAAAAAGACGCAACCGCAAACCGATCGTGATATAGGGCAACTGCGCGAGCGTTTTCAGAACCGGGGCTTCGATCACATCAAGCAACGGATCTTCCAGCGACAAGACAGTCGAAAATGATCCCGGTTCCCCACGTCTCGCGCACCGCCCTGCCAATTGCCGGTCAATCCGACCCGCATCGTGCCGTTCGGTCAGGATGACATGTAGCCCCCCGGCCTTCACGACCTCATCCTCAAGCACAATATCGACGCCACGGCCCGCCATATTGGTTGCCACGGTGATACGGCCCGTCTTGCCTGCATCCGCGATGATCCGCGCGCTCTCCGCCACCGTTTCTGCATTGAGCACTTCATGGGCCAATCCGGCCAACTCCAATGCCGCCGACACCTCGCGCGAGGCCGCGACCGAACGTGTCCCGATCAGCACGGGCCGCTCAAGCGATACTTCGCGCGCCACCTCCTGAGCCACAAACTGCCATTTCTGGGATGCCTTGCGAAAAACGCGTGGACGGCGAAACCGCAACCGTGACCGCCGGTGTGGGGGAATTCGCACCGTCTTCAGCCCGAAGACGGAATGAAGTTCCCCCTTCACCTCGCGGGCTGTCCCGGTCATGCCTGACAACCGCATGTAGCGCCGGAAGAAACGCTGGTAGGTCATCCGTGCCATCACAAGGTTCTGTCCCGTAATCTCGACATTTTCCTTGGCTTCGACAAGCTGATGTAGTCCGTCCGACCATGACCTGTCCGGTTGAAGCCGTCCGGTGTATTCGTCAATGATCTGTACCTTGCCATCATTGACCAGATACTGTTCGCCATTCTTGAATATATACAGCACAGACAGTGCCTGGCTGATCACTTCCTCGCGCCGGATCGGGCTTTCCCAAATCCCGGATCGTCCCGCGGCGATCTGGCCGATAGTGGTCCGCCCCCGGTCGGTCAGTCGCAGCCGCCGCTCATCGCCGATCACAATGAAATCCTTCCCGCGTTCCAGCGCCCGCGCGATGTCCAGTGCCACACGGGTCCAGACAGCCTCGGCTTCGGGATCGCTTTGTCGCGAGATGATCAACGGCGTTCGCGCTTCGTCGACCAGCACGCTGTCAGCCTCATCGATTATGGCAAAAGACAACCCGCGCATCACGGGATTTTCCGTGGCCATCGGTTGGGCCACGCGCCGCAACTTGGCCCGCGTGCCCCGCGGACCTTCGCGCCCGAATGTGATGCGGTCACGCAGGTAGTCGAAGGCGATTTCAGTGTTTGATGCGTAGACGATATCCGCCCGGTAAACCTGCCTCCGGTCATCTGGTTTCATGTCTTCGAGGATGACGCCGATGCGCAGGCCGAGCCGTTCGTAGATCTGGCTAAGGGTGTCGGCGTCGCGTTCCGCAAGATAGTTGTTGACGGTGATCACATGGGTGGGAATGCCCGCCAGCGCAGCGGTTGCCGCCGCCAAGGCCGCGGTGATCGTCTTGCCTTCACCGGTGTCCATTTCGATCAGCGAACCACGCAGCATCGCCAGTGCGCCGCGCACCTGAACATCGTGGTGGCGCAGGCCCAAGGTCCTGAATGTGGCTTCGCGTGCCAGAGCAATGCCAAGCCAGAGTGATCGGCTCGACAACATATCCCGCCTGAGCCGGACCCGGGCACGGGTGATCTCGGCATCGAAGTCCGCATCGCTCAAATCCGTCAACCGACGCGAAATCCGATTGATCTGGAGAAGATCATACCAGACCCGAAACGGAGCGGACGTTGCACGCAGCGGCTGCGAAAGCGCGCGTAACGCGCTTTCGCCCAATTCATCAAACCATTGCGGATCCCCGTCCGCCCGTTCTGGGTAGAACCGAACCTGTGGCGGAGCGACCACGAACAGAACAGAGTCTGACGACATGGCCGTCAACTGTCTTCGGATTCGAGTTCCGCCTTCTCTGGCGCATCGCCGTCATCAGCGGGTGCAGCGGCCTGCGGGTCCGAGTTGGCGAACTGCGTCAACATCGTCTGGAAGTGCCGCATCGAATGAAGATGCAGGTACGTGCATTCGAGCTCATCGGTATCGAACATCTGCCGCAAGGTATCATCATCAATATCACGCAGTTTTTCGCGGTTGACCGACATGAACCCCGAAAGTGACCGGCGCTCGCCATCAGCAAGATTGAACTGCGCCTGCATCGGCTGAAGCAGTCCAAGATCCATGAGCCGTTTGCAATAGGTCTCGGTCCGATGGAACTGGCCCTGATATTCCTGCAGGAACCGCAGGATGTTTTGCAGGTAGATCGTCTGGTTTCCCTCGGAATCGAACAGCCGCTCGCCACTGCCGTCGCGATTGCAGCCTGAGTAGCCCTCGTCGATGTTCAGAATGAAATTGTTGTTCTTCTTGTCGGTAGAAAATACGAAAGGATAGCGCCGGACGAAAGCGGGCACATAGGTCTGAGCTCTCCAGCTTCCATCTTCGCCCACGAAGAAGTTCTCGTGATCCTTCACGCCAAGGATCACTGTCGGCATCACCTTTTCTTCGGTTCCGGCGAAAACGATTGGGTAATGCCCCGCCGCAGCCGCAAATTCGATTGCTGTCAGCGGAACTGAGTTGACCTTGGACGCAAATCCATAGCCGTCCGTGCCGCGAACGCTGAGATCACCATGCGCTTTGACCGTGACCGGGCGCGCATTTTTGTAAAAAAGCATTTGGGTCGCCATGAAATCTTCCTTCTCTCTCTGTTGGTCGTTCTTAATTTCAAACTCCGGCATCAAGCGATGCGAAGTATTTCAGGAATACACGGACGCCCGCACGGTAGATGCGGGACGCCAACGGGGTTTCGCCATGGCTGAAACGGACATAGGCACGTTCGCCGTAAACTGACAATTGTGGGGCTGCATCGAGTGTGAGGTCGAGCAGCAAAACCGATTCCAGCGCTAAATTCTGGCCGTGCGGTGTCGCCGGATCGAGGGCAAACCGGCCGCCCCCATCCGTCGAAAGGGCACGTGAGGGCAGCGCGCGCGTCAGACCGGGCAGAGTTCGCGACACCGATGCAGGATAGGTCAGGTCCGGATTCGAGGACAGCCTGACATCGAGCCCCTGCGTTCCGGATCGCACAAGATCGGCCTGAGCTTCCGGAACGACGACGCGTACGACCGGATCCTCAAACCTTGCAACCACCGCAAGCAGGTCACCGCGCTGAGCGAAACGGCCAAGAAGGTCGGTTGAGACTGGCAGGATGACCTGGCCACTCGCCGGTGCGCGGACGATCATCTCGTCAATGCGCTGACGGATCAGCGCCCGGTCTGCCTGTGCAGCCTTAAGTTCCTCTTCCATGATACGAACGGCAGTCTGGTCGAACAAATCTTCGGCTGCAATCCGCCGCTCAATCTCGACAATGCGCGCATTTACCAGTTCAAGCCGCGCCGAAACAAGGGGGTCGGACAGGCCGACAAGTGGAGTCCCGGCAGCGACAATCTGGCCTTCCGAGACATAGACATCTTCAACTATCCCGTCGGCTGTCGCGTTCGCGTAGGAGCCTGAGTGCGGCAGGACAATTCCCTCGGCGAGGGTGTTATGCGGCACGGGAGTGACCAAAAGCAAGGTGGCAAGCCCGGCAACAAATATCCCGGTCGCACCTAGAGCCCTGCCACGTTTGCGGCGCAGTGTCGGGCTGGTGAAAACGAACCAGATGCCCTTGAGGATCGGGAAGATCAGCATAAGGAAAAGCGCCCATGCGGCAAGCGCGATCCCCACGAAGAAGAATCTCGTTGCAACGACCCCGATGATCGCGGCGGTGATAAATAACCGGTAAATATATGCGGCGATGGCATAAAAAACGAACCAGCTACGTTCGTTACGGGCGCTCACCGGGCTCTCGGCATAGGAGGAGCCGAAAACGTAACGCTGTACGAGATAGCCGAGGTATTTGTTTGCCCGCTGCCCTAGGTTGGGTATCTCAATGAGGTCGCATAGCACATAGTAACCGTCGAAGCGCAGCAGCGGGTTACCATTAAACAGAAGCGTCGAAATCCCGCCGATCAGCATTATGTTGAAGGCAAAGGCACGGACCAGACCTTCTTCCGCCCCGGTCCAGACGATCATCGCCACACTCGCCAGAAAAATCTCGACAAGGATCCCCGCCGCACCGACCAGGGCGCGCTGCCACTTGCTTTGAAACGCTATGCTCGCCGAGGCATCGACATAGGGAACCGGCATGAAGACGAGAAACATGATTCCGATTTCATGCACGTCCCCCCCCCATCGCTTGATGGTGTAGGAGTGTCCAAGTTCATGAAACGCCTTGATGAGGGGATAGGCGATCAAAAGAAGAACAAGGTTCTCGGCCGACAGAACACGGTCGGCCACGTTTTCCGTAAGAGCCTCGATATTCAACGCGGCTAGGACGATCGCATAGGCAGTGACCCCGAAGAAGAGAAGCCACCCGAACCACGAAAACAGCGGGCGCACGACCGGCATCGTGGCGTTAAGGAATCCGTCGGGATCAAAGACCGGAACACGGAGCGCCAGCGGGTTGATCAGGCTCTTGATGATCTTGCTGCGCTTTGTCCGGCGGCCGCGATCGGAAAGTTCGATGATATCTGGCGGCACGTCGCCAGTAAGCACATCGGCCGAATATAGCTGCCCCACAAGACGAACCAGTTCATCCTGTGTCACCGCGTCGATGTCCATTTTTTCGACGGCGTGCTCCCAGATTTCCTCAAGCGTCCGTGTGCCGTTCATCATGGCGATCAGCCGATAGGCAGCAGGTCGAAATCGATGGAAGCGCCCCGATGCCCTGTCCTGCAAAACATGCCAGACATCGCCACGGTAAAGGTGCCGGTGAATGCGGGCATGTCGGCGCAGGCGCGGCCGGAAGTCTGACACGCGATACCACGAAGCGCTTGTCCAGTTTCTCTGAGCGCTCATGGCTGCCAAGACCACAGTTTCAGGCGCATCCAGTCACCGAGATCATGCAACAGAACCCAGCCCAGCCTACGTTCATCGATCGTCGTCCGCGAGACCCCCTCCATGCCGGGGCGCAGCTTCTCAATTTTTCCGAGTAGTTCGGCCTCGACCCGGAAGTAGTTGCGCCCTTCGCCCTGCCGCGCCAGTGGCGTAATCACCTTAACCTTGTAATCCAAAGGATCTTCGGGGAAAGCCGCGAGACGCAAACTGCCGATCTGACCTTCTTCGACCGCACGAATGTCGGCCTCGTCAATTTCGAGCACGACGCGAAACCCATCAAGTGGGGCGATCCGGAACAAGGTCTGCCCGCGCTCAATCGACGCTCCCACAGATTGAGACAAATCACCCTCGACCACATACCCCGAAAACGGGGCCGTGATACGCGTTCTGGCAAGCTGTTCGTCGATCAGAGAAATTTGTGCCTCGGTCTGTTCCAACTGGGCGCGTATGATGTTGGCTTCCGCCAGATCCCGTGCCGCGATGGCGCGATCAAGCTCGCGTCGGCGCTGACTGAGTGCCGTACCAAGCCGCAGCCGTTCGAGCGACAAATCCTTTTCGTCAAGAATGGCCAGAACCTGATCAGCCCCGACGAGATCGCCAGCCCGCGCGCGCTGGGTAGCAAGATAACCGTTGAATGGGGCAACCACGCTGCGCTGAATTGTCCCTTCGAGGCGGGCCGGTGCACTGATCGAATAGTCAATGGTGCCGTACCAAAGTGTTGCCGCCACTGCTCCGACCAGAAGCGTGGCAAGTTTCGCACCGAAATGTGACGGGCCCAAAAGGGCCTTTGCATATCGCAATGCTGTCGACGCAATCTTGTGTGGCAGCCACTTGTCAGCAAGGCGCCTGTCTTCGATTATAGGGCCGACGATGCTTGCGACCCCATCCGCGACTTCGATGTCGCGTGCCGTGAACGGGAGATCTTCGCGACGCTCGAACGTCAATGCGCCGACAATATCGTCACCCGACACCAGCGGAATGGTCAGGATCGAGCCCACGTCGTGAGATTTAGCCAGATCGGCATGAGCGATAGCCACGCGGAATTCCCAATCTTCGGGCTCAGGCCAGAGGATGACCGCTTCCTGATCCGTCGCCTCGACCATGGCGTGGGCAACTTCGCGAATCAGGCTTGCGCGCCGCCCGAAACTGGCGGCGCTCGATACGGCCTGCACCTTGATACGGCGCCCCTTGCGCAATCCCAGGCTGACGGTTTCACAGTCCATTCGACGGGCGAGTTCCGTCACCAGCGCCGATGCCGCTTCGTCCAGCCGATGACGTTCAAGCAACGTCGCGAGCATGTCAAAGGCAACGGTAACCCGTTCCCGCAGATCGCCATCTTTTGCCTCCTGCTCCCGTCGAAGCAATAACTCGATCCAGCCCGCGCCCCATTGTATGCGCCGAAACAGCGCAGAGGTTGCCACCCCTGTCTTCGGAACATGAATGGCGATAGCGCCAAACAAACCGTCAAGTGCCATGATCGGATAGGCGAGAACGCGGCGCTCAGTACCCTCACCGAACACGACGCTTTGCCGAGTGCGGACGGCTTCACCAGCGGCGCGGCTCAGGTCCTCGCTGATCGCCCCGCCTGCCGGCCATTGCGCCACCGGTTCGAATGGTCCGACATCCAATGCCTCGGTCGCGACAAGCAACCCCGTCGCCATGCCGTCGACGTTCCGTGTCAGAATGCCAAGCCAGGCTTCAAGATAGTCGCCAACTGATCCCGCATCCTGAAACCGCGCCCAAATCGTCTGGTCCAGAACAGCATATGAGACCGACGCACTGTTTTCGGCTTCTGAAACTGTATCTGCTTGGCGGGTATCGCTCACGAATATATCTCCCGCAGTGGCTTCGGGACCCTGCCGCGACGGTTGGCGCAGCATTCAGCGGCATAAATCGTTTGGCCATACGAGCAACCCTGCGCCAAATTCGTCGCTAGGTGTGCCGTTAAAATTTGACCCGGAGTGACCATATGGTCACACGTGCGCCGGACTTTTTCCGCAGGTCATCTAAATCTCTCCCCTTTTCTGTCAGGCAGCGTTCCCCGCTTCAATCATGCAAAACTGGCCCAACCTAAATAATGCGTACCTTTTCACTAAGGAACCGGCAAAAATGCTTTTCTCTGAATTGAGACTAGCGAATCGTGACAATCTTTAAGATGCAAGACTTAGTGTGACAGGACAAAGCGATTTTGCCAAGCTTTACGGCCGCTGACCTGAGCCCCTGAAGCTCCTCCATTTTGGTGTGTCAACGCCGGAGTAAAACCGCACCGAGCGCCGGAGCAATAGTGCGCCACTTGGCTGGTTTTGGCCGGAGTAAAAGTGCGCCACTCTGTTGTTTGTAGGTTTGTCCATAGGCCCGCACGGCGGAGTGCCCCCATAGAGCAACGGAGCTGTGCGGGGCTGTGGGCAAACCGGGTTGCGGTATTTGCGCTTTAAGCTTTGCCCGATTGGCGGCTGTGTTTGAGGCGGTAGCTCTCGCCGTTCATTTCGAGGATGTGGACGTGGTGGGTCAGCCGATCGAGAAGCGCGCCTGTGAGGCGTTCCGATCCGAATGTGCTGGTCCATTCATCGAACGGCAAGTTTGATGTCACGATGGTGGACCCGCGTTCGTAGCGCTGTGAGAAGACTTCGAACAACAGCTCTGCGCCGGTTGGCGACAGCGGCACATATCCCAGTTCATCAATGATCAGAAGCCGGTACTTGGCCAGTTGCTTCTGCAAACGCAGCAGGCGCTTCTCAGAGGTGGTCGCAGAAATTCGGACCAGTTGTTAAGGTGGATCGCATGATGAAAGAAGTGATCCAAGATGAAGAAACGAAAGAACCATTCGCCTGAATTCAAAGCCCGCGTTGCGCTTGAGGCGACGCCAGCGGCCATGACGGAAACATCGTGTGCACCTTCTCGTTTCGGGCTGATATGCAAGTTGGCGACTATGTCGTCGTTTCTGATGGTCGTGATCGGATCCAGGCATTGGGCAGGGTTGCCGGTGAGTATTACTTCGATCCTGATGCTACTTATCACCCTCAGCCCCGGCATCTCTGTGCCGATCAGGAAGGCGTCGACCCCGCCCGCCGCCGCGCAGAGATGGGCGTAATGCAGCACCATGCGGCGCAGACCCCAATCACCGGACGGCCCGGTCCACGAAACCGACTGACCCGAGACGCTGAAGCTGGCCGGTATTGCCGCGCCGAACAGCGCCGCGACCTGTGTGGCGGCCGTGGCGGTCTTGTCCACCGTCCCGGCGTATCCCGCTGCGGGCGAACAGGTGATCCGGCCGCGCCATGGAAAGGCGGGCTGACCTGCCTCGGCGGCGTTGTCGGAATACGGGTTCGGCAGGGTGTTGCCCGGCGGCACATCCATCAGGATGAACGGATAGAAGGTGACGCGCAGCCCGCGCGCCTTCATTTCTTGGATTGCCTGCACCACAGCGAAATCGGACGGCGTGCCACCATAGACCGGGCGATCCTGATCGTCGCGGCTGACCAGGAAGGCATTGGCTCGGCTGACGCCGTTGACCGACCATGTCGACGGCGTAGTCGATTTGGCGGTCACCTCGACCCCGGGCCGCACCTGGCAATTGCCTGCCCGCAGATCGTCGCCGAACCAGGCAACCACCAGCGACACGCTCTCGACCTTCGGAGCCATCGCCTGCAAGCGGTCCAACGCCACCACCATGTCAGCGGTATCGGTCAGCGCGTTGAGGTTCTCGGGCTCGGACGAGCCGCTGCTGCCCTTCCGGATGCCCTGCGTGGCATAGGCGAACTCGCCCGAGGCCGGGATCATGGTGACCGCCTGCGTGAGACCCTCCGCCGTGTCCGGGTCGGCAAGTGGGTGGAATACTTCGAAACTCATCTGCGGAATTCGCACCGGTTCGATCACCTTGTCTGCCAAACCCAGTTCCAGCGCATCGGCGGCATCGAGCCAGGTTTCCGCCGCCATCAGCGAGGCGATACCCTCGTCGGGCCTGCCGGACTTGGCCGCATACGCTCGCCGAAAAACGCATAGAGCAGTGCCAGCGTCGCCACCAACGGCAGTGGCCAGCCGATTGCGCGTCGCGCCGCCTCGATCACCACGGCCAGAAGGGCAAAACCGACGGCGATCTGAAACGGGCTTTCCAAAAATCCATACTGATCGCCCAGCATGTCGGCATTCCACGCGACCCAGATGGCTGCGGCCATGCCCGTAACGCTTAGAATAGCGCCAGACACCAGCCGCCAACGCCCCGTCACGCCATACAGGAAGGCCCATGGCAGGATCAGAGCCAGATGCAGCGGGCGGCTGACCAGATTGGGCACCAGCCCCGAAAAGATCAGCCCGATATGAAAGCCGACCAGCAGCACAGCCAGGCCGATCCAGCCCCTGCGCAACCACGGTGATTTCGGCAGATGGGTCAGCCCGTCCATATCCACTCTTTCTTGCAAAAGGGCCGGGCCAAGAACAGCCCGGCCCGAAGCCCATTCAGGAATAAGGGTTCGTTACATCTGGCCTTCGGCCAATGCGATGCCTGCTTCGTTGTAATAGCGGATCGCGCCGGGGTGAATCTTGCCCGTGATGTTGCCCATCAGATCGGGGCTGACACCGTTCCACCATGCGGCACCTTCGGCCATCGCCGCCTTGCCTTCCCAGTAGGTCTTGGTCAGCTGATACGCCGTATCGTCATCCATCTTGGTGGTCGCATAGGCCACCACGGGAAGCGAGGTGGTGACGATGTCCTGATCCTGCCCGGCGTAGGTGCCCGCCGGAATCGTCAGACGGGTGCGTTTGGTTGCCGCGACTTGCTCATCAGACAGCGACAGCACCGTCACCCCGGTCGAGGCCGCCGCCTCAACAACATTCGGCGCGGGCCAGGATCCGGCGGTCACGAAACCGTCGATCTGCCCGTTCTTCAATGCCGCCACGGCGTTGGACAATTCGGCATCTGCGATCTTCACCTTGCCTTCCAGACCAAAGAGCCCAAGGTATTTCTCACCCTCACGGGCACCGAAGCTGCCCTTGCCCAGCAGAATGGTCTTGCCCTCCAGCCCGGCGAAATCGGCCACGCCGCTGGTGTCGGACATCACGAAATGCATCGTCAACGAGGGGATCGGAAACAGCGCCCGGATCTCGTCAAAGGCCGGATCGCCCTTGCCCTCGAACATGGCCTTGCCAGATTGCGCCAGCCCCACCAATGAAGGCGGCGTGGTGAACACATAATCGCCGCCGCGCGCACGGACCTCCATCACGTTCTGGACAGAGCCCTGCCCCTCTTCGACGGTCACGATGATATTGCCGCCCGAGCCTGCCTTCATCGCCTCGGCGACCTGCACACCCATCTGGTAGTAAGACGTGCCGGCCTTGGCGGACTTGTAGGTGATACGCGTCTCGGCACATGCAGGCGCGGCCAGCACGGCCCCGGCAGTCAAGGCACTCGCCAGCCACTTCATCGAATTGAACATTTTTCCCTCCCATATGATCCTAGCTAGAAAAGCATCACATGCGAACCATGGTCAATGGCCGAAAAACTCAGCCGATCCGCTTGGACATCCATGCCAGATCGCAGACAACGCATCTAAAACAGGCAAACGCCGCATATACCTAAGACTTCACGTTTTCCTCTTGGCCACCGCTGCTCTCCTGCAGGGAGGCGGTCCCATGCCTGACTGGTGAACACCACGCCTTCATCACTGAGTTTCTCGGCCACTTCTCTATCTTTAGCTCGGGCATCAAGAAATACACGCAACCTCGCTTGCCGAGGGATGTAGATGAATCTATTCAAGAAAACGAGCCGCCATGGAGCAGATGCAGATGACTACTCCTGAAAAGCTTCGGCAAATGCGGCGAAAGAAGATGTTGGCTTCATCGAACCTGTTCGAGGATGGTGCGCTGGCGACAGCTCCGACTGACATGGCCTTCATCAAACGCCTTAACACAATTGTCGCCACACAACGCATGGACATGGCAGATGATATACCCGCCACATTGCCCAAAGCCATCAAGTCTGACGGTTCTTTAAGAAAACCGGCAGAATTGCTCGTATTCGGGCGCTGGCTTATCGTCGACCGGCAACCTGGACTGAAAAAGCAAGGCGGCAAGCAGGCTGATCCGAAAACTGTTCTAGAATGCGTCGCCGCAATTATGCTGGCAGTCCACAATCGCGTGCGCAGGAAAGCCCACGAAATACCGATCGAGGGACGCGAAAGCAGAACAACAGAAATCACTAAGCACGACTTGTCGGAGATTTACGAAAAGCTCTTTGGCGAGATAATCGCTCCTCCGATGTTCGATGCGAGGATTCGCTCAGCCAAATGCATATTGAGGGGCTACTTAGATCATGTTGACATCGGCGCGGTATCTTTCGACGGCCGGAAGATCAAGAAATCGCCAGAGATTGAGCGCGCGTGGAATGCCATAACCGGCAAACTGCCAACAAGCGCACGGCCGGCAATATTGACCGAGCCAGATGTGACGCTTCCAGCAAGTGTGGCATCGTTTGAGATAGCGCTAAGCTACCAATCAAATCTCCATCTGGAGGAGTTTCGCAGACCGAAAAAACTCTCCAGATCTTCATCGCGGCTCATCTACACTCCGATCAGCACTACGGCGACTTCAAAACGTGGCAAAATCCGCAATGATCGCGAAGGGAAAATGGTCCTCAAGCCAAAAGTCGATATTCGGAAGGACTACAAAGCCAAAGCGCTGCTCGATCGGATCGTCATTTTGATAGAAACCCGTGCCGGGGTTACAAACACTAGCTTACAGAAACGGATCTCCAAAGAGACGGGGGTTAATACCTACGTCATCGATTTGCGGAGGCAATCAAAATCCGATGTTTCATGGGGCGCCCCGATCATGGAACTCGACCAGTCGAAACTGACGGGTTCCCCCTTCGCAATAATGATTCAGGAACCGACGCCACAGTTGCTGAACGACATCGTCAGAACAATCGAAGATGGGCCCGGACTTGAAGGTCCGATTTTGTTGCATCTGATCGAAGTTTCCGTGGACTTTTATCCGAAGAGCCCTGCCACGCAGGAAGAGTCTTTCTTGGCCTTTGGCTTTGGCCTGCACAGAATTCGGCATCGCATTCAGCACGTTGCCAGTTT
>DFBX01000094.1:9704-13202 GCA_002366795.1 Rhodobacteraceae bacterium UBA3069 | reverse complement strand
GCGAACCCGAGACGAGGCCCAAGTGTGGGCCTTTTTTCTTTTTGGTTCAAAGGGGTTTAACGATGCCATCCGACTTTCGGAGACTGGCGTTTTGGCCGAAATCGGTCTCTGAACGCCCCGCGTCTCTTTCCACCCGCCCTTCGTCCAAATCGAGACGCATTCCAAACTGTCCGTCTTTTCAGATGCTTACTGAAAACGGAGCGCGCCGCAGTTGAAGCAGGTTCGACCGCTATCAATGGGAACAGAGACACCCGAAGGCGGCGTGGTTGTGCGGGGTGGTGCGAAAGTCTGAGTTATCGGTGGCTTTGCTAGTTAACAGGGTAAGGGGGCGATTACGCAACCATTTGAGAGATGGCCCCGACCGCACTCACTCAGTCAGAATCTCACGGAACTTCTTGAATGCAGCTACTATCCTTTCCGCATCATTTGTCGACTTGCGTAAATCATCTGGAATTTTGCCAGCGAGGACGAATAGGTACCCCTCATCCACATTGAGCACGGTGGCAAACTCACGGATGAGATGATCAGAGGTTGGGCTTCGTCGATCGTGCTCGATATCGTTTAGGTACTGAGGTGATATCGAGCCACCAGCCTCTTCTTTCATCACTCGCTCTGCGAGCCTTTTCTGGTTGAGACCGAGTACCTTGCGGGCCTGCGAGATCGCCTCCCCAAATGTCACACCGCTGGCAGACATGACCGGTCCATCGCTTATTCTCCCTGTCAATCCGCTTGTTAGCGGATGTGCGAACTGTTACGCATTATTTTCAAAAGGATCAACAGCGAAGAAGGCGGCTCGCCCATTGGAGAGTGAGCACGAAGGCACTGCGGTCGGTGTGGTGGCTGATAGCCTGCTGCGCGCAGTGACATCTGCCAAGTATCGCAAGCACTTGCTTGCCGGTGATTTAGTTCTGATCTCGCCGTTCAACCCCGAGGCTGGCTTCAACGTCGGCAATGCGATGGCGCGGAACAAGTACATCTACTGTCTTTCTGACGCCGCCGTGGTTGTGAACAGCACGCCTAACAAGGGAGGCACTTGGAACGGCGCTATTGAAGACCTGAAGAACGGCTGGGTACCGCTTTGGGTGAAGCCAAAGGATAGCCCCACATCCGGTAACACGGCGCTCGTCCAGAAGGGCGCGCGCTGGTTCCCGAAGGACATGCCGACACTCTCGACTTTGTGGGACATTCACTCTGGCGACGATGCGACGAGTGAACCGTCGGAGTTGCCCCTACTTTCACCCGAGACGGAGAGCGCAAGGGCTGAAGCCAACATAACACCCGCAGCAACTGCTTCTGCGGGAGGAGAGGAGAAGTCCCCCGAGGCGCGGCCCGAGGACAGCCCCACTACGAAGTCCGAGCCTGACGAGAAGTCGCCGGAATTTGCGCCGGATCTCTACAGTCTCTTTCTTCGGCACATTTTGAAGTTAACGAGCAATGATCCATTGAAGGCCGACGAAATTTCAAAATGTTTAGATTTGGAGAAGTCGCAAGTGAATGCTTGGTTAAAGCGCGGAATTGCAGATGGCCAAATAAAAAAAATCAACAAACCGGTTCGGTATCAGTCGAGTGGGGTTGAACAGCGCCAAGCATCACTTTTGGGGCTATGAGTATGGTATTGATTGGGAAATCTATATTGTGCTGACGATCTCTCGGAAAAAATCAAATCAGTGGCTTGGGTGAAATTGATTTAGCAATATGCTCAGGCACACCTCGGAGCAAATATGTAGGAAATATTAAAAAATCCTAACTAGGCCCATTAAAATGGAATGTCACCATTATCCAAGTTGTATGGTTGGTTGCTAAATTCTTGAGTGCTTGATGTATTCGAAGTTTGCTCATCCTGAGCGCCCCCCGAAATACCGGTCAACTGCCCGCCAATAGCGTTGACAACAATTTCCGTGCTATACCGGTCAGCCCCACTTTGATCCTGCCATTTCCGCGTTTGGACCCGCCCTTCAACATATACCTTGTCGCCTTTTCGTAGATAACTCTCGGCGTACCGTGCGGCGTTCTGATCAAATACACTCACCGTGTGCCATTCGGTTCGTTCGCGCTTCTCCCCCGAGGCCCGGTCCGTCCACTGTTCGCTTGTAGCAACACGAAGATTTGCGACCTTCTGACCGCTGGGTAGATCTCTGGTTTCAGGATCCATGCCAAGGTTGCCGATTATGATGGCCTTGTTGACGCTACCTGCCATTATTGGCTCTCCGACGCTGACTTCACTCTTCAAATTTCGTATTTGGCAACGCTAGGCGGCATACTCGGTAATGGCAATATTCGAATGGTGACGTATTTGTCTTCAGACCGCCCGCTTTGCCTGCTCCGCCCAGGCCTCCCCCGCCAGAAAACACAGATCGTAGAGACTGACAGCCGAAGCCTCCCGCGCGCAGGTCAGCCGCTTGAGCACTTCCGGCGCGAGGTATGCCAACCGCAACTGGCGGCTGACATGGCGCTCCGCCAGCCCCACTGCCTCAGCCAATTCCTGGATCGTGCTGAACTCGCCATCGTCCATGCGCCGCCGCCAGCCCCATGCTCGGCCGATTGCGCGCAGGACATGCGGGTCCTGCGTCTGGTCCTCGCTCGGCAGATAGTCAGCGGGCGGCAGGATTTTTGGCCGCCCGTTCTTCTTGCGAACCTTCAAGGGGATCAGCACGCGGATGGTGTCATCGGCTTGCGTCATTCTGCGGCCTCCAGATTGCGCGGGGCGACCATCTCACGGATGACGCCCGCGATCCCCTCGCGCCTGATGTCCACCTCCAATCCTTCGGCGGTGACGGTGATGCGCCGGACGAGAAGCTGGATGATCCGTGCCTGCTCGGCCGGGAACAGCTGCGCCCAGAGCGCGGTGAAATCATGAAGTGCTGCGATAGCGTCGGCCTCGGAAATCGCGCCCTTTTCCGTCTTCAGGGCCGCGATCACCTGTGTCACCACTTCCGGCGTCTGGAGAATGCGCCGGACCTCGGTCACGACCGCGTCCTCGACCATTCCAGCCGCGAGCCGCATCGGGGCGGTCTCAGCACCGGTCTCGCGGTTCCGGATGACGTCCATCGACACATAGTAGCGGTAAAGCTTCGCGCCCTTCTTGGTGCTTGTGGGCGTCATGGCCGCGCCGGTGTCGCTGAAGATCAGCCCTTTCAGGAGAGCGGGGGTCCGCGACCGACTGTTATTGGCACGTTTGCGGGGGCTTTCCTGCAGGATAGCGTGGGCGCGGTCCCAGAGCGCTTCGTCGATGATAGCGTCGTGCTCGCCGGGATACGCCTTGCCCTTGTGGACGGCCTCACCACAATAAACGCGGTTGTTGAGGAGCCGATAGAGGTAGCCTTTATCGATCAGCGTTCCCTGCTTGTTGCGGAAGCCGTCGCGGCGAAGTTCGCGCGCCAGAACCGTGGCGGACCCGAGTTCGACAAACCGCTCGAAGATGCGACGGACCGATGCGGCCTCGGCATCGTTCACCAACAGTTTGCGATCCCGCACATCATAGCCCAGCGGAACATAGCC
>DFBX01000094.1:0-9667 GCA_002366795.1 Rhodobacteraceae bacterium UBA3069 | reverse complement strand
ATGTTCAGCGTCAGCCGCCCCATGGACGTGGTGGTATTGAACGACTGCGTCACTGAGACGAAGGTCACGCCGTTGCGGTCGAAGACCTCGACCAGCTTCGAGAAGTCCATCAGCGACCGCGACAGACGGTCGATCTTGTAAACCACGACCACGTCGATCAACCCATCTTCGATGTCGGCCAGAAGCTGCTTGAGACCGGGCCGTTCGAGGGTGCCACCGGAAAAACCGCCATCGTCGTAGCGTTCGCGGGTTGCAACCCAGCCCTCGGATCGCTGGCTCGCGATATAGGCTTCGCAAGCCTCTCGCTGGGCATCGAGGCTGTTGAATTCCATGTCGAGCCCTTCTTCGCTCGACTTACGGGTGTAGATGGCACAGCGCAGGCGGCGGTTGGGGCGAGCGTTGACGTCCATCATGCTTCCTCCCGCTTGCGTTCACGCAGGCCGAAGAAGCGATAGCCATTCCAGCGCGTTCCGGTGATGGCACGGGCCACGGCCGAGAGCGATTTGAACTTCCGGCCCTGCCAATCGAAGCCGTCCTTCAGAACAGTGACGGTGTGCTCGACCCTGTCCCATTCCCGGATGAGCTTGGTACCTAAGACCGGATTGCGGGGGTCTGAAATCTGGTTCTTCCTGCGGGCAACGCCTTCGACCTCATCGGCCAGCAGATCCAGCATGCGGCGGGTATCCCGGTCGGGGCCGCCGTAGGTCAGTTCCTGAATGCGATGGGCGATGCGGATTTCCAAAAAGGTCCGGCTGTTGTTCGGCGCGGCACTGCCAAGGAGCTTTTCCCATTCGGCTTTCAAATCCTTGACCGACATGGCCTTCAAGGCGGCCAGGCGGGCTAGGACGGTTTGATCCATCGCTCGGTCCTGCCCAAGTTTTGTAGGGGTTATCTTATTGTGATGTTTCATCAATTCCTCCGATGCGGATACGTTTTGCACGACGACCACCGCTCTTTCGAGGCGAGAAGTCCACGAAACTGTCTCCGCCTTCGGCAGATAAAGAACTGGTGTTTTCGGCGTTCAGGCGAATTACGCCAGCCGCCAGAATACGACTGACTTCTTCTAGGCGCGCGTCCGCTGACATGCGCTCAGGACAAAGGGGATTTGGACCCGAAACCGGGCCTGATGTGATGCTTGGCATAGCGACTTTTCGCGATTGGAATGATGCCGTCAATGTATCGCGAAATCAGGAAATCACAAGTAATTCAATGATTTGAGGACGGTATCGACCTGCGCGTAGAGCCGCGAATTTCTGCGCAACGAGTATGCGGCCGCAGGAGGCACCGATGGGTGTCGCAGGGCCGAATCAGCCTGCTCGACCATCCATGAATTTGTCGAATGTATCGATGGTCGGCTCTTCTTCCAGCTCGGCCATCTCCCATCGAGACGGTGCCCGGTCGGGATAAAGCAGCAGGGAGATCGTCATCTGATCATTGCTGGGCGAGAACACCGTCATTTCATGGACGGGCTCAGACCCCAGCCAGACACCTGCCGGGTGGCGGTGGCCATGGCGGCCGGTGTCCATATCGACTTCCTGTGCGGCGAGAGAGGCCTCTGGAAGTTCGATCACCCTTTGCCGGGCGGCATAGTAGATGCCAGACTTGATCAAGGGCTCACTGGACCATGCCCAGTCGATGAAGCCCTCCTTTCCGACGACGATCATGGCGCGCTTTTTAGTGATGGTCATCCACTTCAGGATCGCGGCAGTGAGCGACACCGCATAGCGGTCCGCCAGCTCGGTCATCACGTCGATGTCGATGGCGCGGTCCTTGATCTGGGCTCGGAAGTCGTCGAGCGGCATCAGCAGGTAGGAGGCAAAGGTATTGGCCTCTCCCTCGATCCTGTCCCGGCCCTCATCCCAATCGGCCATATTGCGGTTGGTACACTCGAGACCGCCCGGATTGCCCTCCCGGTGCAAAAGGTAGTGGCCCAGTTCATGGGCTAGGGTGAAGTTCCGCCGCCCCGGCGAGCGGACAGTCTCGTTGTAGATGATACCCCACTCACCGGAACCGTCGGGGTGCGGCATCAACATACCCTCGACGCCTTTGGACAGTTCCAGCCCGCCGACCATTGTAATCGGCGCGTCCGGAAACACCTGTCGCGAAAAATCCTGCGCCAGCGCTGCCACATCGATCGGAAACCGCGGCAGTCCATGTGCTGCCTGATGCAGCGACAGGATCTGCGTAAGGCGGATTGCCCAACCCTGTGGCGTCGTGGGCAGGCTCAATCCTTCTTTCCCCACATATCGATCATCTGATTGATCTTCGCCTGGTCGTCAGGGGCGAGCTTGCTGAACTTGCGAAAGAAGGCCTCCTTCAGAACTGCGTCTCCGGGCTCCTCGCTTTCATCCAGCAGATAATCGGTGGTGACCTCGAGGGCCTGAGCGATCCGGGTCAGTTTTTCTCCGGACGGCTTTCGTGCGTCGCGGTTTTCCAACTCCCAGATGTAGCTCTTGCTCGAGTCGGTCAGTTCCGCGAGCTTGTCGAGGGAGTATCCCTTTTCCTGGCGGTGGCGCTTGATCTTGGCGCCGAGGGACGTGGTCATCATATCATCCTTGTTTTCCTTGGTGGCAGGAAGCTTGTTCGGTATGCCGAACAAAATCATGCCGCGCAAGTAGACGTAGCGGTTTGTTCGGTATATATCGAACAGCATCGTATCGCTTCGCGCCGATTCCCTCCTCCTCCTGGCCAAAAAGGGCTCCCATGACTGCCATCGCCGCCTTCCTCCGCAAAACACCCGTCACCCGACTGCAAGACTATTTCACCGCTGCCGGGTTCACGTCCCTTCCGCCGGTCGACTGGACCAAGCCCGAGTCGGAGGTCGTCGAGCCCCTGATCAAGGCCGTCGACGATATGAACGATGACGAAAAACAGCGCGTCATTCTCGATGCTGGCCGGGTCGCTGCCCTCGCGGATGAACCAGGCCAGAACGCCTTGCAGAACGTCGTTATCAACCGCGCTGTGTTCGACCTGCTGGAAGGGGCAAACAATCGTTCGCTCTGGGTCTTCCTCAATGAGACGGACCGTTTTCGTCTGGCCGAAGAGGTCCGCTACAATGATGAACGCCGCCGGGGCCGGTCGTGGAGCGGTTTCGGCGTCGATGCTGATCTTGCAGTTCGGAAGGATCTAATCTCGATCGGGGCCTTCACAGCCGCGATCCGTGAGCGGTTTGAGACGCCGAATGTCCACGTCGACATCTTCGACCGCCACCGGGTGATCCTCGATGGAGAAGAGTGTGAGCTCGTCCAGGTCGCAGTTTATCGTGAGGGGCGCCCCGAGGACACGCTGGGCTTTGATGCCAACAGCACGCTGGCGCGCCGGATCGTCAAACCGGTGTTCGAGGCAGCACTGACCTATGAGGCAGCGACCGGCGTGATCGAGGTCGTGGCCAAGACCTGCGAGGATCGCATGGATCTGACCCGCTTCATGGCGCGGGATCTGTTGGGCATTACCATTGATGAGCACCACACTTTGCCGCTGCGCGAATACGATCTGACTATGCTTCTGCAGCCTTTCGACTTCCCGACAGACCCGGCCGATGGCATCGCCAACGTGACGGTCAAGGAATTGCGCCTGATGGATCTCGGGGATGCGAAAGAGCGCATCACGCTTGAATCCATGTCGGGGGCGGACCGGACGATCTGGCAGATGGCAGAACACCGCATTGGGTTGGATATCGGCGGCGGTGCTCATGTGTCCGGTTATGCAGGCGAGGTGCCGGAATGGGTGATTACCCGCGCGCGCTTCACGATCAAGTTCCACCCCGGCCCCGAAGGTGGGCGCGGCAAGTCTCTGGCCCTTACCGTGACCATGCCGCACGGCTGCAATTTGAAGGACATGACGCCACAGGAACGCCTGATCGGCGAGAAGTACCTGCGCCTCTGGGGCATCCTAAAAGACGACACGGACGACGGTGATGTTCTTGAGTAAGCGGGCGATCGACCTTTTGCTGCGGGTGATGGAAGCCCGCAGCACATCTGTTCAGGCATCGGCGTTGCGTCAGGTTTCGCCACGAGCAACTGAGATTTTGCTTGAGGCCAAGCTCCTCGTTGCCGGCGGGCGTGTTCCGGTCGTTGCCGCGTTGGATGACTATGAAGACGAGCCGGTCGAGGCCACCTGGTCGCCAGAGCTGAAGTCGTATGGCTACCACGACAGTGTAGGCCGTTGGATCCAAGTCGATGAGCAGGAGATCGCGGCCTATCGCGTCGACTATGGGCTGGCTCTCGCCAAAATGCTGGTATCGTTTGAACG
Organism: Rhodobacteraceae bacterium UBA3069; assembly: GCA_002366795.1. Classification (GTDB taxonomy): domain Bacteria; phylum Pseudomonadota; class Alphaproteobacteria; order Rhodobacterales; family Rhodobacteraceae; genus UBA3069. The sequence continues at coordinate 5,416 of DFBX01000094.1, read as the reverse complement.
ACAGGGGGTGCCGGTGCCGCAACCGCTGATCAAGGATCAGCTTTGGGATATTGGCACCATGAAGCTTGCAGGCGCCAAAGCCCTTGCGCCTGTTTGGTTTGCGCGGCGTCTCGGCGATCCCGCAGTCTGGGCAAGGGTCGAGGCGCTGTTTGAGCGCAGACCGCCGGAGGAAGTCCGCATCATCCTGACGTCGACACCGGGCGACTGCGTGCCCGTTACGACACGCAAGCGCAACATCGTCATCAGCGTGGCTGACGTGCTCAGCGCCCCCGGCAAGCTCGCGATCTCACCGCAAATTCTCGGGGCACGGGTTTTTCCAGGCCAAGCGCAGCGCCGTTTTCCCATCGACCATTCCGAAGACTGTGGAATAGTCTGGCTCAAAGGTGAAGCCATCAAGTTCGGTGGCGACAAACAGCGACTACTGCTGCAGCAACTTTTCGACGCCTACTGGGCCAAATCACGGGGGTGTCGCACGGCTGTGGTTCTTGAGGAGGCAGGCTATGAGCCGAAAGTAAACAGCCTTTCCAAGGCATTCAGCGGGCGCAAGGATTGGCGGCAATTTATCAAATACGACGATGGAAATTGCTGGATTGCGCCTTGATCCAAGCGGCAGAATCGAAATGGAAAAGGCCGTCCTTCGGGGCGGCCTTTCGCTTTTCTTGGCCTCCTACCAGTTCCCCTACCGCACACCTTCCTTATCTGGATACGCTTCGCTGGGTGTTCATTGCCGTGGCGCTCGGTGGGATCGCGGTCACGATCTACGCCCGCCTCGATGACTGGCGCCGGGGACAGAGATGATCGCCAGCATTCTCGGCGAAATTGCCGCCAGCCCGTGGATGCGCGCGGCGCTGCGCTCCGGTGCAATCGCGCTCGCAATCGTTCTGTTCCTGCTATCGATCCGCCGCTCCGGCGAGCGCGTCGGGCGGATTGCTGAACATCTCGAACACACGGAGAAGGCCAATGAAGTTCAGCGACGGATGCTTGAGGCGGCGGCTCGTCGTCCTCGTGATCGCGACGAGTTGGTTGACCGGCTGCGCGACGGCGGGTTTTGAAGCTAACGGCGTGGCGGCATGTCCACCGGTCGTGGAATACAGCAGGGAGTTTCAGGCAGGGGGGCTGAAGAGTTGGCGCTGCTGCCAGACGGATCTGCCATCGTTGAGACGATGGGCGACTACGCCGTGCTGCGGGCGCAGGTGCGGGCATGTGGGAAGTCCGGCCTCACCAAGCGGCCCAGGAACCACGAGTAGGCAATGGCGGTGAAGCCGCGAACACCTGCGAGCAATATCATGGCGTGCTTTGCGCAGACTGAGCGCAATCATTTGCCTTTGGAGGTGCCGGTTCTGCACGAACTCTATCATGATCCTCAGATCTCGGGCATCTGATCGTAGGCATCGGTATGCACCATGAGATCGAAACCTTCCTCAGGCGTCGGCACTGCGAAGTGACTGGAAAACTGGTGGAACTGGGCCTCGGTCACCGCGAAGGGGTGGTCTCCTGTCGCTTTGCGTGCGCGCAGCCGGGCCAAGCAGACCTCGTCTGACACGTCGAACACGTGAAGCTGGTGCGCGGCTTCGGTGGCGGCGAGGATCTCCTTCATCCAGGCGCGTTGCGCGACGGTGTTTGCCGGGAAGTCGAGGACGACCGACATCCCCGCGTCCAGCAAGGCGACCACGTGAGGCCCCATGACACGTCGGAGCTTCGATGAGCACTGCACATAATCTTTCAGCGAATGCAGCTCATCTGCGAAGAGCGCGTCGAGCCAGGCGTCCTCGGCGATGAGAACCGTTCCGGGTGCGGCCCCGAGCCGGGCGGCCATGGTAGACTTCCCGGATGCGATCTTTCCGCACAGCATGTGCAGTGTCGGAGATTCAGACAACATTGTTATTGCTCCCTCATGGCGGATCAAAAGATTTCAGGATTGGCCTGTAGCGGGATCTGATCCCAAAGTATTGGCCTTGGTCGCCAAGGCTTTGACAGATCATGCCAACGACTTCGTGCTTGGTATCTTATTGCGGCTCAACGGCTCGCCGTTTGAGACGCCGCGCTTGAAGAATCGCCCCAGCCTGGATCTTTGGCAACGAGTTCGACGGTGTTGCCATCCGGGTCGAAGGTGAAGACCCCGCGCCAACCCACCCAATCGAATGTTTCGACGTGGTATTCCAGACCGAGTTTCTCATACCACGCAATGACAGCGTCCTGCTCATCCCAGGGTAGGCTGAGCGCAATATGATGAAGCGATGAACATGGACCCGTCGCAGGGGGCAAGTCACCAGCCCGCGTCTGGCCTGCGCCTTCGATGTCGTGACGAAACAGAGCCAGCACCGCTGTATGGCCGCCAAAGCCCTCGGCGATGCGAAGGAATGCGATACGGCCGTTGTCCGGATCGTTGAGCGGATCAAGCCCGATGACATCGCGATAGAATGCTACCATTGCGTCGAGATCGATGCACCGGATGGCGATTTCCCCAAGGGCACGTATGGTGAATCCTCGTTCAGACATGGAACCTCTCTCTATCGAGCGTCAAAGCCCCGCCACCGAGAATACGGCGGCGACCCGGGCGGGGTTCTCTCCCTGTACCAGCAATTCTCGTGCAGGAACACGGTGGCGACACAGCAGAGGTCCACGCACCCAGAGTCGCAGGTCGCCCAGACTATGTCGCGATCTTCCGCCGCGGTCCAGGCGGGTGCGCGGCGAACCGTCATGCGCACACATATTTGATGAATTCCGTGAGGGTGCCCACGCGGTCGTAGAGATGCCAGCGACCTTGTCGTCGACTACGGCTACCAGGCCGAAGCGGTCGGGGCGTTGCGGATCAGGCAGTCGCGCCAAGCTGCCCTCTAGATCAGCCGTGGGCAGCGTGGCATCGTAGAATGCGAGGTCATCACGGAAGAGTACGGTCCACGAAGGACGGTCTTTCGAAGCGCGGGGGCGCACGCGGGCGGTCATGACAGGCTCCTCGTTTCTGCGGAATATGCGCGGACACTTCGCTGAAAGAGCAGCCGCAGGCAGAACGCCGTCTCGGCAAGGATCGTGAGCGCATAAGCGGGTGCGAAGACAGGCGACCATTCCGGTGCCATGAGGCGCAGACCGCTTCCGATCAGGTAGACGCACCCGGCCATCGCCAGGCCGGCCCCGAAGACCTTCGCAAAAAGGCCAGACCGCCAGACAAGCAGGCCCATGATCAGGCTGTTCACGCCGAAGAAAACGAGGCCGAGATCATAGCCGTGGCCGTGCAGATCGAGGAACACCAGCGCGAGGGCGTTGGCATCGACTAGCTGGTGGGCGCCAGAAATCAGAAGCCACGCGGCTTGCAGGACCATGAGGTTCGCAGCGATCAGCACTGTCTGGATCAGCCGGAACACCATCGCGGACAGGGCAAGCCCCGGCGACGCGGCCCGAAAGATCAGATAGAGTAATATGGCGAGCCCGGCATCGCAAAGCGCCATCACGAGGTCGGCGGCGATGGCCAGCCGGAACTGGCCTGGGGCGGCGAGGATCGCCGCCGCGGTGTCGGCGGCATCGCCCAGGTCCATCAACGGGGCGCGCAGGCCCAGCTCGGTGCCCAGGCCAGCGATGATGATGACGAGGTACAACAGGCCGGCAAGGCGGGTTTGGCGGGCAAGGTGGGGCGTTGGCGTGTGAACGGTCATCGGGGCCTCCTTTCGCTGCGATTGGTCATAAGGTACTTGAACGGTTGCGCGCTGAGTATTGCCAGAAACGCACCGGTACGGTTCATGATCGTTCCGTCCGCTGGATCGGGGCTCGCCTCCGGCCTTGCCGGCGCTGGCATAGTCGGGCGGTTCGCCCGTTGCCCTGCCCAGACCGAGCCGAGGACGATCAGTGCCCCAAGCCCCGGCAGCAGGGACAGCGACTGCCCCAGCACCACCCAGCCAAGGATCACCGCCGTCACCGGGCTCATCATGCCAAGCATGGAGACCGCGCCGGGCTCCAGCCGCGCGACGCCCCGGAACCAGATTGCGTAGGTCAATGCGGCACCGATGAGGCCAAGCCAGGCCAGCCCGGCGAAGTTCGTGACCGTGAGCGGCGGCAGCGACGGTTCGACGATCAGGGCGAGCGGCAGCAGGATCAGACCTCCGGCGGTCAACTGCCAGGCGGTGAAGCTGAGGGCCGAGACGGGCGGCTGCCATTTCCGGCTGAGAACCGTGCCAGCCGCCATCGACGCGGCCCCGCCAAGCCCGGCCGCTATGCCGACGGGATCGAGTGCCGCCTCCGGGCTAATGAGCAGAAACGCCACGCCCAGCACGCCGGTCGCCGCGGCTGCAACCGCGCCCGCCCGGATCGGCGCTCCAAGCCAGCCGCGCGCCATGAAGATCACCATCATTGCCTGCAGCGCGCCGAGCGTCGCGGCGACCCCACCGGGTAGACGGTAGGCAGCCACGAAGAGCAGCACCCAGAACAGTGCGAAGTTGAAACTGCCGAGCAGGAAGACGCGGCCAAGCCAGGCGCGGGGTGGCAGGCAGCGCGTGACAGCAAGCAGCAGCAGTCCGGCTGGCAGTGCCCGAAGTGCTGCAAGGGTCACGGGATAGCCCCCGGGCAGCGCCTCGGTCGTGACCAAATAGGTGCTGCCCCAGATCGCCGGGGCGAGCGCCGTCAGAAAGATATCAGTTGTGCGTGACATGGGTCATGTTTCCGGAAAGGGGCTCACCAGAGCGGGTACAAGGTAAAGCGCGGGCGCTCGGGCCAAGGGTCGAGGCCAATGTCACGCATCATGCGGGGCGACAGGTCACGCGGCACGCCGCGCGGGAGGCGTCGGCGGTGCCGGGCACCATTGCTGAGTAACGAGAGTGTCATGGGTAATTCCTTTCAGGCGACCAGGCGGTGGGCGGCACGCAGCTGCGCGGCCAGATCCTCGCGCGGTCCGTTGACGAGGCGTGCGCCGGTCTCGCGAACAATGAGGGTGGGGATGGAACGAATCTGAAGTGAGCGGGCATGTTGCCTGTCGGCTTCGACGGCTTGCGCGGTTGCCGGGTCGTCGAAGACCTCGGCAAGGGCTGCCGCCTCGAAGCCCAGTTCCCGCGCGGCGTGAAGCACCGTCGCAGGATCGGCGATGTTGCGCGCCTCGGTCAGATGCGCCCGCTGGAGGCAGTCGAACATGTCCCAATGGGCAGCCTGTCCGCCGAGCCGCTCCGCCGCTTTGCACCCAAGCGCGGCGATCCTCCCGTGAGGATAGTCGAACGGGGCCGCGCGCATGGCGTCGATATCGACGAGGTCCGGCCGGTCGCTGACCTGCCGACAGACCGCCCAATGCCCTAGGATGGTTTCGCGGGCGTCTTTGGGCGTGCCCCAGCGCGCGGTCATTTCGGCTGGGTTGGCCTGCAGCACGAAGGTGCGGTGTCGGATGTCGAGATCGAACTCCGCCGCCAGATCGCGCATGCGCGACGAGATATTGAAGCAC
>DFBX01000045.1 GCA_002366795.1 Rhodobacteraceae bacterium UBA3069 | reverse complement strand
CCTGAAAGGCAATCACGAGGATATGCTGCTGAAATTCCTGGATGATCCCGAAGAACGCGGGCAGCGTTTCTTGCGTTATGGCGGGCTGCAGACTCTTGCCAGCTTCAGCATCGGTGGAGTGTCCGAGCGTAGCACAGGGATGGAACTGGTCACTGCCCGCAATCGTTTGCGCGATGCAATGGGATCCGAGCGGATCTCGCTGCTGAAAGGCCTGCAACTGCAATGGAGCAGTGGCAATATCACCGTTGTCCATGCCGCTGCCGACCCCGACCTGCCGATGGACGAACAAGACAGCCGCACCCTGATGTGGGGCCACCCTGATTTCCTTAAGCAAGCACGCAGCGATGGCACCTGGATCGCCCACGGCCACACCATCATCGACAGCGCCACCATCGCCGGAGGGCGCATTGCGGTTGATACAGGGGCCTATGCCACCGGGCGACTTTCCGCAGTTCACGCTGGCGGTAGCGATATTCGCGTAATCACAACAGACTGACGCCAAACTGTGGCAGAAATGCACGCAATCGTGGAAATCCACGGCGCGGACGGGCAAAAGGCTCTGGGCGCGAAGGCATGGCTCATGTAAGAAAAAAAAGCGTTGCGAAGGGCCGCTGCCACGATCTGGCCCACATCGCTTTGGGGGGGGGCGAAAACGGTTCATCATGCGCCATGATTGCGGCATATCCTGTGCCGTGTTCTGGCTGTTGTCGGGATGTCATTGATGCTGAAACACACGTTGCTTGCCATTTCTCTGACCGGGCTGACCGGATGCGGGGTGGCCTATGTTGCCCCTTCGATGAAGCGACAGGCCGACGATGGCAGCGTGCAGATTGTCCCGATCTCGTCCGAGACGATTTCAACCGCGAATTCCGCGCCCTATACGCCGAAATCCCTGCCCGACGCATTTCACCGCCACATCTCGATGAACGGGGGTATTCGCGGGGCCGGCGCCTTGCCGGAATCCCCCTACCTGCCGCAAACGCGCCCTTCGGCGCTGGAAACGCGCATTCCCCCCGCGGTCGATCCCGGCCCCTACCGGATCGGGGTCAGCGATGTGCTGGTGCTAGCCACGCCGCAAGGCGGATCGACCGTGGCGGAACTGTCCGGCCTTCTGGCCGCGCAAAACCGCCGCCAAGGCTATACCGTGCAAGATGATGGCTCGATCGCTGTGCCCGATGTGGGCCGCGTCCCGGTCGAGGGCAAGACCCTGAAAGAGGCCGAAACCGCCGTTTTCGAAAAGCTGCTGGACAACCAGATCGACCCATCGTTCAGCCTGGAAATTGCCGAGTTCAATTCCAAGCGGGTGACCGTAGGCGGGGCCGTGGGCAACCCCACCGTGCTGCCGATCCAGCTAAGCCCGATGATGCTGGACGAGGTGATCGCGGCGGCTGGCGGCGTGCAATTGCCCGACATCGACTATGCCACCATCCGCATCTACCGCGATGGCACGTTGTATCAGATTCCCGTCAAGGATCTGTACCAAAGCCCCAAACTGAAACGCACCCGCGTGATCGACGGCGACGTGATCTTTGTCGATACGGAATACGAGCTGAACAAGGCCGAAGGCTTCTTTCGCCAGCAGATCGAAGTGGCCGGTTTGCGCAGTTCCGTGCGCAGCCTTGCCCTGCAAGAACTGAACACCGAATTCCAGTTGCGCAATACCGCGCTGACCTCGGCGCGCGACAGCTTTACCCAAAGGCTGGAACTGGGCGCGGTGGACCGTGATTTCGTTTATGTCACCGGCGAGGTGGTGAAACAGACCCGCCTGCCTATGCCTTTCGAAGGCCCGATGAGCCTTGCCGATGCCCTGTACGAAGCGGGCGGCGTGGCGGCTGAAACCGGCAACCCGTCGCAAATTTATGTGCTGCGCAGCAACAAGGCGGGCCGGGTGACGGCCTGGCATCTGGATGCACGCAACGCGGTGAATTTCACGCTGGCCACACGGATGGAAATGCGCCCGTCGGATGTGGTGTTCGTGGAACAGCAGCCGATCACCAAATGGAACCGCGTGATCCAGCAGTTCGTGCCGTCCTTGCTGACCACGCCTGCGGCGACTGCAGCAAACTGATCCGGTAAAACCGCATGAAAAAGCCCCGCCTCGGCGGGGCTTTTTGTTGTTCCGGTCCTGACAATCAAGCGTCGTAATAGCTTTTGCCATAGGTGGAATAGGCGCCGTAGCGGTCGCCATAACCGTAGCCTTTCATCCCCTTGGGATCGACCTGCGCCAGCACCAACCCGGTCACGCGGACATTGACCATGGCCAGTTGGCGCAGCCCCTCTTTCACCTGTTGGCGCGAGGTGCTGTCCCATTTCACGTTATACAAGACCGCATCGGCATGGGTGGCGATAACACGGGCATCAGGCACCACCAGAACCGGCGGCGTATCAATAATGATCACATCATATTCCGCACGGGCCGACGCCAGAAAGGTTTGGAATGTTTCCGAGGCAAAGACATCCGCCGCATTGGTCGAGGTCTTTTCGCCCACAAGAATATCGGCTTTCAGCCCCTCGACCTGCTGGATCGCCTCGGCGATGGTTTTGTCACCAGACAGGACTGCGATCAGACCCGTTGAATGATCCACATCGAAATAGGCATTCATGGTGCGGCGGCGAATATCGCCTTCGACCAGCAGCACTCTGCGACCCATCTGGCCAAGGTTCTGCGCCAATGCGACGGCCTGCGTGGTCTTGCCCTCCCCCGGAACCGATGACGTGGACATGATGACCTGCGGCGGCTGGTCGATATTCGACAAAAGAACGGAGGTGCGCAGATTTCGGATCGCTTCGGCGGCTGCGGATGTGGGGTTGTTTATCAGATAGCCCAATATGTGATCGCGCTTTGTCACCGGCATGGTCGGGATCTGGCCCATCACGGTGACGCCGCTGGCCTGTTCAAGCATTTCGGCGGTGCGGAACCCGCTGTGGATCATCTGGCGTACGAAAACCACGGCCATGCCCAACAATCCGCCCAGCGCCAGCGACAGCGCAAGGATCACACTGCGACGCGGTTCTGAAGGGCGGATCGGCACGACGGCAGATGACAGGACACGGCTGTCCGCCTGCTGAATACCCTGCTGCACGGTCGCCTCTTTCAGACGGTTCAGGAAGGTTTCGTATATCAGGCGGCTTGCCTCTGCCTCGCGCTGCAATTGCTGCAAAGTCACAAGGTCGGCGGACTGGTTTTGAACATCCGCTTCCAGCTTGATCAAAGATGAACGCAGCGCGGTCAACTGTGCCTCGGTCCGGCGCTGTTCGGTGCGCAATTCGCCGGTAACACGGGCGAACCGGGCACGGATCGCCTGAACGTCAGTGCCGGACATCCGCGCCAACGCCGGATCGTCCGACAGGGCAAGCATCGCATCCACATCACCGGAATCAATTGCGGCAACATAGGTGGCAAGCAGGCTTGCCTGCTCGATAGACTGTTCCTCGGCGGCCGAAATCCGGTCGCGCAAATCCTTGAGCTGACGGTTCAGCAGAACAAGCGTCTCGGGGCTGACCAATTCTGTTTCGCCCACGAATTTCTTGACCTCGGCATCCGCGGTTTCCAGCGTCTGCTTCAGTTCGGCCACACGTTCGCCCAGCCAATCGGTCGCCTTGACGGTCGCCTCGCGCTTCACCGTAATCTGGTCTTCGATATACAGTTCGGCCAATGTGTTTGCCAAAAGCGCCGATTTCCTGGGGCTTTCAGTGGTGGCGGTGATGGTGAAAACATAGCTGTCTTGCATATTTTTCACGCTGACCGCTTCCAAAACCGCACCGACTGTTGAATCAAGCTGGCGCTGCGCCTCGTCTAGGGCCGGACCTTTGCTCGGGCCAAGGATTGCCTCTTTGATCGCGCCAAGCAATGCACCGGGCGAGAAAGAGGAGCCTTCGCGAAGGGCCGTGTTAAATTCAGGGTCGTCGGTGAGGTTCAGATGCTCGACCAGCTTTTGCGCCAACCGGCGTGACCGCATAACCAGCACCTCGGTATTGACCGTAGCCTGATCGGCAGAAAGGCCGGAAATGATACTGTCTAGATCGACCAGCTGTTCCTGCCGGTTTTCCAGCATGACATCGGCGCTGGAGGTATATTTCGATACTGCGACACCATAGGCAAAATAGACCCCCAACACCAACCCAAGCACTGCGAAACCGATGATCAGGAATTTCCCACGCCAAAAGGTGCGAACAAGTTCGACCAAATCGATTTCCGATTCGTCATCAATGGGTTGAGCCTGATCTGACACATAGGGATGAATCCGCGCACGGGGCCGATACACCGGGGTCGGCTTAAATTCATCGTCGTTATTCATAGTCTTGCCTGTCTTTTCTTCAAAAGCTACCTGAAAAAAGGTGCCCGATCAATTTTCCCGGTGCCCAAGTTATACTTAGCCCTCTGGCTGGGCGAACCGAAGGGCGTACTTTTTAATATGAACCAGAGGTCTAGCTGTTTAGTCCCGGCATCTGGTGAATCGGGTTCATGATGAATCGATCCGGCTCAGAAGTCCAGATCTTACAGATGTATTCATAGGGCGTGA
>DFBX01000019.1:3652-5184 GCA_002366795.1 Rhodobacteraceae bacterium UBA3069 | reverse complement strand
CGTCGAGCTGGTCGAGAAACGCGCGGCGGAACTGGATGCGCAGGCCGAGGCGGCAGAGTAAGCCGCGCCTCGGGCAGCAGCGGGCTGCCGTCGGCGCGGCTTCGCAGGGCCTTTGGCCTGCGGGCGCCTGCCGTTAGCTGCGGATCACATCCACGCCGCCCAGTTTTTCGATCTGGTCCAGGTCGCGGGCATAGCGGGTTTGCAGCTTTTCCACCTGTTCGGGGGTGAAGCTGGCAAAGCCACGATCTGTCCGGTCATTGGCATGTTCCGCGATCACCGCCTGCCACTGCGGACGGGTCAGTTCTGCCCCCGCGTGGTAGCGTTTTTGCAATTCTTCCAGGGCCTTATCCGTGGCCGACAGGTTCACGGTGCGGGCGGGTTCGGTCAGGTCGGCACCTTCCAGACCTGGCACGAGCCGCCCCAGCAGCGCAGGCGAGGAGCCGCGCGCGCCATATTCCAGCACGGTCAGGCGCTTGGGTTGCAGATCGTCCCGCAGGGCGGTGATCACCTCGCACCAGCCGCCTTCGATTCCTGCCAGCATGTCGCGCAATTCGGCAAAGGGGCGCGATGCGTTATCCTCAGACCGTTTGCGATATGCGGACAGGTAAAGCGCATCGTAGCTGCGGGTGACAAAGACCAGGTGTTCGGCCTGTGCGGGCAGGGCGCGGCGCAGGGTATGCAGGCGCAGGCTGGCGGCGGGAAAGAACTTGCCCGCGTAGAAGCTGCGCATCGGGCCGGGGATGTTCTCCTCGGACAGGATGAGGGCGCGGTTTGCATCGGGGCTGATCTGTTCCAGTTCGGTGCGCACCTTGCGGATGAAGGGCCGCAGGCTGAGCCCCTTGACCCCGACATCGCGCGGACGTGGCAGCCGCAGGGCCAACCCGCGCCCCGGTGCGCCGTCGCGCGTGGGGTAGGCCAGATCGTAGCCAAGCCGGTGCAGCGTGTCGGCATTTTCCGCCAGGCACATCTGGAAACTGGAGGTGCCGGTGCGGTGCGCGCCCGCGTGAATATAGATTTTCTTGTCCATCGCGGGCGACGTTGCCATGGCGCGGCGGGACGGGCAAGAATCCACCTGTGGCTGCGTTGGACGGATGGACAATCTGCGCCCTAAAGGCCACTGTCCCGGCCAATCAAGGGGGCCGTATGGAACCGCGCAAGATCATCATTGATACCGATCCCGGGCAGGACGACGCCGTGGCGATCCTGCTGGCGCTGGCCAGTCCCGAGCTGGAGGTGCTGGGTATCACCGCCGTGGCTGGAAATGTGCCGCTGCACCTGACTGAACGCAATGCGCGGATTGTCTGCGAACTGGCGGGGCGAACGGATGTAAAGGTGTTCGCCGGGTGCGACCGGCCACTGGGGCGCGCGCTGGTCACGGCCGAGCATGTGCATGGCAAATCGGGGCTGGACGGGCCGGTTTTGCCTGATCCGGTGATGGCCTTGCAGGACCAGCACGCGGTGGATTTCATCATCGAAACCCTGCGGACAGAACCGCCGCATTCGGTGACGTTATGCCCGCTGGGGCCGCTGAC
>DFBX01000019.1:3338-3577 GCA_002366795.1 Rhodobacteraceae bacterium UBA3069 | reverse complement strand
CGAGGTGGGCAACATCACCCCCGCGGCCGAGTTCAATATTTATGTTGATCCGCAAGCTGCTGATATCGTGTTCAAATCCGGTGTGGATATCGTGGTGATGCCGCTGGATGTGACCCATAAGGCGCTTGTCACCGCCGAGCGCAACGCCGCCTTTCGCGCCATCGGCAGCGCCGTGGGCATCGCCGTGGCCCAGATGACCGAATTCTTCGAACGCTACGACCGCGAAAAATACGGCAGCC
>DFBX01000019.1:3203-3332 GCA_002366795.1 Rhodobacteraceae bacterium UBA3069 | reverse complement strand
GCGCCGCTGCATGACCCTTGCGTGACTGCCTACCTGATCCGCCCCGACCTGTTCAGTGGGCGGCACATCAATGTCGAGATCGAGACGCGCTCGGAACTGACGCTGGGCATGACCGTCGCCGATTGGTGG
>DFBX01000019.1:1979-3195 GCA_002366795.1 Rhodobacteraceae bacterium UBA3069 | reverse complement strand
GCGACCTTCATGGGCGATCTGGATTCGGATGGATTTTTCACACTGTTGACCGAAAGGCTGGCCCGGCTGTGACCGCTTTGCATATTGCCCATCCCGATGACCTGTACCGGCTGTTGCCCATGGTCATGGCTTGCCACGCGCATCGCGGAATCGCGCAGGACGAAGATGCCTGCCGCGCCGGTCTGCTGCCCTTGCTGGAAGGCGTGCCGCATGGTGTCGCCTATCTGATCGGCCCGCGCCGTAGCCCGGTGGGGTTCATCGTGGTGTCCTTTGGCTGGTCCGTGGCGCGTGGCGGGATCGAGGGGCGGATCGACGCGTTCTGGATCCGCGAGGCGATCCGCGGGCGCGGCATGGGCACCGAGGTGCTGCTTGGCCTGATCCCCGCGCTTGGCCAGCACGGCGTGCGGGCGCTGCACACGGATATTGCGCAGGACAATCCGCGCGCGCAAAAGCTGTTCGGCAAGGCGGGGTTTGCCGTGGCGGAAGGCGAAACGCATATGCTGCGCCAGTTCTGAAGGCTGGTTTTCCGGCCGCAGATACCTATCTACTGTCACCTACCCGCGATGGCCCGACAGGGCCGGAAAGAACAGGTTTCCATGACGCTGCACATCCCATTCGATAACAGCTATGCCACGCTGCCGCCCCGGTTTTTTGCCCGCCAGGTGGCGTCCAGCGTGCCCGCGCCGCGCATGATCGCGTGGAACGATGCGCTGGCGGCGGAGCTGGGCATCACCGGCGGGCCGGATGCGGATGTATTCGCCGGCAACGCGGTGCCCGACGGGGCCGCGCCTTTGGCGCAGGTCTATGCGGGGCACCAGTTCGGGGGCTTCTCGCCGCAGCTTGGCGACGGGCGGGCCTTGTTGCTGGGCGAGGTGGTGGATCGCCATGGCATCCACCGCGATATCCAGTTGAAAGGATCAGGCCCGACGCCGTATTCGCGGCGCGGCGATGGCAAATCCTGGCTGGGGCCGGTCTTGCGCGAATATATCCTGTCGGAATTCATGTATGCGGCGGGGGTGCCGACCACGCGGGCGCTGGCCGCCGTCGCCACGGGGGAAACGGTGTATCGTGATGCGCCGCTGCCCGGCGGGGTTCTGACCCGCGTCGCGGCCAGTCATATCCGTGTCGGCACGTTCCAGTATTTCGCTGCACGGCAGGATGTCGATGCGCTGCGGGCGCTGTATGATTACACCCGCGCGCGGCATTTTCCCGATGC
>DFBX01000019.1:0-1852 GCA_002366795.1 Rhodobacteraceae bacterium UBA3069 | reverse complement strand
CTCGATCGACCGTCAGGGGCGCTATGCCTATGACAATCAAGCGAATATCATCGTCTGGAACATGGCGCAGCTGGCATCGTGCCTTGTGCCGCTGGCCGAGGATACGCAGGCGCCGATTGAACCTTTTACCGCCGCTGTCCATGCCATGCCCGACCTGATCCGCACCGAATGGCGGCGCGCCTTTGGCCGCAAGATCGGGCTGCGCGATGCGGGGCCGCAGGACGAGGCGATGATTTCGGATTTGCTGGACCGGATGACCGCTGCGCGGGCCGATTTCACCAATACATTCGCCGCGATGGCGGATGGCAAGCCGCGCGACTGGTTCAACGATCCGGCCCTGTTCGACACGTGGGAGGCGGGCTGGCGCAAACGGCTGGAGGCCGAGGAAAACCCGGCTGCCGTGATGCGTGCGGTGAACCCCTTGATGATCCCGCGCAACCATTTGGTCGAACAGGTGATCGCGGCGGCGGTGGACGGGGACGAGGCACCTTTCCATGCGCTTTTGGTGGCGGGGTCGCACCCGTTCGACACCCCGCCCGAGCGATTCACCCGCCCGCCGGAACCGCATGAGGTGGTCGCGGCGACGTTCTGCGGGACGTAAAACGCCATACCTGAAACGAAAAACGCCCGCCGGACAGCGGGCGTTTTCATGTTCTGAAACAGTGGCTTATTGCATCCGCAGCGCACCGTCGATGCGGATCGTCTCGCCGTTCAGGTAACCGCATTCGATGATGAACTTGGCAAGCGATGCATATTCACGCGGATCGCCCAGACGTTTCGGGCAGGTCACATCGGCGGCCAGTTGTTGTTGCACGTTTTCCGGCAGGCCTGCCAGCATCGGGGTCATGAAAATGCCCGGCGCGATGGCCATGACGCGGATGCCTTCGCGCGACAGATCGCGGGCCATGGGCAGGGACATGCCCGCGATGCCCGCTTTGGACGACGCATAGGCGACCTGACCCTTTTGCCCGTCAAAGGCCGCGACCGACGCGGTTGAAATGATGACACCGCGCTGGCCGTCATCGGCCGGTTCGTTCTTGGCGATCTCCGCCGCGCCCAGACGGGCGACGTTGAACGATCCGACAAGGTTGATGTCCAACACGCGCTTGTAGTGGTCGAAGTTATGCGGGCCTTCCTTACCAAGGGTCTTTTCGGCGGTGCCGACACCGGCGCAGTTGATCACGGCGTTGATCTTGCCCATCGCCTCGACTGCCTTGGCGACGGCGTTTTTTACGCTTTCCTCGGATGTGACATCGGTTTCCACGAAGGTCGCGCCGATTTCCTTGGCCACGGCCTCTCCGCGTTCGACCTGACGGTCGAGGATGGTCACTTGCGCGCCGTTTTCGCGCAGCAGGCGGGCGGTTGCCTCGCCCAGGCCAGAGGCTGCTCCGGTGATGATGGCGGCGGTGTCTTCGATGCGCATTGGGTTTCTCCTCCCCGGTGAAATGAACAAGTGTTCAGATACTGCGTCAGCAGGCGTCTGTCAAAAGTTATGTGATATATACTGCGAGTCCTTGAACACCCGAGAACACCCGAAGAACTGCTTGACGATTTAGGCGTAGTAGATTCAGGTCGATGCATGATCCGCCCGAGTTTTCTCTCTTCTCCCGCCCGCCTCGAATTGCTGGCTTGTGTGAAGCGTCAGCGTGAAGACCACGGGATTGCCCGTCGGGCCAATGCGCTGTTGTTGCTCGATGCTGGGATGTCGTGTGCGCAGGTCGCGCACGTTCTTTTCCTCGACGATGACACGGTGCGGGGCTGGCATAAGCAGTATCTGGCTGAGGGTTGGGATTCTGTTGCCTACGACGGCTGGAAGGGCGGGCAGTCGCGGATGACGGCGGCGCAGGAGGCG
>DFBX01000066.1 GCA_002366795.1 Rhodobacteraceae bacterium UBA3069 | reverse complement strand
GTCCGAATTTCGGGGGGTAGTTCAGTCACGACTGATCCCGAAATCCCGAGCAATCTGCCGCCCGCTTAGACCATCATGAAAATGGGCACGACGCACCTTCAAATACAATTCCACGGTGAATATCCTCACGCCCTCCCATCAAATGAAAGGGCTAAAGTGGACGACTTCTACGCCGCCCGCGACACCACAACGACGCCGCTACCGTGGACGAGTATTGCTCCGCCGATTACTATGCCAACACGCTCCGGCTGATTGCCACCCACGGCAGCGATGCTTTCTACAAAGGTCCGATTGCCGATGATATCGTGGCGACCGTGCGCACGGCCGCAGGCAATCCCGGTGTTCTGAGCACCACGGATCTTGCGATATACCAAGTCATCGAGCGTGATCCCGTCTGTGTGCCCTATCGCGCAAGCGAGGTGTGCGGCATGGGGCCGCCGCCATCGGGCGCGCTGACCGTTGGGCAGATTCTTGGCATGCTGGATCGCTATGATCTTGCCGCCATGGACCCCGACAGTGCAGAGGCATGGCGGCTGATCGGCGATGCCTCGCGGCTGGCTTTTGCAGATCGCGGTCGCTACATGGCGGACAGCGATTATGTTCCCATGCCGACCAAGGGCCTGACGGACGCGGCCTATCTGGACGGGCGCGCGGCGCTTCTTGCAGGTGACGATGCCTTGCCCGAGGTGTCCCCCGGATCGCCCGAATGGGAACACGCCATGATATGGGCCGACGATGAATCCATCGAACGGCCATCGACATCGCATATCTCGATCGTCGATCAGTATGGCAACGCGCTGTCCATGACGACGACTATTGAAAACGGCTTTGGCTCGCGCCTCATGGTTCGCGGGTTCCTTCTAAACAACGAGTTGACCGATTTTTCTTTCCGCACGCAGCGGGACGGGATTCCCATCGCGAACCGCATCGAGCCGGGAAAGCGGCCACGCTCCTCGATGGCACCGACCATCGTTCTACAAGGTGGAAAACCCAGCCTCGTGATCGGCTCGCCCGGTGGAAGCCGGATCATCGGCTACGTGGCGCAGGCCATCATTGCCCATGTCGATTGGGGGATGGACGTGCAACAGGCGGTTTCCATGCCGCATCTGGTCAACCGGTTCGGAACATATGACGTTGAAGAAGGGACAAGTGCGGCGGGCTTTGCAGGCGCGCTGACGGACATGGGGTTCAAGGTCAATATGCGTGGTCTGAATTCCGGTCTGCATGCCATTCAGGTATCCGGCACACTAAGCGGCGGCGCCGATCCCAAGCGTGAAGGCATTGCTTTGGGGGAATAGATGGGCGGGCCGTGGCCTGCGCTATCCTTATCGGGCGGGGGCAGCACAGGGTACCGGCGACCTAACCGTCCAGTTCGCTGAAAGCCATCGAACGACGGTCTTGCGCCTAAGCCGCCAAGGCGTCGCCGGATAGATCAAGAAATCATCACGTAGCGGTATGGAATCTGGCACTGGATGCGACGGAAGTTTTCTCCGGCTTCGTGTAATGACCTGTATCAATTCTTTTACGCGTCGATTGCGATAGCGAGACTGCAAATCGGCCATTTGATCGGAACCGCAACATGAATGAGACACAGCGCGAAATTGAAGCGTCGCTTGGCGTCGGGCATGCGAAACGCCGAATTCCCGTCTGGCTGATCTGGGCCGCGGTGGCAGCTATCATTGGCGCGCTGGGGTTTTGGTGGTTTCAGGCCGCCGAAGAACGCGCCAAGGTTACGTATATCACCGAACCCGTCACGCGCGGTGATCTGACCGTGACTGTGTCCGCCACGGGCACAATCGAGCCCACCAACCTGGTTGAAATTTCGTCCGAGTTGTCCGGAACGATCATGGACGTGTTGGTGGATTTTAACGACGTGGTTACAGCGGGCCAAGTATTGGCTAGGCTGGATACAGTGCAACTGGAAGCGCAGATGTCCGTGCAGGTCGCAAGCCATGCTGCGGCCGAAGCCCAATTGGCAAATGCCCGCGCCAGCTTGCTAGAAGCGGAAACCGACTACGACATCGTCAAAAGGCTTGATGAGCGTGGCGTGACGTCTCACAGCAACCTGACCGCATCGCAGGCCGCTCTGAGCCGGGCGCACGCGAATGTCGCCAGTGCGCAGGCCAACCTGGATCTGGCCCAGGCGCAACTGGAGGCGCAAAAGGCCGTGTTAAGCAAGGCCACCATCGTATCACCGATCAACGGCATCGTGCTGGACAGGTCTGTTGATGCGGGCCAGATCGTGGCTGCCAGCCTGTCTGCGCCCGAGCTGTTCACCATCGCTGAAGACTTGGCCCAGATGGAGTTGCAGGTCGACGTGACCGAGGCCGATATCGGGCGTATCTCGGTTGGGGATATGGCGAGCTTCACAGTGGATGCCTATGATAATTCGACCTTTCCTGCCCAAATTTCGATGGTGCGCTATGCTTCGGACAACACGGACGGGCTGGTAACCTACAAGGCCATCCTGTCGGTTGAAAATGGCGACTTGCTGTTGCGTCCGGGTATGACTGCCACTGCTGATATCACCGTCGCGCAATACAGTGATGTATTGCTTGTGCCAAACGCCTCGCTTCGGTTCGCTCCGCCGCAGGTGATCAAGGTCGAGGCATCCAATGACGAAGGTGGCGGTGGTTTGTTGAAACTGATCATGCCGTCACGGAATGGAAATGACACGATGCGGTCGATGTCTGACAATACGCTTTGGGTGTTGCGCGATGGTGTTGCAACCGAGATAGAAGTCGAACGTGCAGACAGCGATGGCTTGCTGACAATCATCGAAACGCGCGCGTTGGCCGTGGGGGATCAGGTCATCGTCGATATGGTCGAGGGCAGTTAAATGGCCGCGCCCACCCCTGTTATAGAACTTCGGGATGTCACGAAAGTTTACGGTCATGGCGAAGCTGAAGTGTGCGCCATGGACGGGGTGAATATCAGTATCGCGAGCGGTGAGTTTGTCGCGATCATGGGGCCGTCGGGGTCGGGCAAGTCGACTGCGATGAACATGATCGGATGCCTCGACAGCCCGACCAGCGGCGAATACCTGTTCAACGGTGTGCAGGTTGGAAAACTGACCCAAGACCAGCACGCCTTGTTGCGCCGGAACTATCTTGGCTTCGTGTTTCAGGGGTTTAACCTGTTGGCGCGCACCTCGGCGCTGGAAAATGTCGAATTGCCGATGATCTACAAGGGCATGCCCGCCGCAGAGCGGCGCAAGCGGGCACGGGAGGCGCTTGCCAAAGTCGGATTGGCCGGGCGCGAGAGCCATGATCCCTCGGAACTCTCGGGTGGCCAGCAACAGCGTGCTGCCATCGCCCGCGCCCTCGTTGGCGATCCGCAGGTCATTCTTGCGGACGAGCCGACCGGCAATCTGGACACCAAGCTTTCTATCGAAATCATGGAGTTGCTCAAAAAGCTGAACGAGCGCGACCATATCACCATCGTCATGGTCACGCATGAGGAAGAAATGGCCGCCTACGCCCACAGGGTGATCTGGATGGTCGATGGCAAGGTCGAAAGCACCGGCACACCTGACGAGGTATTCAAACGCGGAAAGCAAAGCGCATGATCTGGGAAACCGTCCGCTTGGCCATTCAGGCCATTTTCCGCAATGCCCTAAGATCAATCCTGACGGTGCTGGGTATTGTCATCGGTGTGGCCGCCGTCATCGCCATGGTCACTGTCGGGCAGGGCAGTTCTGACCAGGTGACGGCAGATGTCGAAAAGCTGGGCACCAACGTGTTGATGGTTCTACCGGGGGCAGGGCGCATGGGACCGGGCAACAATTCGGTGTCGGCCGCACTTGATCTCAAGGATGTCGAAGCCCTGATCGACCAGCTTTCAAGTGTGCGCACTGCCGCACCGTACAACCAGACCACACTGAACGCGGTCTATGGGGCAGAAGACGCGCGAACATCAGTTGCGGGCACCGATACACGGTTCCTGGACGTGGTGGATTGGCCGATCGTGCAGGGCCGCGGTTTCCTGCCGGCCGAGGAAAGCTCGGGCAGGGCGGTGTGTATCATCGGGGAAACCGTGCGGCAGGACCTGTTCGGCAATACCGACCCGGTCGGTGAAACCCTGCGGCTGAAAAATGTATCCTGCGAAGTAATCGGCCTGCTGGAAGCAAAGGGAGCGTCAAGTTTCGGCACGGATCAGGACGACATCGTGCTCATTCCCATCAAGGCGTTTCAGCGCCGCATTACAGGCTCCGCAGATGTTTCGATGATCTATGTGGCCGCCGCCGACAACGCATCAACCGATCGCGCCTTGGTGGAAATCGAAACCCTGATGCGCGAACGTCGCCGGATTGGCGATGGCGAGGAAGATGATTTCAACGTCCGCGATATGAAACAGTTGGCGTCGATGTTGACTGGCATCACCGATGTGCTGACCGGGCTTTTGTCTGCCGTGGCAGCCGTCAGCTTGCTGGTTGGGGGCATCGGCATCATGAACATCATGTTGGTGTCCGTGACAGAACGCACCAGGGAAATCGGTATCAGGCTTGCTGTTGGCGCGACAGGAAATCAGGTGTTGTTGCAATTCCTGGTCGAGGCGATCGTTCTTTCGATGATCGGGGGCGTGATCGGCATTCTTCTTGGCCTTGGGCTTGCTGCGATCACATCCAACATCATGGCTATTCCGTTCAGCCCAGCCCCGTCAATCGTGGCGATTGCGTTCCTGTTTTCAGCGGCGGTTGGCGTGATCTTTGGCTATTTTCCGGCGCGCCGCGCCGCGCGTCTTGATCCAATCGAGGCCCTGCGTCACCAGTGAGGGCGTTTGGTGCCGAAGCCATCAAGGTGATCTGAATATGGTTTGGTTCAAGTGAAATGAATTGCCGGCTCTGTCTGCTGGCAAGCAATGTGTTTTGCTGTCGATCCCGAAGAACCCCGATCTGATGTGATTGATTGACAAACAGTGCTTGGAGGCACCGCCCCTAGAATGCCCCTCTGAAAGCGGTCCACCAACCGGGATAGATTTGTCCCGCAGTTTGGACCGTCGGAGATGGCTTGGGGCCATCACCTTTCTGATTCACGCAACAAAGCCCGTTCCCAGCGAAAGATTCGGGCGCGACCACTTGGCTGGTTCGGTTCCGTAGCGACTGCGCGGATCACAGGCTGCCGATGATGGCCCGCGCGGCTTCGGTTGCCAAGGGTGCCGCAAGGCGTTCGAAGTCCTCGGGTGTCCATTCGGACAGTGATCCGGCAACGTGAATCGCGCCCAAGGGTAGGCCGTCGCGCCCGGTCACGGCCACGCCGATCGCCACCTCGCCCTGAACGAATTCGTCGATCACCACTGCATAGCCATCGCTACCGGCCTTTGCGACCAGTGCCATGATCGCATCGGGATCGGTTTCGGTTTTCGACGTATAGGCATGGTGTGCGCTGTGCATCACGATATCGCGCGCGTCATCTTCGGGTAGGGATGCAAGAACCGCGCGGCCCCCGGCCGTGCAATAGACGGGAACACTGTGGCCCACCAGCGTCGCGTAAAAGGTTTCGCGCTTACTTTGCATCCGCAGCGCGTATATCAAGCGTGTCTGGTCGTAGAGGCTGAAATCGACCCGTTCGCGGATGTTCTTGCGCAGTTCAAGCAGGACCGGCGTCGCCTTTTGCACAACCGGATCAAGCCGCAACAGGTCCAGCGTGTGATCAAGCAGGCGGATGCCGGGCAAATAGCCGCGATTGTCGGCGCTGCGGCGGATATAGCCCAGTGTCATCAAGGTGTGGATCAACCGCTGCGCCGCCGATCTGTCGATCGCCGCACGTTTGGCGATTTCGGACAGGCTGAGGGGACCATTGGCATGATGGAATGCCCCTAGCACCTGCATGGTCCGGCCCGCTGCCCGCACGAAAAGCGGATCGTCTTCTGCCTGAAAATTGATCGCTGTGGCCGGATCGGCGCGAAGAATGCTCGACATTGATTACCTCTGGCTTGACGAATCTATAAATGGAAACTTACGCTCGTAGTACGATATAACTGTATCGACTGGCAATACACAAGGCGATTTCTGACATAGTCGCATCTAGGGCCGGACATGGAAGGGAAGCTGAAATGAGGGTCGCTTTTGCTGGCTTTCTTCACGAAACGAATACATTTGCCCCGTCGCCTGCCGACCTAGAAGCGTTCCGGCGTGGCGGGGGGTATGTGCCCATGGTGCAAGGTGCGGACATGGCCGATGCCGTCCGCGGTGTGAACCTTGGCATCGCCGGTGCGTTCACCGTCGCGCAGGCGCTGGGATGGGAACTGGTTCCGGTGCTTTGGGCCGGTGCGATCCCTTCGGCACCGGTGACCCGCGAAGCGTTCGAACATATCGCTGAAGAAATCGTTGCCGGTCTGCGCCTTGCGGGACCGCTCGACGGGGTCTTTCTGGACCTGCATGGCGCCATGGTGGCCGATCATCTTGACGATGGCGAGGGCGAGATCGCGCGCCGAGTGCGCGAGGCGGTCGGACCGGGCGTTCCGATTTCGGCGGCGCTTGATCTGCATGGTAACATTTCTGAATCCTTCGTGGATGTGGTCGATGCTCTGGTCGGGTTTCGCACCTATCCGCATGTGGACATGGCCGCGACCGGCGCGGCGGCGGCCAGGCTGCTGGATCACATGATGACAACGGGAACGCGTCCGGCAAAGGCGTTCCGGCGCATGTCGTATCTTGTTCCGATCCCGTTTCAGTCCACCGACTTTTCCCCCGCGCGGGAACTTTATTCCGGGCTGACCGCGATCGAGGGAGAGGGAGAGGGAGAGGGAGAGGGAGAGGGAGAGGGCGTGCTGTCTGCCTCTTTGTTCATGGGCTTTCCCGCGGCGGATATTGCAGATTGCGGACCGACCGCGATTGCGCTGGCAGCTTCGCAAGCGGCCGCGGACGATGCTGCCCGTGC
This sequence comes from Rhodobacteraceae bacterium UBA3069, assembly GCA_002366795.1. Lineage (GTDB taxonomy): Bacteria > Pseudomonadota > Alphaproteobacteria > Rhodobacterales > Rhodobacteraceae > UBA3069. The sequence continues at coordinate 11,608 of DFBX01000066.1, read as the reverse complement.
CATTGCCGCCGCATATGAAGCCGCCGAGCCGGGGTTCGAAAATGTGACGTTTACACCGGGCGAAGCCGTGGCCGAAGCCAGACGTTTGTCGGGTCTGGGCGGGCATGGGCCGGTGGTCATCGCCGATACGCAGGACAATCCGGGGGCGGGCGGCGTGTCTGCCACCACCGGAATGCTACGCGCGCTGATCGAGGCGGATGTCGATGGCGCGGCGATCGGCCTGATTGTCGATCCGGATGCGGCGCAAATGGCGCACCGACTAGGCCAGGGTGCCAGCGCCGAGTTTCGCATCGGCGGCCATCACGGCCTGCCCGATGATACCCCCGTCGTGGTCGAGGCAGTCGTTGAAAGCGTGTCTGACGGAAAGCTGCATGCCACCGGCCCATACTATGGTGGCACGCGGCTGGATCTTGGCGGGTCGGCCTGTTTGCGGATCGGTGGCGTGCGCGTGGTTGTGACAAGCCAGATCGCCCAGATGGCGGACCGCGAGATGTTTCGCTTTGCCGGTGTGATCCCCGAGGAGCAGGCGATCCTTGTCGTGAAAAGCTCCACTCATTTCCGGGCCGATTTTGCGCCGATTGCGCGCGGTATCATCGTTGCATGTGCGCCCGGACCAATGCCGTTCAACCCTGCCGACCTGCCGTTCACGCGGTTGCGTCCGGGGTTGCGACTGTCCCCGAACGGTCCTGAATTTGCGACCGTGCGTGCCGATACGGGGCGCCCCGAGCCCGGCGGGAAAGCTGCCGCGCTCCAATATCACCAAACCGAAAACCAACATGGGAAACAGATATGCTGACTTTGAGATCTGCACTGAGAAACTCCCGCGGTCTGGCCGCGGCTCTGCTGACTGGCACGGCGCTTATGGCGCCTGCTGCCCTTTCCGCACAAGAGGATGAAACCACCATCACCGCGGTGATGCATTCGGGCCTGCGTGTGCTGGACCCGGTGATCACCACCGCGCATATCACGCGCAACCACGGCTATATGATCTATGATGTTCTGACGGCAGTGGACGAAAACTTTGCCCCGCAGCCTCAGATGGCCAGCTGGGAAATTTCTGACGATGGCCTTGTTTATACGTTCACACTGCGTGACGGATTGACGTTCCACGACGGTGCGCCGGTGACCGGTGCCGATGTCGTTGCCTCGCTTGGCCGTTGGGGCAAAAAGGATTCAGGCGGCCAGTTGATCTTTGACGTGACTGCAAGCCTTGAGGCACCGGATGAAAAGACAATCGTCTGGACGCTAAGCAAACCTTTTGCGCCCTTGCTGGACGTGATTTCCAAGCAGTCGGCGGTGCCGCCGTTCATTATGCCCGCGCGGGTCGCGGCGACATCGTCTGACGAAACGATCACCGAATATATCGGATCGGGCCCTTTCGTGTTCCAGCAAGAGGAATACGAGCCAGGCGTTTCGGTGACATATGAAAAATTCGACGGCTACGTGCCGCGCGACGAAGCGGCCTCCTGGATGGCGGGCGGCAAGGTCGTGAACGTGGACAAGGTGGTCTGGACCACGATGCCCGATGCGCTGACCGCGCTGAATGCCCTGTCTGCGGGCGAAATCGATTACCTTGAACAGGTGCAGATCGACTTGATGCCGATCGTTGCCAGCAATCCCAATGTCACGGTCGAAAAACGTGATGAGTTGGGATACGTCACCATCGGCCGTCCGAACCACCTTCTCCCCCCGTTTGACAACAGGCTGGTCCGCCAGGCCGCGATGGCCGCGCTGGACCAACAGTCCATGCTGGCAACGATGCAGGGTGATCCGGCGTATTACAACGTGTGCGGGGCTATCTTCGGTTGCTCGACCCCGCTGGGCGATGAAACCGGGTCCGAGGATCTGACCGGCGGTGCGAATATCGAAAAGGCCAAGGCCCTGCTGGAAGAAGCCGGATACGACGGCACGCCCATTGTCCTGATGGCCCCGACCGACGTGATCAGCCTGATCAACCAGCCGGTTGTGGCGGCGCAAGCCCTGCGCGAAGCGGGCTTCGAAGTTGATATGCAGTCCATGGACTGGCAGTCGGTCGTGCAGCGCCGCGCCCAGCAAAATCCGGTGTCCGAAGGTGGCTGGAACATGTTCTTCACCAACTGGATGGTTCCTGAAATCTCGGACCCGCTGATCAACGTCATGGTCAATGGCCGTGGCGATGACGCATGGTTCGGCTGGCCGACCGACCCCGAGATCGAACAGCTGCGCGCCGACTTCGTGGCAGCAGAAGGGGCCGCCGAACAGAAAGAGGTGGCGGTGAAGATCCAGAAGCATGTGATGGACAACGTGAACTACATCATGATGGGTGAATACATCATTCCCCAGGCGCGTCGGAACACGATTCAGAACATGATCCCGTCGCCGGTGCCGGTCTTCTGGAATATGACCAAAGAAGCGGAATAATCCGCCGCGAAGGGCGCGCCACGTCGCGCCCTTCAACCTGTCCGGACACATGATGGCAAGGAGAGCCTGAAGCATGTTTCTCTATATTTTGAAGCGCGTATTGGCCACGATCCCGGTGATGGTGATCGTTGCGATCTTTGTCTTCCTTTTGCTGCGCCTTACGCCGGGCGATCCCGCCGCGATCCTTGCTGGCGATGCCGCCACGCCGGCGCAACTTGAACGTATTCGCGACCGGCTTGGCCTGAACGATCCGTTGATCGTGCAATTCGCGACTTGGGCGGGCCAGCTTTTGCGCGGCGATCTTGGCACGTCTCTTTTGTCCAACACCTCGGTTGCCGGAATGCTTGGCGACCGGATCGGGCCGACGATCAATATTGCCCTGATGACCATCACCATTTCGGTTCTTCTGGCCGTGCCGATGGGGGTGCTGGCCGCTTGGCGTCATCGGACCTGGGTCGATTTCCTTGTCATGTCCTTTTCGGTGCTTGGATTTTCGGTGCCGGTCTTCGTCATCGGCTATATCCTGATCCAGATTTTCGCGATCGAACTGCGCTGGGTGCCGGTGCAGGGCTACAAGGATCCCTCGGCCGGGTTCGGCGCGTTCTTTTCCCGCGCGATCTTGCCGTCGCTGACGCTTGCCACGATCTACATCGCATTGATCGCCCGGATGACGCGGGCCTCGATGCTTGAAGTGCTGGGCGAGGATTACATCCGCACCGCCCGCGCCAAGGGCGTGCGCGAAAACGTCGTGCTGTTCCGTCATGCGCTGCGCAATGCGGCGGTTCCGATCCTGACGATCATCGGAACGGGCTTTGCGCTGTTGATTTCCGGCGTGGTGGTCACGGAAAGCGTGTTCAACATTCCAGGCATTGGCCGACTGACCGTCGATGCCATTCTCGCCCGCGATTATCCGGTGATTCAGGCGATGATCCTGCTAACCGCGGGCATCTACGTCTTTGTGAACCTGATCGTAGACGTTTCCTATTCATTCTTCGACCCAAGGATCCGATACTGACATGACAGAGATCCCTACCCAGCGCCAAAGCGCCTTTCAGGTGTTGACCGGCCTCTTTTCCCTGCCAGCAGGGGCGCGCATCGGCGTCGGCCCGATGATCGCGGTCGCAATCCTGGTCGCCATTGTATTGGCTTCGGTTTTCGCACCGTTCTATGTGCCCTACGATCCGCTTTCGATGGATGCCATGGCGCGGCTCAAACCCCCGTCCGAGACGCATCTGCTGGGCACTGACCCGTATGGCCGCGACATGTTCAGCCGTGTGATGACAGGCGGGCGGGTGTCGCTGTTGATCGGTGTGGGCGCCGCGGTGGTCAGCGTTGCCGTGGGCCTGTTCATCGGCCTTGTCGCGGGCTTTTTTCGTGCGGCAGACGGCGTGATCATGCGGATCATGGACAGCCTCATGGCGATCCCCGCGATCCTTCTGGCGATTGCGCTGGTGGCGCTGAACGGGCCCAGCCTCAGCTCCGTTATCATCGCCATCACCGTGCCTGAGGTGCCGCGCGTTGTGCGCCTTGTCAGATCGGTCGTTCTGTCCGCGCGCGAGGAACCCTATGTCGAGGCGGCCATCGCGCTTGGCTCGTCTATGCCAAAGATCCTGATCCAGCACCTGATGCCAAACACCTTTGCCCCGCTGATCGTGCAGGGTACTTATATTTGCGCCTCTGCAATCCTGATCGAAGCGATACTCAGCTTCCTTGGCGCGGGCGTTTCGACCGAGATACCGACCTGGGGCAATATCATGGCCGAGGGGCGGACATATTTCCAGATCAAGCCGGGGCTGATTTTCTGGCCGGGATTGCTCCTGTCGCTATGCATTCTGGCGATCAACCTTCTTGGCGATACCGCGCGCGATCTTCTGGATCCGCGCATGAAAAAGCGGGAGGGTTGAGCAATGGAGTTCAAGTCCAAGGATTTCAGCAACGCCAAGAGCGTCCTCAAGATCCGCAAACTCAAGGTCGGCCTGACGGGCCGCCCGAATGCGGCACCGGTTCTGAACGAGATCGACCTTGATATCCGGGCCGGGGAAACCCATTGCCTGGTCGGGGAATCCGGATCCGGCAAATCCGTGACATCGCTTTGCGCGATGGGCCTTCTGCCCAAGGATGCGCTTGAAATTCAGGGCGGTCTGATCGCGCTGGAAGATTTCGAAATCACCAATGCGACCGCGGCGCAGATGCGTGCGCTGCGCGCGCGGCGCATTGCCATGATTTTCCAAGAGCCGATGACCGCGCTGAACCCCGTGCTGCGGGTCGGCGAGCAGATCGAAGAGGTGCTGAACATGCACACGGATCTGACCAAGTCCGAGGCCCGAAAACGCACCATCGACATGATGGAGCAGGTGCATCTGCCCGATGTGGAACGTATCTATACAGCCTTCCCGCACCAGCTGTCCGGCGGGCAACGCCAGCGGATCATGATCGCGATGGCGTTGATCCTGGACCCCGATCTGCTGATCGCCGATGAACCGACCACCGCGCTGGATGTCACCACACAATTGCAGATCCTGAAACTGATTGCCGAGATGCAGGAACGCCATGGAACGGCGGTGCTGTTCATCACCCATGATATGGGCGTGGTGGCGGAAATCGCCGACACGGTCAGCGTCATGCAGAAAGGCCGGATCGTGGAACGGGCTCCGATCCGTGACCTTCTGACCGATCCGCAAGAAGACTACACCAGGAAACTGTTGACCGCCGTGCCCAATCTTGCACCGCGTATTGCCCGCGGCGCTTCGACGGAAAGGGATGTTCTGACCGTCAAGGGGCTGGATATGACCTACGGCGGGGGCGGGCTGTTTCGAAAAAGCGATGTGGTAAAGGCAGCGCGGGATGTGAATTTCACCATCGCACCGGGGCGCACGCTTGGCATCGTGGGTGAATCGGGGTCCGGCAAGTCCACCGTGGCGCGTTGCATCATGCGGCTGATTGATCCGACGACCGGGCAGGTCACCGTCGCGGGCACCGAGATCGCGCAGCTGTCCCGCCGACAATTGCAACCCCACCGCAAGCACCTGCAAATCGTGTTTCAAGACCCCTACCGCTCGTTGAACCCGCGTTGGACCGTGGCGCGCAGCCTGTGTGAAGGCCCCATTAATTTCGGAACGGCCAAGGACGATGCAATGGAGCATGCCGCCGAATTGATGGAGCTTGTGGACCTGCCGCGCGATGCGCTTTGCCGCTATCCGCACCAGTTTTCCGGTGGTCAGCGCCAGCGGATTGCCATCGCCCGCGCCGTCGCGATGAAGCCCGACCTGCTGGTCGCCGACGAAGCCGTGTCGGCACTGGATGTCAGTGTGCAGGCGCAGGTTCTGGATTTGCTGGATGACATACAGGAAAAGTTCGGCATCGCCATGCTGTTCATCACCCACGATCTGCGCGTCGCGGCGCAGATCTGCGACGAGGTGCTGGTGATGCAGAAGGGCCTGGTCGTCGAACACGGTCCCGCAGGCGAGGTTCTGGCGAACCCGTCGCATGAATATACACGCAACCTGATCGAAGCGGCACCCGGCCGACAATGGGATTTTGCCAATTTCCGCGCGCTGGAGCGCGCACCAGCCCTTGAAGGAGACACAGCATGAGCGTCATTCCGAAAATCGAAGCATTCGCAGCCGAACTGACCGAAATCCGCCATGATTTCCACGCCCATCCCGAACTTGGGTTCGAAGAAACCCGCACGGCACAGATCGTTGCGGCGAAGCTGCGCGAATACGGCGTTGACGAGGTGCATGAGGGCATTGGCGGCACCGGCGTTGTCGGTCTGATCAAAGGCACGGGCGGCGGCAACCGCCGCGTCGGTCTGCGGGCCGACATGGACGCCCTGCCGATCGAAGAGGCGTCGGGGGTGGCTTATACGTCGACCAATCCGGGGCGGATGCATGCCTGCGGTCACGATGGGCACACCACCATGTTGCTGGGCGCTGCCCGCTACCTTGCCGAGACACGCGATTTCGATGGCACTGTCGTGCTGATCTTTCAGCCCGCCGAAGAGGGGCTGGGGGGTGCCCGCCGCATGATCGAAGAAGGCCTGTTCGAGAAATTTCCCTGCGACGAAATCTACGGTATGCACAATGACCCCAATTCCGAACCGGGCGTCGTCAGTGTCACGCCGGGGCCGGCCATGGCAGGGGCGTCATTTTTCGATATCACGATCAAGGGCACCGGCAGTCATGCCGCCATGCCGCACCAGTCCAGGGATCCGATTGTCATTGGCGCGTCGCTGGTCCAGCAGTTGCAAAGCGTGGTCAGTCGCAACACGCCCCCGACCAAACCGGTGGTCCTGTCCGTCACGAAGTTTCTGTCGGGATCGGCCTATAATGTCGTCCCCGATACGGCCACGATATCGGGCACGATCCGGTATTTCCACGACGATGTGTCGCAAATGGCCGACCAGCGCATCCACGAGTTGTGCGCGGGCATGGCCCAGGCTTACGGGATCGAGATCGCGGTCGATTTGCGCAACGTCTTTGATGTGCTGATGAACGATGTCGATCTGACCGCCGCCTACGTGGCTGCCGCGTCGGATATCGTCGGTGCGGACATGGCCGCGGAATCAACTGAACAGGCCACGGGATCGGAAGATTTCGCAGACATGCTGAAGGTCGTTCCCGGTGCCTATTGCCGCGTCGGACATGCTGGCAACATCCCGTTGCACAACGCTGCCTTTGTGCTGGACGACGCGATCTTGCCTGTAGGCGCGTCAATCTATGCCCGCATTGTCGAAACGCGCTTGCCCAACGGATAACCCTGCTTGCCGCATTCCCATTTGTCTTTGCAACCATCCAGAAAACACCGGTCGGCCCTGCGCAATGATCGGCGAAGGAGCCCACACGATGACCAACCCGCTTGACCTGCCCTTTGATGTCAAAGAGATGCTGATAGGGCTCAAACCCTGGATTGAAACCGAAAGCCCGACTTTCGATGCCGCAGCGGTCAACCGGATGATGGATGTGGTGCAGCACGACCTTGCCGCGCTGGGCGCAAGGGTTGAACGGATTCCGGGCCGCATGGGCCTTGGTGACAGCGTCCGCGCGACGATGCCGCATCCACGGGCGGGCGAGGGGGGGATCCTGCTGCTGGGGCACATGGATACCGTGCATCCCGTCGGAACGCTGGCGAAGCTGCCGTTCAAACGCGAAGGCGATATCTGCTATGGCCCCGGTTTGATGGACATGAAGGGCGGCAATTATGTCTTTCTGGATGCGTTGCGCAAACTGCTGGCGGCAGGGGTGGAAACGCCTTTGCCGGTCACAGTTCTTTTCACCCCGGACGAAGAGATCGGCACGCCATCGACTCGCACCCTGATCGAAACCGAAGCGAAGCGGCACAAATACATTCTTGTGCCCGAACCGGCGCGTCCTGATGGCGGCGCGGTGATCGGGCGCTATGCCATCGCGCGCTTTGACCTACAGACACGCGGCAAACCCAGCCATGCCGGCTGGGCGCTGAAAGACGGGCGCTCGGCGATTGCCGAAATGGCCAAATCCGTGGCCCAGATCGAGGGGATGACAACGGATGACTGCACGTTCTCGGTCGGGGTGTTCAACGCCGGTCAATGGGTCAACTGCGTCTCGTCCGTCTGCAACGCAGAGGTGCTGTCGATGGCCAAGACGCAAGCCTTGCTCGACGAAGGCGTGGAAAAGATGCTGGGCCTGAATTCCGACGAGGGCGACGTGGTGATGGAGGTCCGGCGCGGTGTAACGCGGCCCGTGTGGGAACCGGACCAGCCCGGCACGATGAAGATGCTGTCACTGGCGCAAGAGATCGCCCAAGAGATCGGTTTCGAAATGACCGGTGCCTCTGCGGGGGGCGGTTCGGACGGCAATTTTACCGGCTTTCTGGGCCTGCCGACGCTGGATTCCATCGGTGTGCGCGGCAAGGGTCTGCACACGCTGACCGAACATGTCGAAGTGGATAGCCTGGTCGAGCGGGCAAAGCTTGCCGCGGCACTTTACTGTCGTCTGGGGGCCTGACATGTCGGATGCCTTGTCGCACAGCATGGAAATTCGCAAGCATGTCGTGGAAACCGACAGGGGCATCGTCGCCTCGCAACACCGGCAAGCGGCCGAGGCAGGAGCCGAAGTGCTGCGCGCGGGGGGCGATGCGGTAGATGCGGCCGTTGCCTGCGGTTTCGTCTGTGGCGTTCTTGAACCGTGGATGTCTGGCCCGGCAGGCGGCGGTGCCGCCATGCACTGGCGCGCCGATACAGGAAAGGCACATGCGCTGAATTTCGGAATGTGTGCGCCAGCAGGGCTGAAGATCGAAGATTTCCCCCTGTCGGGACAAGGCATCGCCGGCGACCTGTTCCCATGGGACCGCGTCATCAAGGATCGCAACGTCATGGGTGCAAAGGCTGTTGCCGTGCCTGCGGTTGTGGACGGGCTTGCCGCGGCACATGAACGCTGGGGCCGTCTGCCTTGGGCCGAGGTGCTATCGCCGGCCATCGAACATGCGAAACGCGGCATGGCCATCGATTGGTATGCGTCCCTTATCATTGCCAGCGCAACCGCGGATCTGGCGCGCGATCCGGATGCTGCGTTGATGTTCCTGATCGACGGCAAGTGGCCGCGCCCCTTTTCCTGGACCGCGTTGCCCACGGACCGGATTGACCAGTCCCGAATGGCTGACAGCCTGGACACCCTTGCCCGCGACGGGGCTGCTGCGCTTCATGGTGGCGACCTTGGTGCGGCGATGGCAAAGGACGTGCGTGACAAGGGGGGCTATCTTACATCCGATGATCTGGCCGCCAACCGGGCGCAGTTTCAGGCGCCACTGCCGGTGCCATACCGCGACGCGCTGTTCCATGTCATGCCGGGCCTGACCGCGGGGCCGACCTTTGCCCGCGCGATGCAGCATCTGGAAGGGCACAGCCTGCCCGACCTTGCTGCCGCCTATCCGGCTTACGCCCGCGCGATGTTCGCGGCCTATGATGATCGTCTGTCCAACATGGGGCATGACGGTGAAATACCCCAGGCCCCCGGTTGCACCACGCATTTTTCGGTCGTGGACCGCAGTGGCAACATGGTGGCGCATACGCAGACGCTATTGTCGGTCTTTGGCGCACGCATCGTGTCGCCGTCAACGGGGTTCGTGATGAACAACGGCATCATGTGGTTCGACCCCGCACATGGGCGGCCCAATTCCCTAGCTGCGGGAAAACCATGCCTTATGAACGTCTGTCCGGCGCTTGGTCAGGCCGGGGACAAGCGCTTTGCATTGGGGGCTTCGGGGGGGCGCAAGATTGTCGGTGCCGTGGCGCAGATTGCATCCTTCCTTGCGGATTTCGATATGGATCTGGAACAGGCGTTCCACCTGCCGCGGATCGATGTGTCGGGCGGAGCGGAGATTACAGCCGATGCCGCGTTGCCGCCTGCGGCGAAAGCGGCCCTGAAAGAGGTCGCACCGGTCATCGAAACGCCGCGCTCGCTCTTGCCGTATCCCTTTGCCTGCCCTGCGGGTGTGCTTCAGGACGGCACGCGGCGCTTCGGCGCAACCGAGGTGATGACCGCTTGGGGCGATGCTGTTGCCGAACCCGAGTGACAACAAAACGGTGAAAGCGGGGTTTCATCCCGTGAATCCAGCATGTTCGCTGGAGGGTATAAGGCATTGGGCCCTTGGGGTGTTCAAGGCTGCGGGCTGGTGGTCCTGCAATGGCTGGACCGGGTTCAGCACGCTGTGTCGGCATCAGAAGGCACTGAACGAAGCCTGCCTTTGATCAGAAGAACAGGAGACATTCCCAGTATGTCACACCGCTTTCAATCCAGAGCGGGCAATGGCCACACCGAGCGGCGAAAGACGGTTTCACGTCCAAACTGGCCAAGGCAAAAGGTTTCACGAAGCCATGCCAAGGGCCATGACTATGAATTGGATTGCGCGGTACCAGACAGCCGTGAAGCAAGCGCTTCGATCAGTTCATTTTCCGAGTGTTTAAGGGAATCCTGAAGGCTATCAGCAAGCCCGAACATGAGGACCAGACCAAGCACAGAGGAGTGAATGGCAACCGCCTCTCTACGTGTTGAAACCTCGTCGCCTTCCAGGTGCGCGGCCATTGCGGTGTAAATTCGGTTTGTGACCGGGTGAACCCGTTCGACGAAACCGATATCTTTCCGGGCCTCCCCATTCGGCTTGATGGTTTGCGGCAACAAATACATCATTCGGAACCTGTTCAGGTCGTCGAGATGGAATTTGGCGATGCCCCGAACGAAATCGCGGATCGCCTCACCGCTGCCGCTAGAATGTGTAACCGCTGCGACTGCCGCATCGGCTTCGGCTTCCAACCAAGGCAAGAACATCGCGGCGAGAAGGTCTTTCTTGGTCGGAAACTAGTAGAGCACCGCTTGTTTCGACTTTCCCAACCGACGTGTGATCGCGTCGAAAGAGACAGCGCCAATCCCTTTTATTGCAAGGATTTCACTCGCGATTTCAAGGTTTTGTGTGCTGGTCTTGGAAGGCTACATAGATCCGTTTCGTGACTGCTTACCATCGGTAAGCTGTCACGCCTACCAACGGTAAGTAAAGGTGCTGATCTCCTGTCCCAATCACCTACAGAACCAGAGGAAAAAAGATGGAATTGTTGAATCTCGAAAATCCCGTTTTCGCTACATATGCGGTTGCCTCCTCGCTTTTGGTGCTGAAAGTAATGGGGCAGGGCTGGATGACCGTCTACCGGATGCTGAAAAGTGGGTCGGGGCTGGCCAGCCCGGAAGACCTTCAATTCGGGTTGATCAACAAGAACCCAAACCCGGCGCAACTGGAAATCAACGACTATGTCGACCGCTCCAGACGCATGCACCGAAATGACTTGGAAAATATTCCGGCCTTCTGGGCGATCGGCCTGTTATTTGTCGCGACTAACCCGGCACTGTGGCTTGCGCAGGGTTTGATGTATGGATTTGTAGCGGCCCGCTTGGCGCATTTCTTCGCCTATGCAACAAAGCAGACCCATGAAATCAGGGCGACCTTCTATACCATCGGATCGATGATCGTGATGTATATGGCATTTCATACATTGTGGATGGCGCTGGCCTAGGTATCTGAAATCCATGCCGAGCATGTCCGCTCTGTCTGCATGGCCGACCCCCGATCCGGCGCGGCACAGCTTGGGAAGCAGCCAAAACGCGACCTCAGCCCCGCGCGGTGCCTTGCGCATGACATACAGAAAGGCCCGCTAAGGGCCTATTTTGTTGAAAAACTCGGG
>DFBX01000080.1 GCA_002366795.1 Rhodobacteraceae bacterium UBA3069 | reverse complement strand
AGCCATCTCGGCGACTTCCCCGACGCCTACAATTACGCCCGCCGTCTCAAAACTCTCAGCGGGCTCACGCCCTATGAATACATCTGTAAAATCTGGACTTCTGAGCCGGATCGATACATCCTGAACCCGATCCACCAGATGCCCATAGCGAAACCGCCTGTGCCGCCTATCTTGACAACCAAAGCGTCCACTTGGATTTCCATCCACATGTGCGGCATGCCGTGCCGCTGCCCAAGGTCGTGGAGTTGAGGGGCGTTGTCCCGGAAAACTGGGAGTACCGCTCCTATCGCATGACCCAGAACGACCTGTTCTCGGTAAACTTTGCGCAGATGATGACTGATCATGTCTATATTCATACGATCATTCCGACCGGGCCGGGCACCTGTATTTCCCTATGTATGATGCTGATCCCCGAAACCCCGAAAACCGACAAGGCAGAACGCTACTGTGCCAAGAACTATGATCTGATCCGCAGCGTGTTCGAGGAGGATTTCGTGATCGGCGAGGGTATTCAGAACGGTTTCGCGGCGCATGCAAACGCGGAACTTCTGTTCGGAAAATTCGCATGCGGGCTGCAATTCGGCCAGAAATCCATTGATGAGGCTGTCGCCGGGCGGCTGACCGTCTAGCCCTGAAACCACGGGTTTGCCGCGAGTATCATGTCGATTGAAAAAGGTCGGGTTTTCGGGCGGTTGCCAGCGTGAACGCATAACATGAACCTGCATGACTCTGATGCGATACAGCTTCTGATTGTCCCCGTGTCAGCTTTTCTTGTTTCTGTTTATCTGACGTTCACTCGCATCACTGTATTTCGGACTGGTAAATCACTTCAGGGCGACAGCGCCAGAGGCGGGTAATGAACAGGTTTTCAATGTTGGTTCTGACGGTTGCTTTGTGCTTTTCGGCCGCTCTTGGATAATCGGTGAGTGCCGCTGAAACTGCGCAGCGTAATCAAAATGAAAAGATGACCCTCAAATTGAACGAGGCCGGGCGTCAACGGATGCTGACACAGCGGATGAGCAAGGCCGCCTGTCTTGCGCAGCTGGGGGTAGATGCCGCGCTGCATCGCAAGATTGCCCAAGATGCAGCTTTGCGTTTCGGTTTGGTTCTGACGGGGCTGCAACAGGGCAGCGCCGATCTTGGGTTCGAGGCGGAAACCAGCCGCATGGTCTTGATCCAGCTGGAAAAAACCGAAGTATTATGGAACCGGTTTGCGCCGCTTGTCGGTCGTTTGTCGGGCGAGGCCGGCGATGAAAGCGCGCTGGCCGCATTGCGGAAAAGCAATGTGCGTTTGCTGAAGCAGATGGACAGGTCAGTCACTGCGATCCAGTCGGAAATGGCGACCGGTGTGGAATTTTCGCAGCAGGCCATGGCCCTGAACGTGGCAGGGCGCCAGCGGATGCTGACCCAGAAGGCGATCAAGGATATGTGCATGGTCATGTCCGGCATCGACCCTGAAGCGGACCGCAAGGCATTGCGCGCGACGGTCGCAGAATTCGAGAACTCCCTGCGGGATCTACGCGAGGGCAGCCCGGCGCGCAGCCTGATCGCCGCCCCGACATGGGAGATCGACGCCCAACTGGAAATGGTCGAAGGGCTTTGGTTCGAATTGTCGCCGATCGTTCAGACGGTCATGTCCGGCGACGATATCAGCAAAAGCGATCTGGGCTATGCCGCCTTCATTGCCGAGGCCGTGCTGGCCGAGATGAACAACGCCGTCCGGATGTACGAGAAACTCTGATCCCCCTCAGGATATCTCGGCAACCTGTCTGCATTTCCTTGCCCCGGGGCATGATGCAGACAGCAAGGGAAGGGCGGGCCGGTTGTGGCCTGCCCGTTTTGCATGGCCGCCTCGGGCGGTGTTCCCGGTAGTTTGAAGAACGCGGCCCATTATGTTGCCGCACTTGTTCGGACGGCAGTATATGGCCTTGTCCACGCCTGTCGGCATGGCCGCTTGCCGCCGAGTTGCAATGCAGCACCAAACCCCCTTGCAGACAGGGCTTAGGACCAATAGAAGGGCCGAGATTTGAACATATGCCCGCGCGGGCACGCGCGCGCCCGAACCGGAACAAGGAAGACAAGATGCAGGTCACCGAGACCCTGAACGACGGCCTCAAGCGCGGCTACGAGATCACCCTGACCGCCGCAGAGCTGGATGCCAAGGTGGAAGATAAGCTGAAAGAAGCGCAGCCTGAGATCGAGATGAAGGGTTTCCGCAAGGGCAAGGTGCCCATGGCCCTTCTGCGCAAGCAGTTCGGCGAACGTCTGCTGGGCGAAGCCATGCAGGAAGCCATCGACGGCGCCATGAACGAACATTTTGAAAAAACCGGCGACCGCCCCGCGGTTCAGCCCGATGTCAAAATGGAAGACGGCGAAGCTTGGAAGCTTGGCGATGACGTCAAGGTTACCATGACCTATGAAGCCCTGCCCGAGATTCCCGACCTGGAGGTCAAGGGGCTCAAGCTGGAGCGAATGACCGTCAAGGCTGACGACGCTGCCGTGGACGAGGCGCTGGCCAGCTTGGCAGAAAGCGCCCAGAATTTCGAAGACCGCAAGAAGGGTTCGAAAGCCAAAGATGGCGACCAGGTGGTGTTCGATTTCACCGGTAAGGTCGATGGCGAAGCCTTCGAAGGTGGCGCGGCGGAAGATTACCCGCTGGTCATCGGCTCGGGCCAGTTCATCCCCGGTTTCGAAGAGCAGCTGGTCGGCGTGAAAGCTGGTGAAGAAAAGCAAGTCACCGTGACCTTCCCGGAAGAATACGGCGCGGAAAACCTGGCCGGCAAGGAAGCCATCTTTGACTGCACCATCAAGGCCGTCAAAGAGCCGAAGGCCGCCGAGGTCAACGACGAGCTGGCCACTAAATACGGTGCCGAGAATCTGGACGCACTGAAGGGTCAGGTCTCTGAACGTCTGGAAGCCGAATACGCTGGCGCGGCCCGCGCGGTGATGAAACGCGACCTGCTGGACAAGCTGGATGGCATGGTGTCCTTCGAACTGCCGCCGTCTCTGGTGGAAGCCGAGGCCAAGCAGATCGCGCACCAGCTGTGGCATGAGGAAAACTCCGAGGTTCACGATCACAACCACGGTGAGATCGAAACCACGGACGAGCATAACAAGCTGGCCGAGCGCCGCGTACGCCTGGGTTTGCTGCTGGCCGAAACCGGTCGGAAGGCCGAGGTCGAAGTGACCGATGCCGAGATGACGCAAGCCATTATGAACCAAGCCCGCCAGTATCCGGGTCAGGAGCGTCAGTTCTTTGAATTCGTGCAGCAAAACCAGCAGATGCAACAGCAGCTGCGCGCGCCGATCTTTGAAGACAAGGTTGTCGATCACATCGTGGATCAGGCCGAGGTTTCGGAAAAAGAGATCAGCAAGGACGACCTGCAAAAGGCTGTCGAGGCGTTGGACGACGAGTGATCGCACAGTATTTCCGCCCCGTCGCCAGCATCAGTGCAGCGCGGGGCGGAAAACAAGTAGCTCTTTAGGGGGCAATGTGGAAAGAGCCGCTCAAGGGAGCGGCTCTTTTTCATTGGGGCTTAGCTTGCCTTTCGATGGACAGGGGCGCTGCTTGTGTTGTCGTCAACCGTGAAGAAATCGATTTCGGTCGCTAGATCCTGTGCGCCTTGCATCAGGTGCCGCCCGGCGCTGCTTGTTTCCTGCACCATGGCCGCGTTCTGCTGAGTCACCTGATCGATCTGCGAAACGGAGGCGTTGATTTCGGACAGGGTTTGTGACTGCTCCTGCACGCCGCCAACGATATCCTGAACACGGTCCGAAATCGTGTTGACGCCTTCGAAAATCGTCGTGAATTCGGTGTTCGCGCGGCCGACCAAACCGGCTCCTTCGTTCACATTTTCTGTACTGATTTGGATCAAGCCTTTGATTTTCTGCGCGTATTCCGAGCTGCGCTGCGCCAAACTGCGCACTTCGGAGGCGACGACGGCGAACCCGCGCCCGGCTTCGCCTGCGCGTGCGGCTTCCACCCCGGCGTTCAGCGCCAAAAGGTTCGTCTGGAAGGCAATCGTTTCGATAACCGAGATGATCTGTGCAATCTGATCAGAGGATTTTTCGATCCTCTCCATCGCCTCGGTCAGGTTGTGGACCAGATCGCGCCCGCCTTGCGCCGCGCCGCGGGTCTGGATGGCGACACCATGCACTTCGCTGGCTTTGTCGGCCGTGGACTGCGCCGTGGCGGTCACGGCCTGAACGGCCGCGGCTGTCTGTTCCAGGGAAGCCGCTTGCGATTCTGTCCGGCGCGCGAGGTCATCGGTCATCGAAATAAGCTGGTCCGAGGTTGTGCTGACCGATTGCGTGACCGATTTGACATTCGTCATCAGCCTGCTCAACTGGTTGAGCGTTGCATTGAATACCTCGCCTAGTTCCTGCATGTCGCTTTGCTGGCAAGGGGCAACATGACGGGTCAGATCGCCATGACTGAGCGCCTTCAACGCATCCGCCAGATCATTGATCGCGTCTTGCCTTGTCGTCACATCGGACGCGATCTTGATAACGCGGTAAACCTCGCCCTCGGCGTTACGGATCGGGCAATAGGTTGCCTGAATAAAGATGGTGTCGCCGGTGCTGGTCATGCGGGGGAAGTGGCTGGTAAAGACCTCTCCCTCTCCCAAGCGTTTCCAGAAATCCTTGTATTCCTGACTGTTGCAGTAGTCATGGTCCAAGAACATCGAGTGGTGATTGCCGACCACTTCGTCAAGGGAATAGCCCACGGCATCAAGGAAATTCTGATTGGCAAAAAGAATTTCCCCGTCGATCTTGAACCGGATGACCGCCTGCGTCTGGTCCAGCATGGTCAGGAGCTCAGACTGCTCCAACGTCATGTGACCTTGCTTCTGATTTTGTTTCGCGAAAAACCGCATTGGCCCTTCCTCTTTCGACAGCTTCGTGCATCGGGGGTAGGGCAATAAAGTTTACAGAAAATCAGTAAATTCAGAAAACTGTATCAAATTGTGGGCACGTGCTGCGCCAAAATGAAAAGGGCCGCCCCGGAGGGCAGCCCTGATGTTTCGCGAAGAACGAGAGAAGGGATTAGCCTTCGTCGCTTTCCTCTGCGCTGTCGGATGCTCCTTCGTCCTCGTCCGAAGCGGCAGAACCGATATCTTCGAACAGTTCGGCGATCTCGAAATCGGCCTGTGCCTCTTCTTCGGCGGCCAGTTCCTGGATCGACTTGCCGGACGCTTGCAGTTCGGCCTCTTCGGGCGAACGTGCGACGTTCAAGGTGATCTTGACCTCGACTTCGGGGTGCAGGGTGACGTTCACGTCATGCAGGCCGAGTTCCTTGATCGGCTGAACGATGACCACTTGTTTGCGGTCGATCGAGAAGCCGTTCTCGGTTGCGGCGTCGGCGGCGTCACGGGTGGTGACGGAGCCGTATAGGTTGCCACCGTCCGATGCCGAACGAATCACGATGAACTGCTGACCGTCGAGCTTTTCACCAAGCGCCTCGGCCTCTTTCTTGGTTTCCAGGTTGCGCGCTTCAAGCTGCGCTTTCTGGGCTTCGAAAGCGTCGATATTTGCTTGCGAAGCGGACAGCGCCTTGCCCTGCAACAGCAGGTAGTTGCGCGCGAAACCGGGTTTGACGTCTACGACGTCGCCCATTTGGCCCAGTTTGGCCACACGTTCCAGAAGGATAACTTGCATTGTGCTTTCTCCTTACTTCACTGCATAGGGCAGCAGGGCGAGGAAGCGGGCGCGTTTGATGGCACGGGCCAGCTCGCGTTGCTTTTTCGCCGAAACGGCGGTGATACGGGACGGCACGATCTTGCCACGCTCGGAAATGTAGCGTTGCAGGAGGCGCGTGTCTTTGTAGTCGATTGCGGGCGCGTTCTCGCCGGAGAACGGGCACACTTTCCGGCGGCGGAAAAATGGTTTGGCTGCCATGATTTAGGTCCTTTATCTGCGTTGAGATCAGCGGCGTTCGCGGCGATCGCTGCGTTCGTCACGTTTCTGCATCTGGATCGACGGGCCTTCTTTATGCTCGTCCACCTTGATGGTCAGAACACGCATCACGTCGTCATGCAGGCGCATCAGGCGTTCCATTTCCTGGACGGCCGGCGCGGGTGCGTCGGTACGCAGGAAGGCATAGTGGCCCTTGCGGTTCTTGTTGATCTTGTAGGCCATCGTCTTGACGCCCCAGTACTCGGACTCGACGACTTTGCCGCCGTTGTCTGCCAGTACGGCACCAAAATGTTCGACAAGGCCCTCGGCCTGCGCGTTGGACAGGTCCTGACGCGAGATAAAGACATGCTCGTAAAGCGGCATGTGCACTCCTGTTCTTGTATCTAGGCGCATTTCATAGGAGGGCATGTTCCTTCCGCGGCCCGTCCACGAGAGTCTGCGCGATTCAAAGTGAATTGCGAAAGGAAGCCGGTCTATATGACGGAAGCCGGTTTTGTGCAAGGCCCGATGCCGGCAATACGCAACGGCGCGGGCAGGCCGTAAATCACCCGATATCTGACAAATTTGCGCCTTCTTTGAGCGTCATGGTTGTAGCAAGCGAACCGCAAACGGGGACAGACCAATGGGAATGACCAATTACGCCACCGAAAATACCATCTATTCCGAAGACCGGGCAACCGCTGTGCCGCTGATGAACAAGGCGAAGTCCATTGCGCCCTGCATTGTGGCCCGCGCCATGATGCGGTTCATCGGGGTTGTCGCGATCCTGTCCGCCGTGGGCGTCTGGGTGGTTCAGACCCGTATGTGGGACGTCGAGGTGGTGCTGGTCAAACTGGTTGTTTCCGTCATCTTCGGCACTGTCGGCCTGTCCATGCTGCAAGTTGGCCGTGACCTGGGCGAGGACGAATTTCACATCGACAAGGCGCGCGGCGAGCTGCGCCATGTCAAGCGCGGCTGCGACGGGATCGTGCGACTGCAAGCCGCGTATCGCTTTGAAGACTTGGGGAACGTGCGGATCGAAGGCGGTATCCTGGAGGCGCAGGACCGTTCTGGCGCGGCCTTGGTGCGGGCCGAGATTCGCGATGTGGACGCGGCAGCGGGCCTGCAGGTGGCCTTGCAGGAATGCGCGATTGGCGGTTAAAAAGCCTTTCGCGACCTTGAGAAATTGCAAAGCCCTGTCGCGGAAGCGGCGGGGTTTTTCTTTTTCACGCGGGTTTCGTGCGTGAATGCGCGGATTTACACTGGTTTTCCGGGGGCACTGTTTGCCGAAGCACAGAACCTGTTGAGCCGTGCGGAATTGTCGGAACGGATTGGCGATGCACATTTGTTGTCATCTTAACCGCACCAAATCCGAGGAGTGCCCAAATGACTTTCGCCAAACTCACCGCTTCCGCCGCCCTCGCGGCCTTGCTGGCCGCACCCGCCTATGCTGCCCCTGAAAAATACGTGCTGGACAGCAGCCACAGCCAGGTCGTGTTCGAATACAATCACCTTGGTTTTTCGACCACCTGGGGCATGTATTCGGGCTTTGAAGGCGAGATCATGTTCGACGCTGAAGACCCCGCCGCATCCTCGGTGACCGTGACCATGCCCACCGACAGCCTGATCACCGGCTGGGACGAGCGCACCGCGCATTTCCTAACCGGCGACTTTTTTGGCGCGGATGAAAACCCCACCGTCGCCTTCAAATCCACCGGTATCGAAGTGACCGGCGATCAGGCGGGCAAGATCACCGGCGATCTGACCATCAACGGCGTGACCAAATCCATCGTGCTGGATGCGACGCTGAACCAGATGGGCGAGCATCCGATGGCCAAGAAGCCCTGGGCGGGTTTCGGCGCCACCGCCACCGTGCTGCGCAGCGACTATGACATGGGCCAGTTCGCGCCCTTTGTCAGCGACGAGGTCAAGCTGATGATCTCGATCGAGGCGATGAAAGCCGAGTAAGGCTTTTCCATATCGGAACAAAGAAAGCCGTCGGGGCGATCCGGCGGCTTTTTTCGTATGTGCGTTGGTCGGGGCGATCAGTTGCGGGTGGCAGTCAGGGATATGTTCACATCCACCGTCAGGCCAAGCGTGTCGCCCTCGGGCATCGTTGTGCCCACGCCGAAATCAAGCCGCGCGATTTCGGTGCTGCCCTGCATGGTGGCGGTGCCGTCTTGCAGGTCCAGCGTGAAGGGCATGGTCAGGGGGTGGCTCGCACCGTTCAGCGACAGCGTGCCCTTGGCGACATATCCGTCGCCGTCGCGCAGGATGTCGGCGGTGAATGTCGCGGTCGGATTGGCGGCGGCGTTCAGGAAATCCGCGCCAAGCGCCTGATCCGTGACAGACCCGAGGGTGAGCGAGGGGATGGCGACCGTTACCGTGACCTTGCCATTCTGTTCCTGCGCCGGATCGTCGGCAAAGCTGATCGCGGCGGTCCAGTCGGCAAAGGTGCCTGTGACCTCGGATCCGAATTGCACGACACTGATCGCCAGCGTACCGTTTTTCACCTGCCAGTCGGATGCAGCCTGCTGTAGCTGCGGGGCAGGGACGGGATCAGATGCGACCTGCTGCGTGGTGCCAATAATGCCAGTAGTGAACCCCGCGTTGATGGTCAGCGACCAAAGCGCAATCGCGGCAAGGATCGGTGCAGCATGGCCAGGCTGCGCCCGTGGAGGGCGTTGCGCGGTGACGGCAAATGGCAGCATCCGGCGCAGTGTGTCGTCGCGGTCAACCAAGTGGTGTTTCAGCGCGCCCGCCACATGCAGGACAATCGCGCCGATCAACAACCACTGGAACAGGTAGTGCAGCCCGCCGGACAGATCGGCGATGCTGTCCGATTGCGGCACGAAGGGCAGGGATTGACCAAAGGGCCAGAGGATCGGCGCGAAACCGGTGCTGGCGGCGTGGTGGACCCAGCCGGTCAGCGGGGTCAGCAGCATCGCGGAATAGAGCAGCCAGTGAATTGTATCGGCCAGGGTTGCCTCGGTCTGGTTGTCTCCGTTCAACAGGCGGGGCCGGGGTTGGGTCAGCGCCCATAGGATGCGGGCGAGCGCGGTGAAGAACGTCGCCACGCCCACGGTCTTGTGCAGGGAAAACAGCAGCGCGGCGCGCGAGATGTCGGATTGATCCGCACCGGCGGCACGGGCCGCGTGCGATGCGTCATCGGCCAGCAGGCCAAGCACGATGGCGGTCAGGATCAGCAGGGCGGTCAGCCAGTGGAAGGTCTTGGCGACGCCGCCGAATTGAGTGGTTGTGTTGGAAAGTGGCATGAAAGAGCCTTTGTATGCGTCTGATATAGGTCTGTCGTTTCAGCCAATGTTAGGGAAAGCCGTGGCAAAGACCTATTCCAAGCCTTTGCGCATGGCCTGTGCATACATGCGCCGTTGCCCTTGCGGCATTGCGCAAGGCGCGCTTGCACGGTATTGCGACAGGACATTGATGAGGGAGGGGACAAGATGACCCGTGCATTCGTATTTCCGGGCCAGGGCGCGCAGGCCATCGGCATGGGCCAGGCTTTGGCCGAGGCTTATCCCGCCGCCAAGGCCGTGTTCGACGAGGTGGACGAAGCCTTGGGTGAAAACCTGTCCAGCCTGATCTGGGAGGGCGAGATCGAGACCTTGACCCTGACCCAAAACGCGCAGCCCGCATTGATGGCCACATCGCTGGCGGCGATGCGCGCCCTAGAGGCCGAGGGCGTGGCGATCACCGATGCTGCTTTTGTCGCTGGGCATTCTCTGGGTGAATATTCGGCCTTGGCCGCTGCGGGTTCGCTGAGCCTGTTCGATGCGGCGCGCCTGTTGCGTATCCGTGGTCGCGCCATGCAAGAGGCCGTGCCAGTGGGCGTGGGCGCTATGGCTGCGCTGCTGGGACTGGATTTCGACGCCGCCCGCGCCGTGGCCGAGGAGGCCGCGCAGGGACAGGTTTGCCAGGCCGCCAATGACAACGATCCGTCGCAGGTCGTCGTTTCGGGCCACAGGGAGGCCGTGGAGCGTGCGCTGGAGATCGCCAAGGATAAGGGTGCCAAACGCGCGATGTTGCTGCCGGTATCGGCCCCGTTCCATTGCGCATTGATGGCCCCTGCCGCCGATGTGATGGCCGAGGCACTGGACGATGTGAATATCAAGGCGCCCGCCGTGCCGCTGGTTGCCAATGTGCGCGCCAGCGCGGTCAGCGATCCGGCCACCATCCGCTCGCTTCTGGTGGAGCAGGTGACGGGATCGGTGCGCTGGCGTGAAAGCGTCGGCTACATGGCAGCGCAGGGCGTCACCGAAGTGTGGGAGATTGGCGCGGGCAAGGCCCTTTCGGGCATGATCCGCCGGATCGAGCGCAGCATCGCCTGCCGTTCGGTCGGCACGCCCGAGGATGTGGCCGCAGCCAAGGCCGCCTTGCAGGGCAACTGAGCCGTTCGGCGTCAGCAGAAAAAAGAGGAATATGCAAATGTTTGATTTGACGGGAAAATGCGCGCTGGTGACCGGTGCATCGGGCGGTATCGGCGGGGCGATTGCCAAGGCGCTTCATGGCGCAGGCGCAACCGTGGGCCTGAGCGGCACGCGGGTTGAGCCGCTGGAAGCGCTGGCCGCGGAGCTGGGCGAGCGGGCCCATGTGCTGCCCTGCAACCTGAGCGACGCCGAGGCTGTGGACGCCCTGCCCAAGCAGGCGATCGAGGCGATGGGTGCGGTGGATATCCTGGTGAACAATGCCGGTATCACCCGCGACCAGATATTCATGCGCATGTCGGATGACGAATGGCAGTCGGTGATTGACGTGAACCTGACCTCGGCCATGCGGCTGTGCCGTGGGGTGATGCGCCCGATGATGAAATCGCGCTGGGGGCGGATCGTGAATATCTCGTCCATCGTGGGGGCCACGGGCAACCCCGGCCAGGTGAACTATGCCGCAGCCAAGGCGGGCTTGGTGGGCATGACCAAATCCATCGCCTACGAAGTGGCTAGCCGCGGCATCACTGCCAACGCGGTGGCGCCCGGGTTCATTGCGACGGCGATGACCGACAAGCTGACCGACGAGCAAAAGGGGAAGATCAACGCGCAAATTCCCGCCGCACGGATGGGCACACCCGAAGAGATCGCGGCGGCGGTGCTGTACCTGGCCAGCCCCGAGGCGGGTTACGTGACGGGCGCGACGCTGCACGTCAATGGCGGCATGGCGATGCTGTAAGCAAACCGTTTTCCAAAGGTGCGCTTGCGCGCGCTGTTTTTTGGATGAACCGGACAGGCGACGCCCCGATGAGGGCGTCGTTTTGCGTTTTTGCGGTTGGATTACAGGTATTTTTTGTCGGGAATAGGGTTCTGCGGGGGCTGTTACCCCGACGCAGCCGGGGCCGGGCCCAACGCCGAATGCCCATGCCGTAAATCGTGGGCGGTGAGAGGGCGGGAGCGCCGCCGTTCAAGGGACGCAGCGGATGCGGATCGCGGGGCTTGATGCAAGTGGGGTGTGGTTTTGCGAAAACACGGGGGGCGGTGCAGGGTTGTGAAATCCACTGGCTTGTATATCTGGGTTGCGAAAGCGTTTGCCTCTTGCCCGTGCTGTGCTATAGGCGCTTGCAGACTCGCGAGAGGCGGTCCAACGTCTTCGCAGTGCCCGCATTGCGGGATGATGAGCCGCCCGAGCCGAAAGGCCAAGGGCACTATGGAATGCCATCCCCGAGGGCAGTGGCAATTAAGCGGGCCGAAAGGTCCATGGAATGAATAAGGACTGAGACATGAGCGATATTGCAGAGCGCGTGAAAAAGATCGTGGTTGAGCATCTGGGTGTGGAAGAAGAAAAAGTCGTCCTCGAGGCGTCCTTCATCGACGATCTGAATGCAGACAGCCTTGATACCGTCGAACTGGTTATGGCCTTCGAAGAGGAATTCGGCATCGAGATCCCCGACGACGCGGCAGAGACCATCCAGACCTATGGCGACGCTGTGAATTTCATTCAGCAGGCCTCCTGATCGGATTTCCGCTTATGGCGGATTTCAGGCCCCCGGCAGAAGTGCCGGGGGCCTTTTTCGTGAATTGGCCTTGATATTGGGGCAACCGGCGGGTTTGCAATTGGCAGCGCGTGGCCCCAAATAGGATAAAATCCGTGGCAAGCGGTGCGCGCATTGGGCGCGCGGTCTTGCCCATCCGGCCTGTCGCAGGGTATGAGCGGGCCAAAGAGACTTGAGGAGGGGCATCCCAATGCGTCGTGTCGTTATCACCGGGCTTGGCCTGGTCACCCCCTTGGCCTGCGGGGTCGAGGAAAGCTGGAACCGTCTGCTGGACGGTCAGTCGGGCGCAGGCCCCATCACGCGGTTCGATACGTCGAACGTGGCGACCACCTATGCCTGCGAAGTGCCTTATGGCGATGGCTCGGACGGATCGTTCAACCCGGATGACTGGATGGCACCGAAAGAGCGCCGCAAGGTCGATGATTTTATCCTGTATGGTATCGCCGCCGCCACCCAAGCCGTGCGCGATGCCGGCTGGGAGCCTGAGGACGAGGAATCGCGCCTGCGCACGGGTGTCATGATCGGGTCGGGCATCGGCGGTTTGCAGTCGATTGAGGCGACGACCAAACTGATTGCGGAAAAAGGCGTGCGGCGGGTATCGCCCTTTTTTATTCCAGGTGCGCTGATCAACCTGATTTCCGGTCAGGTGAGCATCAAATACGGATTCAAGGGGCCGAACCATGCGGTTGTGACCGCCTGTTCCACCGGCGCGCACGCCATTGGTGACGCGGCGCGTCTGATCCAGTGGTGCGACGCCGAGGTGATGGTGGCAGGCGGGGCCGAGGCCGCGATCTGCGAGATCGGGATTGCCGGGTTCAACGCCTGCAAGGCGCTGTCCACGGGCCGTGCGGGTGATCCGAAATCGGCCAGCCGACCCTATGACGCGGACCGCGACGGGTTCGTGATGGGAGAGGGCGCGGGGGTCGTGGTTCTGGAAGAATACGAACATGCCAAGGCGCGCGGTGCCAAGATTTATGCCGAGGTGCTGGGCTATGGGTTGTCGGGCGATGCCTATCATATCACCGCGCCCTCGTCCGATGGGGATGGCGGGTTCCGGTCGATGACTGCGGCGCTGGAACGCGCGGGTGTCAGCCCGGCTGATGTGGATTACATCAACGCGCATGGCACCTCGACCATGGCGGACACGATCGAGTTGGGCGCTGTGGAACGTTTGCTTGGCGATGCGGGTGGCACTGCGACCATGTCTTCGACCAAGTCGGCCACGGGGCACCTTTTGGGCGCGGCCGGCGCGATCGAGGCGATCTTCTCGATCCTGGCGATTCGCGACCAGGTTGCGCCGCCGACGATCAATCTGGACAATCCGGCGGTGGAAAGCCCGTTGGATTTGGCCCCGAATGCCAAACGCGAGCGCAAGATTGATGTGGCATTGTCCAACAGCTTTGGCTTTGGCGGGACCAATGCCAGCCTTGTGATCGGGAAGGTCCGGTGATGTGGCGGCATATCGCCTCTAATTTCCTGACTTTCTTTGTCCTGGTGGTGTTCCTGCTGGGGGGCGTGATCCTGTGGGGCAAATCCGAATACAACTCCGAGGGGCCGCTGGCCGAGGCGATTTGTGTGCGGGTGCCGTCGGGGTCCAACATGCGGCGAGTCAGTGAGAACCTTGAAGAGCGTGGCGCGGTGTCCAGCGGCACCGTGTTCCGGTTGGGCGCAGATTACACGGACAAGACCGGCGAATTGAAGTTCGGGTCTTTCCTTGTGCCGGAAGGCGCATCCATGTCGGAGATCGTGGATATCGTCACCCGTGGCGGGGCCAGCACCTGCGGCACCAAGGTGGCGTATCGCATCGGTGTGAACCGCGCACAGGTGCAGGTGCGCGAGTTGGACCCGGCGACCAATGCCTATGTCGAGCGGGCCAAATTTGACGCGACGGAAGCGGAGATACCTGCTGCCTACACCAAGGTGCGCGATCAGGCCGACACGCGTTATAGCATTACCTTGGTCGAGGGCGTGACCAGCTGGCAGGTGGTGGAAGAATTGAAATCGGTGGACGTGCTGGAAGGCGAGGTCGCTGAGATTCCCGCCGAGGGGTCGCTTGCGCCGGACAGTTACGAGGTGCGGGTCGGTGACGACCGTGCGGCGCTGCTGGACAAGATGCAGAACGCGCAATCGGTCATTTTGGCCGCCGAATGGGAAGACCGTGCCGAGGGGCTGCCGCTGAATAGCCCGGAGGAGGCGTTGATTCTTGCCTCGATCATCGAGAAGGAAACAGGCGTTTCCGAAGAGCGCCCGCAGGTTGCCAGCGTCTTTATCAACCGGCTGAACACCGGCATGAGGTTGCAAACCGACCCGACGGTGATCTATGGAATCACCAAGGGGCAGGGCGTTCTGGGGCGTGGTTTGCGCCAGTCGGAACTGCGCGGCGAGACGCCTTACAATACCTATGTGATCCCGGCTTTGCCGCCCACGCCGATCGCCAACCCCGGCGCGGCCAGCATTCGTGCGGCGCTGAATCCCGCCTCTACCGATTACGTATTCTTCGTGGCCGATGGCACCGGCGGACATGCTTTTGCGGCGACGCTGGACGAGCATAACCGCAATGTCGCCAACTGGCGCAAGATCGAAGCAGAGCGCCAGAAAAGCGGTAATTGACCGGTGGGGTTTCGGCGTTCAAGCCCTTGAAAACATGCAGCGCCCGGCCTTAGAAAGGGTTGGGCGTTTTGCTGTCGGAAGTGGCGATTGTGAAGAAAAAGTTAATGATTGGAACGGCTTGTCTGGCGCTGCGGGCTTGACTCACCGCACGGACTATCCTATAAGTTGTGACATGCTGGAAGACATGGGCAAACGGCCCCGAGGGTGACCTCGGTGGTCGTTTTTTTGTGTCTTGCGTGCGGAGGGAATGGCGCATGAGGCAGAGCGAGCAAACATGACAGACATGACCGAAGAGGCCGGCCCCGACACCCTGCAAAGGGCGATCCGGACCGTAGAAGAACAGCTGCTGAGCATGAAAGACGACCTTGAGGATCTGAACCGCCGGGTTCGTTTCGGCGAATTCGACGCCCTTAAGGACAGCACGAAAATCACCACGGAAATCCGCCAATGGTTGCGGATCGCCACGGAAATGGAGGCAAAACTTGCAGAACGTCGAAAATCAGAAGAGGGAATCGTCCACGGATATGCCCTCGACCTCGATGCGGCACGAAACCAGATCGGGTGCCGCCTTTCTCGCCTCAGAAGATGCTGCGGTGCAGGAGGAATTCCTGAACAGTCTGAGTGAGCAGGAATTGATGGCGCTGCCATACCTGTTCGATTTCTGGGCCATGGATCATCAACTGCCCCCCGAAGGCAACTGGAAGAACTGGGTCATCATGGGCGGGCGCGGCGCGGGGAAAACCCGCGCCGGTGCCGAATGGGTGCGCGCGCAGGTCGAGGGGGCCAAACCGCTGGACAAGGGGCGCGCAAGCCGCGTGGCGATCATTGGCGAAACCTTTGACCAGACACGCGACGTGATGATCTTTGGCGAAAGCGGCATCCTGGCCTGTTCGCCGCCCGACCGGCGACCGACATGGCACGAGGGGCGCAAGACGCTGACCTGGCCGAACGGGGCCACGGCGCAGGTGTTTTCGGCCTTTGACCCGGAATCCCTGCGCGGGCCGCAATTCGATGCGGCCTGGGTGGACGAGTTGGCCAAGTGGAAGAAATCGCAGGACACATGGGACATGCTGCAATTCGGGCTGCGGCTTGGCGACAATCCGCAGGTTTGCATCACCACGACCCCGCGCAATGTGGGGGTGTTGAAGCAGTTGCTGAAATTGCCCTCGACCGTGGTCACGCATGCCTCGACCCAGGCGAATGCGGCGAACCTGGCAGAGAGTTTCCTGGAAGAGGTTCAGGCGCGCTACGCTGGCACCCGTCTGGGGCGGCAGGAGCTGGAGGGTGTGCTGTTGGAGGATGCCGAAGGCGCCTTGTGGACCAGCGGGATGTTGGAGGCCCTGCGAGTGGACACCCCGCCAGAGCTGGACCGGATCGTCGTGGCGGTGGACCCCGCAGTGACCGGGGGCAAATCCAGTGATGAATGCGGCATCGTGGTTGTGGGCGCGCAAACTCGCGGCCCGGTGCAGGACTGGCGGGCATGGGTTCTGGAGGATGCCAGCGTAGCGGGCACCAGCCCCACCGGCTGGGCCCGCGCCGCGATCCGCGCGATGGAGACATGGGGGGCGGACCGTCTGGTGGCCGAGGTCAATCAGGGCGGTGACTTGGTGGAAGAGGTCGTGCGGCAGGTCGATCCGGTGGTGCCCTTCAAGAAGGTCCATGCCAGCCGCGGCAAGGGCGCGCGGGCCGAGCCGGTGGCCGCGCTATACGAGCAGGGACGGGTGCGCCACCTGCGCGGACTGGGCGATCTGGAGGACCAGATGTGCCGTATGACCGCCCATGGATACGAAGGCAAGGGCAGCCCCGACCGCGTGGATGCGCTGGTCTGGGCCTTGCACGAGTTGATCATCGAGCGGGCTGCGAAATGGCGCAATCCGACTGTGCGTTCCTTATAGGGGGTACGGGGCATGGATTTGGAAAGGGCGGTGCGCTGTGGCGTGCCGCCCTTT
Organism: Rhodobacteraceae bacterium UBA3069; assembly: GCA_002366795.1. Taxonomy (GTDB): domain Bacteria; phylum Pseudomonadota; class Alphaproteobacteria; order Rhodobacterales; family Rhodobacteraceae; genus UBA3069. The sequence continues at coordinate 19,656 of DFBX01000080.1, read as the reverse complement.
TTGCGTTTCAGGGGGGGGCGTTCGGTGGGAGTTGCGCGTGTGGGACATGCAAGGATTTGAAATCGTGAGTGTTTTCAAGACGCGCACAGCGCGCGCACAGGTTTACTTTCTTTAAACCCTTGGCCTCAGGTTGTGTTCAACGGGCCGGAAACACCGCGGCCCATGAGCGACAAGACGGCCGGTCCGACCGGCCTTGCAACCAGAGAAAACGAGGAGCAACACGGGATGGTATTCGATTTCTTTCGGCGGGGCGCGACAGATCAGCTGCCCGAGCAGAAGGCCAGCGCCACCGGCAAGATCACCGGCGCCATGGTTGCGCTTCAAGGTGCGGGGCGCGTGGCGTGGAGCCCGCGTGATACGGCATCGCTGACCCGGACGGGGTTCAATGGCAATCCCGTCGGCTTTCGCTGCGTCAAGATGATCGCCGAGGCCGCCGCCGCGCTGCCGCTGGTGCTGCAAGACCGCGACCGCCGCTATGAGCAGCACCCGCTGCTGGCGCTGGTCAATCAGCCGAACCAGGCGCAGGGCCGTGCGGAGCTGTTCGAGGCGCTGTTCGGCCAACTTTTGCTGACCGGCAACGGTTATGTCGAGGCTGTCGGCGGTGACGATGCCGTGCCGATGGAACTTCATGTGCTTCGCAGTGACCGGATGTCGGTGGTGCCAGGCAGCGACGGTTGGCCCGTGGCCTTTGAATATGCCGTGGGCGGGCGCAAGCACCAGTTCGATGTGCGCGGCCCGGTTCCGCCGGTGGTGCATCTGAAAAACTTTCACCCGCAGGATGACCATTACGGGTTCAGCCCGATGCAGGCGGCGGCCATGGCGGTGGATGTGCATAACAGTGCCTCGCGTTGGTCCAAGGCTTTGCTGGACAATGCTGCAAGGCCCTCGGGCGCGATTGTCTACAAGGGGATGGACGGGCAGGGCACGCTGTCGCCCGACCAATACGACCGGCTGGTGGGCGAGATGGAGAGCCACCATCAGGGCGCGCGTAACGCGGGCCGGCCCATGCTGCTGGAAGGCGGGCTGGATTGGAAACCGATGGGGTTCAGCCCTTCCGACATGGAATTCCAGAAGACCAAGGAAAGCGCCGCGCGCGAGATCGCACTGGCCTATGGGGTGCCGCCGATGTTGCTGGGAATTCCCGGCGATGCGACCTTTGCCAATTATCAAGAGGCGAACCGTGCCTTTTATCGGCTGACCGTGCTGCCTTTGGCAATGCGGGTGGCGGCAGGCGTGTCGGACTGGCTGTCGCGTTTTGTTGACGAGCCGGTGGAGCTGCGCCCCGATCTGGATCAGGTGCCCGCGCTGGCCACCGAACGCGAGGCATTGTGGCGCCGTGTCGGGGATGCTGATTTCCTGACCCCTGCCGAGAAACGCAGCATGTTGGGCCTTCCGGCGTTGAGCGAGGCAGGTGTGGCGGATGAGGCCGGGGGAACGGGCGATGAGTGAGCAAAAGTCCGGCGCGCGTTACGGGTTCGAGACATTCGATTGCGCTCCCGCCCTGCGGCTGGAGGCCCACGAGAAAGTATCGAACCTGCATCTGGAGGGGCAGAACCGCCGGATGGAGAAGTTGGAAGCGGGAATGGAAAAGTTGGAGCGCCGCCTGTGGCTGACGGTTTACGGCGTGGTCGGCGCGATCCTTGCGCAGGCTTTTCAGTCGATCCTGGCGGCAGTGCCGCTGGCACAATGAAGCCGCTAAAGAAAGGGTACAAGATGGATACGGGACTAGAGCGTAAATTCCACCGGTTCGACGCGGACCTGGTGGTGTCGGATGCCAAGGACGGCACGGTGATCGAAGGCTATGCAAGCCTGTTCGGGGCCTGCGATCAGGGCAATGACGTGGTGACGAAGGGCGCTTATGCGGAATCTTTGAAACGGCTGATCGCGGAAAAGCGCAGCGTCAAGATGCTGTGGCAGCACGACCCTACGCAGCCCATCGGCATCTGGGACGAGGTGCGCGAGGATGCGCGCGGCCTGTATGTCAAGGGGCGGCTGCTGGACAGCGTTGGCAAGGGCCGCGAGGCGGCCGCGCTGATCGCGGCGGGAGCCATCGACGGGCTGAGCATCGGCTATCGCACAGTGCGCGCGGCCAAGAATAAAAAGGGCCAGCGGCTCTTGACGGAACTGGAGCTTTGGGAGGTGTCGCTTGTGACCTTCCCGATGTTGCCCAGTGCGCGGGTGGCGGCAAAGGGCGATAGCCCTGACACCGACATGCTGCGTGAATTGGCGGCGGCCTTCGAGGACGCGCGCCGGGAGTTGGCGCGCGACTAAGCGCTGTCAGGGTCACCAAAGATAGGAAGACTGGATGAGTAAGACCGAGAGCAAGTCTCGGACCGGGGAAGCTGTGTCTCCGGCCGCCGAGGTGAAGTCCGCCATCGCGGGATTCGTGAGCGACTTCAAAGAGTTCAAAGACGCAATTCAAACCCGAGTTCAACAACAGGAAGAGCAACTGACCATGCTTGATCGCAAATCTTTCACCCCCGTGGCGCGTCCCGCGCTGTCCCGTTCGGCCGAGGCCGAGGTTCCGCACCAGAAGGCGTTCAATGCCTATGTCCGTTCCGGCGACGATGACGCGCTGCGCGGTCTGGAGCTTGACGGCAAGTCCATGTCCACCGCTGTAAACGGCGATGGGGGCTATCTGGTGGATCCCGAAACCTCGGCCATCATCCGTAGCACGCTGATGTCTTCGTCCTCGGTCCGTTCGATCGCCAATGTGGTGAATGTCGAGGCGACGTCCTATGACGTGCTGATCGACCACACCGATGTCGGCCATGGCTGGGCGACCGAGGTGGATGCGACCACCGAAACCGGCACGCCGTCGATCGACCGTATCACCATCCCGCTGCACGAGCTGTCGGCCCTGCCGAAAGCCTCGCAACGACTGCTGGATGACAGCGCATTTGATATCGAGAACTGGCTGGCGGGCCGTATCGCGGCCAAGTTCGCCCGTGCCGAGGCCGGCGCATTCATTTTCGGCAACGGTATCGACAAGCCCAAGGGCTTCCTTGCCCATCCTTCGGTGGATAACGGCAGCTGGACCTGGGGCAACCTGGGTTATGTCCCGACCGGTGCGGATGGCGATTTCAACGGTGCCGACGCGATCATCGATCTGGTCTATGCGCTGGGTGCGCAATATCGCGCCAACGCGACCTTCGTGATGAATTCGAAAACCGCGGGCACCGTGCGCAAGCTGAAGGATGCCGATGGCCGCTTCTTGTGGTCCGATGGTCTGGCTGCGGGCGAGCCTGCACGCCTGATGGGTTATCCGGTGCTGGTCGCCGAGGACATGCCCGATATCGCAGGCGACGCCATGGCGATTGCATTCGGCGATTTCGCCAATGGCTATACCGTGGCTGAACGCCCCGACCTGCGCATCCTGCGCGATCCCTTCTCGGCCAAGCCGCATGTGCTGTTCTATGCGACCAAGCGCGTGGGCGGCGACGTGACCGATTTCAAGGCGATCAAGCTGCTGAAATTCGCCGCCTCGTAAGGGGAGGTGAACGGGGGCCGGTCCGCCGGCCCCTTCCGGGCGCGCGCTTCCCTATCCGAGCGTTGTATAGCTGCTCCCTCCGTCCGAGCAACGTAAGGGTGCGCGCGTCCATCACGGGGTCGAGGGGGCCGGAATTTTCGGAGTTAAGTCCATGATGTTAGTCGAAGAGACCACGGTGCCCCAAGCGGCGCTTCCGGTCGCGGAATTCAAGGCCCACTTGCGTCTGGGCAGCGGCTTTGCCGAAGATCAGGTGCAAGACGTGGTTCTGGAAAGTTTCCTGCGCGCCGCCATGACCGCCATCGAGGCGCGCACGGGCAAAGTATTGATCGAACGGGAGTTTTCCTGGACTGTCAACGGCTGGCGCGATGCCGGGGGGCAATCGCTGCCCGTGGCCCCGGCCAGTGCCATCGTCGAGCTGACGATCGAGGATCAAACCGGCGACGTGCAACTGATCGACCCAGAGGCTTACCGTCTTGCGGTGGATATGCAGCGCCCGCGCCTTGTGCCGGTGTCGAGCCTATTGCCCACCATCCCGCGGGCCGGTGCGGCGCGCGTGACGTTCATCGCGGGTTATGGCCCCGACTGGACCGATCTTCCCGCCGATCTGGCGCAGGCGGTGATGCTGCTGGCCGCGCATTATTATGAATACCGCAACGAGACCGCGCTTGGGTCGGGCTGTATGCCTTTTGGTGTGACCAGCCTGATCGAGCGCTATCGCACGGTGCGACTGCTGGGTGGGGGTGCGCAATGAAGGCTCCGCATCTGACAAGGTTGCTGACGCTTGAAACGCCTGAGCGGATTTCGGACGGGGCGGGGGGCTATAGCCAGGTCTGGTCCGAGTTGGGCCAGCATTGGGCGGATGTGTCTGCCCGCACCGGGCGCGAACGCGCGGTCGAGGGGGCGTCTGCATCCCTGACGGGCTATCGGATCGTGGTGCGCGGCGCGCCGGTGGGCAGTGAAAGCCGCCCCCGTCCGGAACAGCGGTTCCGCGAGGGCACGCGCATTTTCCGAATTCTGGCAGTGGCCGAGTTTGACCACGCGGGCCGCTACCTGACTTGCTACGCGGAAGAGGAGGTTCTGGCATGAGCTACGCAATTTCAGCCGCCCTGCAAGCGGCGGTTTACCAATGCCTTGCGGCGGATACGGCGTTGGATGCGCTGGTATCGGGCGCGATTTACGACCAGCTGCCATCGGGCACATTGCCCGACGCCTATGTCAGCCTTGGTCCTGAACTGGCACGCGACCGGTCGGACCAGACCGGCCACGGCGCGAACCATGATTTTTCAATCACGGTGGTGACGAACGGGGCCGGATTTCAGGGCGCGAAAGAGATCGCCGCCGCGATCAGCGATGCGCTGGACAATCCGGCGCTGGTGTTGGGGCGGGGCAGGCTGGTGAGCCTGAATTTCCTGTGGGCCAAGGCCAGCCGGCAAGGCACCGGCGCGCTGCGGCGCATTGATATGAGGTTCCGCGCCCGCGTGGAAGATGAATGACAACCCTGGATAAGGAGTGACTGCCATGGGTGCCCAAAACGGCAAGGATTTGTTGATCAAGATGGACATGACCGGCGACGGCCTGTTCGAGACAGTGGCGGGTCTGCGCGCCACGCGGGTGAGTTTCAACGCGGAAAGCGTCGATGTCACCTCGTTGGAATCGACCGGCGGCTGGCGCGAATTGCTGGGCGGTGCCGGTGTGAAATCGGCCAATATCAGCGGCTCTGGCGTGTTCAAGGATGCGAACACGGACGAGCGCGCGCGCCAGATCTTTTTCGATGGTGAAACCCCCAACTTTCAGGTGGTGATCCCCGATTTTGGTGTGGTCGAGGGCGCGTTTCAGGTCACCTCGCTGGAATTCGCGGGCAGCTATAATGGCGAGGCGACGTATGAATTGTCGCTCGCCTCGGCTGGTTTGCTGAACTTTACGGCCCTGTGATGGAAGCGCGGGCCATGGCTAACCCCCATGCGGGCGAGGTGTTGCTGGTCATCGACGGGCAGCCCCACGTGCTGAAGCTGACGCTTGGCGCTTTGGCCGCTCTTGAGGCCGAACTGGGCGAGGACAGCCTTGTGGCACTGGTGGAACGGTTCGAAGCAAGCCGTTTCGCTACCCGCGATGTGCTGGCCCTGCTGGTGGCGGGCTTGCGTGGGGGCGGCTGGCAAGGGCGTGCCGAAGATTTGGGCAATGCCGAGATTGCGGGCGGACCGATGGGTGCGGCGCGCGTTGCCGCCGAGCTGCTGGCCCGCGCCTTTACCGTGCCGGGAGAGGCGGGATGACCCGTTTCGACTGGCCCGCCCTGATGCGGGCGGGCCTGCTTGGCTTGGGGTTGAAGCCCCACGAGTTCTGGGCGCTGACGCCCGCAGAACTGATGTTGATGCTGGGCGCAGGGCCTGGAAGGGCCCCGCTGAACCGGGCGCGTCTGGATGAATTGCTGGACGCGTTCCCCGACCAACTAGGAGGGATTGGAAATGGCAGAGATTGACGAGATCGACGGTTTGCAGGACCAGGTCGAGGCGCTTGAAGCCTCGCTTGGGGATGCCGCCGTGGTCGCAGGCGCCTTTGATGGCGAGTTGAAGCGGGTGCGGCAGGCCCTGTCCGAAACGGGCAAGGATGTTACCTCGCTTGAAAAGGGGCTGAGCCGCGGTTTGCGGCGCGCCTTTGACGGGGTGGCCTTTGACGGGATGAAACTGTCGGACGCCATGCGCAACGTGGCGCAAAGCATGATCAACACTGCCTATGCCGCTGCGGTGAAGCCGGTGACCGATCATTTCAGCGGGATGATCGCGCAGGGGGTGGGCAACCTAGTGTCGGGGATGCTGCCGTTTGAAAAGGGCGGTGCGTTCACGCAGGGCAAGGTGATGCCCTTTGCCACCGGCGGCGTCGTAAACGGGCCGGTCAGCTTTCCGATGCGCGGGGGGATGGGCCTGATGGGCGAAGCGGGTCCAGAGGCGATCATGCCCCTTTCGCGCGGCGCCGATGGCAAGCTGGGCGTGCGCGCGCAGGGGGGGCAGAACGTCAGCATCGTCATGAATATCAACACGCCGGATGTCGAAGGCTTCCGTCGCAGTCAGGGCCAGATCGCGGCCCAGATGAGCCGCGCCTTGGGGCGTGGTCAGCGCAACCGTTAACCGGAGGGACAGGCCATGGGCTTTCACGAGGTACGATTTCCCGCCAACCTGAGCTTTGGCTCGGTCGGTGGACCGGAGCGGCGCACCGATGTGGTGACGCTGGCCAACGGGTTCGAGGAACGCAACACGCCATGGGCGCATTCGCGCAGGCGCTATGACGCTGGCGTTGGCATGCGATCACTTGATGATCTGGAGCAGATGGTCGCGTTTTTCGAAGCGCGCCAAGGCCAAATGTTCGGTTTTCGCTGGAAGGATTGGGGAGATTACAAATCCTGTCGCGCCAATGGCGTGCCAACCTACGAGGATCAGGTGATTGCCTTTGGTGATGGCGCGACGCCGGCGTTCCAGCTGGTCAAGAACTATCGCTCGGGCGACCAGACCTATGCGCGGCCCATCAAGAAGCCGGTGAAAGGCACCGTGCGCATCGGCGTCGAAGCGGACGAGATGCAGGAAGCGATCGATTACACGGTGGATTATGACACCGGCATCGTCACCTTCAGCCATCCGCCAGACATTGGCCATGAAATCACCGCCGGGTTCGAATTCGACGTGCCGGTGCGGTTTGACACAGACCGCATTCACACATCGGTGGCCAGTTTTCAGGCGGGTGACGCGCCGAATGTGCCCGTGGTCGAGGTGCGGGTATGATGGATGCCGCATTGCAAGAGCATTTGGCAAAGGGGCTGACGACCTTGTGCCGCTGCTGGTCCATCACCCGCCGCGACGGCGTGGTGCATGGGTTCACCGATCATGATCTGGACCTGGAATTCGCGGGGCGCGCCTTCAAGGCTGACACCGGCATGACCGCCATGGCCTTGGAGCAGTCCACCGGCCTTTCGGTAGACAACACCGAAGCCATGGGGGCGCTGTCCGACGCCGCGATCCGCGAGGCTGATATCGAGGCGGGCCGCTATGACGGGGCCGAGGTCGTGTGCTGGTTGGTAAACTGGGCTGATGTGGCGCTGCGCAGTGTGCAGTTTCGTGGCTCTATCGGGGAATTGCGCCGTTCGGGCGGGGCGTTCCATGCCGAGTTGCGGGGCCTGACCGAGTTGCTGAACCGTCCGCTTGGGCGGGACTATCAGAAACCTTGCACGGCGGTGCTGGGCGATGGCGCTTGCGCATTCGATCTGGATTCTCCGGGATTTGTGGCCGAATTGACCGTGCAGCAGATCACCGAGGCACGGGTGTTCACCTTTGCCAGTCTGGACGGGTTTGCCGATGGCTGGTTCCAACGTGGGCGGCTGGTGGTGCAATCGGGCACGGCGGCGCAGCTTACGGGCATGATCAAGAAGGATGTGACCCGAGATGGCGCACGGGTGATCGAGCTGTGGCAACCGATCCGCGCCGAGGTTTTGGCAGGCGATACGATCCGGCTGGAGGCGGGCTGCGACAAGCGGTTTGAAACCTGCCGTGTGAAATTCGGCAACCATCTGAATTTTCAGGGTTTCCCGGACCTGCCGGGGGATGACTGGACCTTGGCCCTGCCAAGCGCCAGCCTTGATAATAGCGGGGGCAGCCGCAGATGACCGACATAGCGCAGCAGATCGTTACCGCCGCGCGCGGCTGGATCGGCACGCCTTACCGCCACCAGGCAGCCTGCAAGGGGGCGGGGACCGATTGCCTGGGCCTGCTGCGCGGCGTCTGGCGCGAGGTTCTTGGGGCCGAACCCGAAGGCGTGCCAGCCTATTCGATGGACTGGTCCGAACCGCAGGGCGAGGAACGCCTGTGGCAGGCCGCCCTGCGCCATCTTCAGCCCAAGCCGCTGACCGATACGGCACCGGGTGACGTGCTGCTGTTCCGAATGCGGGACGGATCGGTCGCGAAACATCTTGGCATTCAGGGGCACACCGGCCCCGATGCAACATTTATCCACGCCTATTCGCGTCACGCGGTCGTGGAAAGCCCGCTGAGCGCCCCATGGGCGCGGCGTATCGTGGCGCGTTTCCGCTTTCCCGAGGAGATTGGCTGATGGCGACTATTGTTCTTTCTGCGGCAGGTGCCGCGCTGGGCGGCTCTATCGGGGGCACGGCCCTTGGGCTTTCCATGGTGGCGGTGGGCCGCTTTGCAGGCGCCACGCTGGGCCGGATGGTGGACCAGCGGTTGATGGGCAGCGGCTCTGACGTGGTGGAAACCGGCCGCGTGGACCGCTTCCGCCTGACCGGCTCGGGCGAGGGGGAGCCGGTGGGCCAGGTTTATGGCCGGATGCGCATCGGCGGCCACGTGATCTGGGCCACCCAGTTCGAGGAACATCTGGCCCGCCATGGCGGCGGCAAGGGCGGCCCGCCCCAGCCCACGACCCATGAATATTCCTATTCCATCAGCCTGGCCATTGCCCTGTGCGAGGGCGAGATCGGCGGCGTGGGCCGTATCTGGGCCGATGGCAATGAAATCGCGCCCAAGGACCTGAATATGCGGGTCTACAAGGGCACCGATGACCAGCTTCCCGATCCCAAGATGGAAGCGGTCGAGGGTGCGGGGCTGGTGCCCGCCTATCGCGGCACAGCCTATGTGGTGATGGAAGATCTGGACCTTGCCCAGTTCGGTAACCGGGCGCCCCAGTTTACGTTCGAGGTGATCCGCTCCGATCAGGCGCTAACGGCGGATACGCCCGACCCGGCACAACTGGTGCAGGGGGTGGCACTGCTGCCAGGGTCTGGAGAATATGCGCTGGCTACAACCCCTGTGACCTATTCCTTTGGTCCGGGGCAGGCGGGAAGCGCCAATATCAACACGCCCTCGGGCAAGTCCGATCTGGACACCTCGCTTGATGCGCTGGACACCGAACTGCCCGAGTGCGGGGCGGTATCGCTGATCGTCAGCTGGTTCGGCGATGACCTGCGCTGCAGCCATTGCACGATCAAGCCCAAGGTCGAACAGGGCGAGCATGACGGCAACCCGATGCCATGGCGTGTGTCGGGCCTGACCCGAGGCACTGCTGATGAGGTGCCGCGCATTGATGACGCGCCGATCTATGGCGGCACGCCCTCTGACCAGTCGGTGGTCGAGGCGATCACCAAGATGAACGCGGATGGCAAGGCGGTGATGTATTACCCCTTCATCCTGATGGACCAGATCCCCGGCAATACGCTGCCCGATCCCTATAGCGACGCAGAAACCCAGCCGCCCCTGCCATGGCGGGGCCGTATCACGGGTGCCGAGGCACCGGATAGGGATGGCTCGCCCGACGGCACCGCGCAGGCGGGTGTTGAGGTGGCGCAATTCTTTGGCACCGCCGCGGCCAGCGATTTCACCGTAGGGGCGGGAACGGTCGTCTATAGCGGGCCAGCGGAATGGTCCTATCGCCGCTTCATCCTGCACCAGGCGGCCCTGTGCGCCGCGGCGGGGGGCGTCGATAGTTTCTGCATCGGGTCCGAAATGCGCGGGCTGACACAGCTGCGCGATGATACCGGTTTCCCCGCTGTCACCCAATTGCAGGCCCTCGCCGCCGAGGTCCGCCAACTGCTGCCTGATGCCAAGCTGGGCTATGCCGCCGACTGGTCGGAATATTTCGGCTATCAGCCGCAGGACGGCACGGGGGATCGATATTTCCACCTTGACCCGCTGTGGGCCGATGCCAACACCGATTTCATCGGGATCGACAACTATATGCCACTGTCCGATTGGCGCGATGGCAATGACCACCTGGATGCCGAACATGGCTCGATCTACGATCTGGCCTATCTGCGCGGCAATATCGAAGGGGGAGAGGGCTATGACTGGTTCTACCATTCGATAGATGCCGAGGCGGCGCAGATCCGTACGCCCATCACCGATGACGAGCACGATGAGCCGTGGATCTGGCGGTACAAGGACATTCGCAATTGGTGGCAAAACCCGCACCACGAACGGATCGGCGGTGTGCGGCAGGCCAATCCGACCGCTTGGCAGCCGAAATCCAAACCCGTCTGGTTCACTGAACTGGGCTGTGCGGCCATCGACAAGGGCACGAACCAGCCCAACAAGTTCCTGGACCCGAAATCCAGCGAATCCCAATTGCCGCGCCATTCCGACGGCCGCCGGGATGAGCTGATCCAGATGCAATACCTGCGCGCCATGCTGGGATATTGGGGCGAGGCTGGGAACAATCCCGCCTCTGATGTCTATGACGGCCCGATGCTGGACATGTCCCGCGCCTTTGTCTGGGCTTGGGATGCGCGGCCCTATCCGTTCTTCCCCGGCAACGAAACCCTGTGGAGCGACGCGGCCAACTATGCGCGCGGTCACTGGATCACGGGGCGGATGTCTGCGCGCTCGCTGTCCTCTGTCGTGTCGGAAATTTGCCTGCGCGCTGGGCTGACGCATTTCGATGCCACCGGCCTTTATGGCTTTGTGCGTGGTTATGTCGTGCCGGACGTGGTCGAGGCCCGCGCCGCCCTGCAACCGCTGATGCTGCGCTACGGATTCGACGCGGTGGAACGCGAAGGGCTGTTGAAATTCGTCATGCGCGACGGGCAGACCGATTTCGAAGTGACACAGGACATGCTGGCGGCCAGTTCCGAAATCGAAGGCACGGTCGAACAAACCCGCCTGTCCGAGGCCGAGATGGCTGGCCGCATCCGCCTGCGTTTCATCGAAACCGACGCCAATTTCGAAGTGGTGGCCGAGGAAACCGTGCTGCCGGACGAGGCGACCCATGCCGTTGCCTCCTCGGAACTGCCCATTGCCATGACCCGCGCCGAGGGTCGGCAGGTGGTCGAACGCTGGCTGGCCGAAACCCGCGTCGCCCGCGATGCGCTGCGGTTCTCTCTTCCGCCGTCGCAAATGCAGGTCGGGGCAGGGGATGTGGTGCGCCTGAACAGCACCGAGGCAACGGGCCTGTTCCGCATCGACCGTGTCGAACAGGCTGGCCAGCAAGTGCTGGAGGCCGTGCGGATCGAGCCGGAAAGCTATCGCACCATCGAGGTGAAGGAAGAGGCGAGCTCCCTCACCCCCTTTGCTGGGCCGGTGCCGGTGCTGCCGCTGTTCATGGACCTGCCATTGCTGACTGGTGACGAGCTGCCCCACGCGCCGCATCTGGCGCTGATGGCAAAGCCATGGCCTGGCAGCGTGGCGGTCTATGACAGCGCGTCCGACAGCGATTATGCCTTGAACAAGCTGTTTTCGGCCCGTGCGACCATGGGGCTGACCGAAACCGCCTTGCCCGCCGCAAGGCCGGGGATGATCGACCGGGGCGCTGGGCTGCAAGTCAGGCTGCTGGGGGGCGATCTGCAATCCATCGACGCGCAAAGCCTGCTGGCGGGCGGCAATGTCGCCGTCATCGGCGATGGTTCGCCCGACAACTGGGAGGTGTTCCAGTTCGAAAAGGCCGAGCTTATCGACACGGACACCTACCTGCTGTCGAACCGCCTGCGCGGGCAGCTTGGCACGGATGCGCTGATGCCGGATATCTGGCCCGAAGGGTCGTACGTGGTGGTCCTGAACCGTGCGATCTCCCAAATCGAATTGGCCAGCAATGCCCGCAATGTGGCGCGGCATTACCGCATAGGCCCGTCAAAACGCAGCTATGACGACCCTTCCTACGTGGCGCTGCAACATGCCTTTGCGGGCAATGGTTTGCGTCCATACAGCCCCGTGCACCTGCGCGCCGGGCAGGACACCGATGGTGCCTGGCTGGTGGAATGGGTGCGCCGCACGCGGCTGGACGGCGACAGTTGGGACGCGGCAGAGGTGCCGTTGGCCGAAGAGGCCGAAACCTACATCCTGCGCGTCATGCAAGGCCTGCAGGTGCTGCGCGAAATGGTGCTGGAGGAACCCGGCTATGTCTATGACGCCGCCGAACAGGCCGCGGACGGCGTGACCGGTGCCTTCCGGATCGAGGTGGCGCAGGTCTCGGCCCGCTATGGGCCCGGACCGTATAGCGCCATCGATATCGCGGCGTAACTTCCGTTCACGACAGTTTGAACCCCGCCTCGGCCATATGCGCTGGGGCGGGTTTTTCCATGTCTGCCAAGGGGTTTTGGTGCCGTCGGGCGGCGTGACCCGCAGCATGTATTCATTTCGTTGATGCCCCGATCACAGCTTTACGTTTCGCAAAAATGCAATATCTGCTAACTTGGACTCTCCAACGGAAGGAACCACGACATGGCAGAGAGACGCCCAAACCTCGCCGAGATCGACCCGATCTGGTCCCGCATCCGCGTCGAGGCGGAGCAAGTGGTCGTGGACGAACCGCTTCTGGGCGGGCTCATCCACTCTTCGATCCTGCATCACGGCTCGATCGCTGATGCACTCGCTTACCGGACTTCGATGAAATTGGCCTCGGGCGAGATGTCAGAGCAGCTTCTGCGCGAGATTTGCGATGAAGCCTACGCGGCGGATGAAACGCTGGCATTGGATGCCCGCGCCGACATTGCCGCCGTGTTCGAACGCGACCCGGCCTGCCACCGGTTCCTGCAACCCTTGATGTTTTTCAAGGGCTTCCAAGCCATCCAAGCCTACCGCGTGGCGCATTGGCTGTGGAATTCCGGCCGCCGTGACATGGCCGAATTTTTCCAGATGCGGATATCGGAGGCCTTCGGGGTGGATATCCATCCGGCGGCGCGTATCGGCAAGGGGATCATGATCGACCACGCCCATGCCACCGTCATCGGCGAGACCGCAGTGGTGGGCGACAACGTGTCGATGCTGCATTCCGTCACCCTTGGCGGCACCGGCAAGGAAGAGGAAGACCGCCACCCCAAGATCGGCGATGGCGTGTTGATCGGCGCGGGTGCCAAGGTGTTGGGCAATATCAAGATCGGCCATTGCAGCCGCGTTGCGGCAGGCTCGGTCGTGTTGCAGGACGTGCCGCCCAAAACAACCGTTGCCGGGGTTCCGGCCAAGGTGGTTGGAACAGCCGGTTGCGCGCAACCCTCGGTGTCGATGAACCAGTTGATCGGGGTGCGCCCGGGTGAAGCGCAGGACTGATTTCAATGTCCATGATAGATTGAAAAAGCCCCGCCGGGTTTGATGCTTGGCGGGGCTTTACTTTTATTTCAAAGGCTTGTGCGGTCAGGTTACGCCAGCATGACCATCGGATTTTCCAGCCCTTCCGCGATGGCTTGCAGCAGTTCGGCACCCAGTGCCCCGTCGATTACGCGGTGATCCACGGACAGGGTGACGGACATGACCGTGGCCACTTCAAGCGCACCATCCTTGCCGACAACCGGCTTTTTCACACCTGCGCCCACGGCAAGGATCGCCCCATGCGGCGGGTTGATCACGGCGTCGAAATTGTCGATCCCGAACATGCCAAGGTTGGAAATGGCAAAGCTGCCACCTTGATACTCATGCGGGGCCAGCTTGCGGTCGCGGGCGCGTGTGGCAAGGTCTTTCATCTGTGCCGACAAGGCGGAAAGCGATTTGCTTTCAGCATCTTGCAGGACGGGGGTGAACAGCCCGCCCTCGATCGCGACGGCCACCGCCACGTCCGAGGCTTTCATCTGTAACACGCGGTCGCCAGCCCAGACCGCATTGGCCGCAGGCACCTTTTGCAGGGCCAAGGCACAGGCCTTGATGATGAAATCGTTGACCGAAAGCTTCACGCCCCGATCCGCCAACTGCGCGTTCAAATCGCCACGGAATTTCAGCAGCGCGTCCAGCTTGATGTCGCGCCGCAGGTAGAAATGCGGGATGGTTTGTTTGGCCTCGGTCAGGCGGGCGGCGATGGTCTTGCGCATGCCGTCCAGCTTGATTTCCTCGTAGTCGCGACCTTCATACATCTTGATAACCGCATCGGTGGACGGGCCTGCGGGGACCGGTGCCGCGGCTGCGGGTGCGGCGGATTGTGCCGCTGGCGCTGCTTCTGCCGCAGCCGGTTTGGCCGCCGAGGGGCTTGCCCCTTCGACATCGGCCTTCACGATCCGCCCCTTGGGGCCGGTGCCGCTGATCTGGCTCAGGTCCAGGCCCTTGTTGCCCGCGATGCGGCGGGCAAGGGGGGAAGCAAAGATCCGTTCCCCATCCGCGCGGGCAGGGGCCGCGGGCGCGGCGGAGCTGCCGCTGGCAGCCGCCTTCGCGCCCGCATCCCCAGCATCGGCCTTGGCCGAAGCTGGCTCTGGCGCGGGGTTCGACGTGCTGGCGATGTCGTCGGCGCTTTCGCCATCTTCCAGCAACACGGCGATGGGACTGTTCACCTTGACCCCTTCGGTGCCATCCGGGATCAGGATCTTGCCGATCACGCCTTCGTCCACGGCTTCGAATTCCATCGTCGCCTTGTCAGTTTCGATCTCGGCCAGAAGGTCGCCGGATTTGACCGCGTCGCCTTCCTTGACCAGCCATTTCGCCAGCCTGCCTTCCTCCATTGTGGGGGACAGCGCGGGCATCAGGATTTCTGTGGGCATCTCGCTCTCCTTACCGGTAGGTCACTTTGCGCACGGCTTCGATCACCTCTTCAGTGGTGATCAGCGCGTGTTTTTCAAGGTTGGCTGCATAGGGCATGGGCACGTCCTTGCCGGTGCAGTTGATCACGGGTGCGTCCAAGTAATCGAATGCGTTTTCCATGATATAGGCCGATAGGTGGTTGCCGATGGATGCCACGGGGAAGCCTTCTTCGATGGTCACGCAGCGGTTGGTCTTCTGCACGCTTTCGGTGATCGTGTCATAGTCGATCGGGCGCAGGGTGCGCAGGTCGATCACCTCTGCCTCGATCCCGTCAGCGGCCAGTTTCTCCGCCGCTTCAAGGGCATAGGTCATGCCGATGCCAAAGCTGACCAGGGTCACATCGGACCCCTCGCGCCAGATCTTGGCCTTGCCGAAGGGGATAGTGAAATCATCCATGGCAGGCACTTCGAAAGACTTGCCATACATGATTTCGTTTTCAAGGAAGATCACCGGGTTGAGGTCGCGGATGGCGGTCTTCATCAACCCTTTGGCGTCGGCGGCCGAATAGGGCATGACGACTTTCAGGCCGGGGATTTGCGCATACCAAGCGGCATAATCGTGGCTGTGCTGCGCACCCACGCGGGCGGCGGCGCCGTTGGGGCCACGGAACACCATCGGTGCGCCCATCTGTCCGCCGGACATATACAGCGTTTTGGCGGCAGAGTTGATGATGTGGTCAATGGCCTGCATGGCGAAGTTGAAGGTCATGAATTCGACGACGGGCCGCAGCCCGCCAAAGGCGGCGCCGACGCCGATACCGGCGAACCCGTGTTCGGTGATCGGCGTGTCGATCACGCGTTTCGCGCCGAATTCGTCGAGCAGGCCCTGAGACACCTTGTAGGCGCCCTGATATTCGGCGACTTCTTCGCCCATCAGGAACACGGTGTCGTCGCGGCGCATTTCCTCGGCCATGGCGTCGCGGATCGCTTCGCGCACGGTTTGTTTCTTCATCGGGGTGCCTTCGGGCCAGTCCGGTTCCTCCACCTTGGCGGGCTTGGGCGGGGCAGGGGCGGGCGCGGCGGAGGCCGCAGGGGCCGCCTTCGCGTCCGCGTCGGCGGTCGCCTCCGTCCCGGCCGAAGCCGTCGCGATATCGTCGGCGCTTTCGCCTTCCTCCAGCAGCACGGCGATGGGCGTGTTGACCTTGACCCCTTCGGTGCCTTCCGCGATCAGGATCTTGCCCACGGTGCCTTCGTCAGCCGCTTCGAATTCCATCGTCGCCTTGTCAGTTTCGATCTCGGCCATGATGTCGCCGGATTTGATGGTGTCGCCTTCCTTGACCAGCCATTTTGCCAGGGTGCCTTCCTCCATGGTGGGGGACAGGGCGGGCATCAGAATTTCGGTTGCCATGTGTCTATCTCTCCCTCAAGCCTGCGGAATTTCGGCTGCGTAGATGTCGGTCCACAGCTCTTCGAGGGCTGGTTCCGGGCTTTCCTTGGCGAACTCCGCGCTGGCATTCACCACTTCCTTGATTTCCTTGTCGATCGCTTTCAGATCGTCCTCTGTCGCGTGTTTGCCGGTGATCAGCATTTCGCGCACATGTTCGATGGCGTCTTTTTCCTCGCGCATTTTCTGCACCTCTTCGCGGGTGCGGTACTTGGCGGGGTCGGACATGGAATGCCCGCGGTAACGGTAGGTTTTCACCTCAAGGATATAAGGGCCTTTGCCCGCGCGGCAGTGTTTCACCGCTTTTTCGCCGGCTTCCTTGACGGCCAGCACGTCCATGCCATCGACGTTTTCGCCGGGGATTCCGAAGGGCGCGCCGCGGGTGTGGATGTCAGCGGTCGAGGTCGATCGCGCCTGCGACGTGCCCATGGCATACTGGTTGTTCTCGATCACGAAGATCACCGGCAGTTTCCACAGGGCGGCCATATTGAATGTCTCATAGACCTGGCCTTGGTTCGCCGCGCCATCACCGAAATAGGTGAATGTGACGCGGCCGTTTTCCTTATACTTATCGGCAAATGCCAGCCCGGCACCCAGCGGCACCTGCGCGCCGACGATGCCGTGACCGCCGTAAAAATGCTTTTCCTTGGAGAACATGTGCATCGAGCCGCCCTTGCCCTTTGAGTAGCCTCCCTCACGCCCGGTCAGTTCGGCCATCACCCCGTTCGGATTCATGCCGCAGGCCAGCATATGGCCGTGGTCACGGTAGGAGGTGATGCGTTTGTCGCCTTCTTCGGCGGCGGCTTCCAGCCCGACCACCACGGCCTCTTGACCGATGTAAAGGTGGCAGAACCCGCCGATCAGGCCCATGCCATATAGCTGACCGGCCTTTTCCTCGAATCGACGGATCAGCAACATGTCGCGGTAATACTGTTTCAGGTCTTCACATGAAGCATTTGATTTTGCTGGAGCTTTCTTGGTTGCCATGCGGCGTCCCCTCCCAGGATAAACGAATGGTTTAGCGTTAAACTATTTAATACAGCATGTCGCCACGCGATGCGAGAGTGAATTTCGGATTGGACCTGCGCCCCCGAAGTGACTGGGTTCGAATGGGGAAATCCTGGCGAAGTGGGGCTGCGGTGTGCAAGAAGGATCGTGGGTGGAAAACGGCGGCGAAGCCGGCAGTCGCCGTTGCCAGTGCCGCCACGCCAGAGCGAGTGTAAGCGATACGGTTTGTGCGGGTGATCTTAATGCAGATATTGCTTGGTCGCGGCCGCGCGACAATGGCGGCGTCGCGGCCGCGCGACAATGGCGGCAATCGTTAACGGATCACGATCTCATCCGCGCGGATCAGGCCCAGAACATCGCGGGCCTGTTCGTCCAGCAGGTCCAGATCCAGGTAGCTGTCGGACAGGCGGCGGGTCAGGTTTTCCATACGGGCGACTTCAAGGTTCAGTCGGTCCAGTTCGGTTTTCAGGTCCGCGCCTTCGGCCACGATTTCGGCCCGGCGGAACAGGCCGAAATCGCCCTGCACGGCGGCAAAGGTGAAATAGGCCCCAAGCGAAAACGCCACGGCAAAATAAGCCAACAGGCCCAATGCGGGTTTTTTGCGGTTTGCCATGCTCTGCCTCGGTTTCGCCGCCTCTTGCTTGGGCGGTCGCAAACACAATGCCACAGGTGATTCGCTATGTGAATCCCCATTTGCGCGTTTTCCACAGGTATTTGGCGAAAAAGGCCGATTTTCGCCTGTTCAGGCCGCGCTTGGCAGCGGGACGGGGGGCGCGTAGAAGGGCGCAAGACGGCACGAAAGGGCAGGCTATGGCACAGCGGATTGACTTTACGTTGAAGGTGCAGGACGGAAAGGCGCGACTGGGAGTGATTAATACGCCCCGCGGGGCCATCCGCACGCCGGCCTTCATGCCCGTTGGAACAGCTGGTACGGTCAAGGCGATGATGCCGGAAAGCGTGGCGGCCACGGGGGCCGACATTTTGCTTGGCAATACCTATCATTTGATGCTGCGCCCTACGGCAGAGCGGATTGACCGGCTGGGCGGGCTGCACAGGTTCATGAACTGGGACAAGCCGATCCTGACGGACAGCGGCGGGTTCCAGGTGATGAGTCTGTCAGAGCTGCGCAAGCTGACCGAAGAGGGCGTGACCTTTCGCAGCCATATCGACGGCTCGCGCCATAAGTTGACGCCGGAGCGGTCGATGGAGATTCAAAAGCTGTTGGACTCGGACATCGTGATGTGTTTCGACGAATGCCCGGCGCTGCCCGCCACCGATGATCAGGTGGCCAAGTCGATGCGCCTGTCGATGCGGTGGGCGCAGCGCAGCCGCGATGCTTTTGGCGACCGGCCCGGATATGCGCTGTTCGGCATCCAGCAGGGCGGCGTGACGCAAGAGCTGCGCGAAGAAAGCGCCGAGGCGCTGAAAGGCATTGGTTTTGACGGCTATGCCATCGGCGGTCTGGCCGTGGGCGAGGGGCAAGAGGCGATGTTTGGTGTGCTGGATTATGCGCCGGACATGCTGCCGCAGGATCGTCCGCGCTATCTGATGGGGGTGGGCAAGCCCGATGACATCGTCGGCGCGGTGAAACGCGGCGTTGATATGATGGATTGCGTTTTGCCCTCGCGCTCGGGCCGGACGGGGCAGGCCTGGACGCGGCGCGGACAGGTCAATATCAAGAACGCCCGCCATCAGGACGACCCGCGCCCGCTGGACGAGCATTGCACATGCCCCGCCTGCCAGAATTATTCGCGCGCCTATCTGCACCATGTGTTCCGCGCGCAGGAAATGATCTCGGGGATGCTGCTGACGTGGCATAACCTGCATTACTATCAAGAGCTTATGCAGGGGATGCGCGATGCGATCGGGGCCGGAACCTTTGCGCAGTTCGAGGCAGAATTCCATGCCGCCCGCGAGATGGGCGATATCGAACGGCTGTAGGGAGGTCGATTGACGCTCCCGCCTGCGCGGATCGCCCCACCCGCCCTCCCGCAGATGGATTGGAATTACCAATGCGGTTGCGTGCGCTCTGCCCTCTTGCAGTCATGGCGATATAAGCTACGCATTGCATTTAAGATGTGGCGAATAACATTAGGGTGCCAGTAATGTTTTGTCTTTTTCAAAGAAGTATGAGCTACCCCCCGAAATTCGGACACAGACGTAAGCTGCGATTTGTAGTCTGCTGATCTTCAACACGAAGGAGATCAGGAATGTCGAAACGGAAGCAACATCATCCAGAGTTCAAAGCCAAGGTGGCGTTGGAAGCGCTGAAAGGCGAAGAGACAGTCAGCGAGC
>DFBX01000102.1 GCA_002366795.1 Rhodobacteraceae bacterium UBA3069 | reverse complement strand
TGAACGTCAACAGCCCCTAGTTCGCCCGCAGACGAAACCCGCTCCATCTGAGCGCCAGACTCGCGCCACATTGCGGTTCCGACAACTCCCACAAGCATGCTCATTGTCACTTGCGACAGCGCCAACGCCACATTTTCTTAGCGCCGCTAACACGAAAACGAGCCAAGCCGTCAAAGTCGATTTCGCGCTTTTTCGCGACAGTCAGTTCAGGCTCACAACCTGACACACGCTGCGGGCCGTGGATCCATCTCACGGCACGGCCCTGCGCTATACCAGCCATCCCGGCCTGCGTCGCGCGGAGCTTTCCGTCACGGACTGGCTGGCCCTCTACCGCGCCAATATCGAGGTGGAGAGCGCCTATCGTCAGGAAGCAGTCTCAAGTGTCGGCGCAATCGGTCTCGGCCAACTCATGCCCGACACAGCCCGCGATCTCGGCGTCGATCCCCGTGACCCGCTTCAGAGCCTCGACGGCTCTGCGCGCTACCTCGCGATGATGCTTCACGCGTTTGGCGATCCGCGCCTTGCCCTCAGCGAGGCCGTGGATGCCATTCGTGGCGATATCCAACTTGCCCGACGGCTGGACGAACATCACCTGCCGAACTGGCGCGACGATGCGGAGTTCTCGGACATGATTCAGACCCTGATCGCAGCAATGCCCTTGGAGAAGAAATCCAACCTGAAGGTCAAATCGCTCAAGCAGGTACTCGCGCTGACCGGCGGGGTGACCTCGCGCATCTTCGCCCTGATCAAGAATCTTTCCATCGACGCCATTCTCACGGGCGAGGAAAGCATCACCGATGATGCGATCAGAAAATGGACGCCGGTTTGGTCTCGTCATGCGACTGTTCAACGGCGGCTCGAGAAGTCTGGGGCGTGACGCTGCGCCCGCTTCCGAAGACCGTAGCGCCGCTGCCGGATGAGCTGTTGTCAGGTTGGTTGTCTCGGCTGTCTGCGGTCAACTACTGTGATGTCGTGGAACTTCTGGCCCATATCGAAATCGATACTCGACATGGCGCAACATTGGACTTCGACGTTGACGCGGCTGCAGCCGAGAGAATTTCCCGCGCCACACGTGTCGCCCCTGAAATTGTGCGGTCGCTGAGCTTTGGGACAATGACCCCACCTGAAGCTCTGTTGACGGCCCAGGTTCCGTTCCAGTCTTGCCCAGAGTGCTCACGACGCCGCCTTTCGCTCAGGCACTGGCGGCGGGTATGGGCATTCGACTGCCAAGTGTGCGGGACTCGACTTGTTCGGATCCTCGCCAGGCCCGATGACGAACGGGTGCCCGAAAGACTGCTAAGTCGCGCGCGTCGTGGGGCAGGGCTGCTTGAACATGCAGCGAGGTATAACTGCACCATACGACTTCGACGTGCGATGCGCGCGGTCACCTTTGGTATGGCACTCAAGAGCGTCTGCGGGAATCCGTCATTCGCGCTTCAGAGCCCCAGACCGGACGTGAGGCTGTTCTGCCTCGCCGCGATCGCCGCTGCCCAGTCTCGTCCGTTGGCCAAAGCGGCCATATCCAGCGCCGGCGTCGACGACTATGCAAGGGTTGCTCTATTGCGCACCTTCGAGAAGGAACCCCGTCTGCTTGCTGCGGTTGATCATATTGCCCAACGACGCGCGAGAAGCACAAGCCTAATGACAGCCGAATCTCGCAATTAGGGACAAAAAATGACGCCGAACGCGCCGCGTCTCAGATTTAAGGGTAACGCGACAACAGCCTGTTTCTTGCGCGCGCAGGCGGGCGACGGCCCGGAACGGATTTTTTAAAATATCGCGCTCTGCCTTGAGCTCCGATACTTCGCGCCGCAGGTTTCTCAGCTCTTCCTGGTCTGGCGGCAGCTTCTCGTGCGCGGGCAAAGCTGCTGGGCCATCGGCTTCAGATGCACGCACCCACCGCCGAAGCACCGTCGCGTGTATTCCCGGATCTCTCGAAGCTTGCGCCGCGCTGACCTCACGCGTCGTCACCAACTCCACTGCTTCTTGCTTGAACTCGCGACTGAACACTCTTCTCGTTATGTAGGTTCTCCAGTTTCATAAACACCTTATCTCGATGTCCAAGAAACCGGCAGCGGGCCATCCTGAATTGTCCGAAGCAAGCCTTGGGCATCCTGCAACATGTGACCGAAGCTCTCCGGTCGGACCTACCGAACCGGGCGATGGGATCGTTTCGTCCCATCTTCAAAAGTCGATTCGACAATTATCCGCACATCCATGGCGGTCTTCCTATGTGAACGACCGCCACATCATAGCAACCAACCTCCAAGTTTTGCCCACTCCCCGTCTCGGATTTTGGGGCAACGCGACAACCAGCAAACCTGATGCAACTCTCGACGGTAGAATGCCGGGGGAGAGGCCACAGACCCGGTCAGCTCGCTAAGCGACTATGGGGTCTAGGTACCAGAGGAAGGAGCACGCCACATGAACCAGGTCGGGACCAGCGCGAGCAGGAATATACCGCATACGATAAGGAAGCCGTCCTGGAAGGCCGCGTTCGAGGACTGGATCATCACGGTCCGGGCCAAGAACGATGCCGCGCCGGGCATGAGCTGAGAGTCTGGCAGTCCCGAGGCGTGCATGAGGCCGGCAACCTCGCGCAAGAGTTCCATCGTCGTGCCGTTGTCGCTGGTCTGGGTCGCGGCAAAGGCATCCGCGTGCATGATCGTGCGCCGCTCGATGAACACGCTCAGAAGGTTCACCCCGAAGGCGCCGCCAAGTTGCCGGATGAAGTTCGAAGCGCCCGAACCCTGGCCGAGAAGGTGGGACGGCAGAACCTTGAGCGCCCCCGACGAAATGGCGGGAAACACGAGACCCAGCCCCACGCGCGAGAGGACCGTCCACCAAGCGAGCGTCCAGAAGGCCGTATGGACATTTGCAGCTGTCATCAGCCAGGAGGCCCCGGCAAAGACCGCCATGCCGATGCCGATCATGATCGGCGCAGGCACCTTGTCGGACAATCGCCCCGCAATGGGAAAGACCAGCAGCATCGCAAAGCCCGAGGGCATCAGAAGAAGGCCCGCCTGCGTGGGCGTCATACCCTGGATCTGCTGCACGAAGACCGGAAGCAGATAGGTAGAGCCGAACAGCCCTGCCCCCATGATGAAGGCAACGACCGAGGCCGAGGAAAAGGCGAAATTCTTGAAGAGCCGCATGTCGAGCATGGGCTTGGAGGTATACATCTCCCAGGCGACGAAACCGAT
>DFBX01000023.1 GCA_002366795.1 Rhodobacteraceae bacterium UBA3069 | reverse complement strand
GGCACAGAGCTGAAATAACCAACCCCGATCAGCAGGTGCAAAGAGTAGCTTAAATTACGCCAGTTCCTGCCCAACAAATGGGGAGTAGCTCAATCTTCATATCTACCGTCTGGCCCAATCGCCGTCAGAACGCTTTCCGCCCTTCGTCCAAAATCGCTTTGGCGGATGCAATGGGAATTGAATATTCGCAGCGCAACCCCGCAATGAAATTTTTGCAACAGAGCCCCCGCAATGTCCGGAATTGCGGATCAACGCGGCTTTCGGGAACATCCAAAAACAAAGCACCGCTTTTGCTCTTAAACAAATGCTTGACTGCAGCATTTGTTTAAAACTTTAAATAACGTCAATTTCTCATAGCGACTAAGCGGATCTATTCCGTCACTTGTATCAGTTTATGAGCAATGGTCACTTTTGGCTCATAGGCTGACTTGGAAAAAGTATCTGCCACCCGAGAAGACTGGAGCTCCGCCAGGAACCACGAGTGACACACTTAGGGGCCGCTGCATCTAAGGGAATGTAAATAAATAGATTAACGAATTTTTACTAACCCCGCGTCGCGCAACTTATGCGCGTCGCGCAATTTTTTCGCTTCCCTACAAAAACACTAAAAATCAAGGTTCTCGACGTTCAGCGCATTTTGCTGGATGAACTCGCGGCGAGGCTCGACCACGTCGCCCATCAGCTTGGTGAACAGATCGTCGGCTTCAGCCATATCATCAACCTTTACCTGCAGCAAAGTTCGCGCTTCGGGATCAAGTGTGGTTTCCCACAGCTGCTCCGGATTCATCTCTCCCAAGCCTTTGTACCGCTGCAATGACAGGCCTTTTTCACCCTCTTGCAAGATCGCGTTCAATAGATCCATCGGTCCGTGGATCACCTGAGAGCGGTCCCTGCGGACCAAGTGCGCGGGCTTGTCGTACACAGCGTTCAGCTGATCAGTCATCGTACCCAACTTGCGGGCCTCGCCGGATCGCAACACCTGCCCGTCCAGCGTCCGCACCTCTTCGACACCGCGCAGAACGCGGGTCAGGCGGATACCGTGATCTTGGGTAATGCGGCCCTGCCATCCTTTTTCATACTCGGCGGCGATCAGATCCAAACGGCCTGCAACGGCATCTGTCACCGCCTGTAGATCGGCATCGGCACGCCCCGGCACGAAGGCACCGGAAATCGCGGATTGTTCAAGGATATGGCGGGGATATATAGTCGGAAAAGCCTCAAGGATGCGCTTGACCGTGCGCGCTTCTTCGACAACGCGCACCAAATCCTGACTCACGATTTCCTCGCCCGAACCAAGCCGTAGCGCGGCACCTTCGGTGCCTTGATGGATCAGGTAATCCTCTAGCGCGGGCTGATCTTTCAGGTAAACCTCGGACTTGCCACGCGCCACCTTATACAGCGGCGGCTGCGCGATATAGAGATAGCCGCCCTCGATCAACTGGGGCATTTGGCGATAGAAAAAGGTCAAAAGCAGCGTCCGGATGTGGGCGCCGTCAACGTCAGCATCAGTCATGATGACAATCTTGTGGTAGCGTAGCTTTTCGATGTTGAACTCGTCACGGCCGATGCCGGTGCCAAGCGCCATCACGAGGTTCCCGATCTCCTGGCTCGACAACATGCGGTCAAAACGCGCGCGCTCGACGTTGAGGATCTTACCGCGCAGCGGCAGGATCGCTTGTGTGCGGCGATCACGGCCCGTCTGTGCGGACCCACCAGCGGAGTCCCCCTCGACCAAGAAAAGTTCGGTCTTGGACGCGTCTTTTTCCGAACAATCCTTCAGCTTACCCGCCAAATAGTTCACATCCATCGCTGTCTTGCGGCGGGTCAATTCGCGCGCTTTACGGGCCGCTTCGCGGGCCAGCGCGGCCTCGACGATCTTACCGACGATCTGCTTGGCCTCGTTCGGGTTTTCCTCGAACCACTCGGCCAGTTTTTCGTTCACCAGCCCTTCGACGGCGGGGCGCACTTCGGACGACACCAGCTTGTCCTTGGTTTGCGACGAGAATTTCGGATCGGGCACTTTGACAGACAGCACGCAGGTCAGGCCCTCGCGGGCATCGTCACCGGTAAAGTTGACCTTTTCCTTCTTGGCGATGCCGGATGTCTGGGCGTAATTGTTGATCGTCCGGGTCAGCGCACCGCGGAAACCAGCCATGTGGGTGCCACCGTCACGCTGCGGAATGTTGTTGGTAAAGGGCAGCACGTTCTCGTGGTAACTGTCGTTCCACCACATCGCGACCTCGACCCCAATCCCGTCCTTTTCACCGACCATGAAGATCGGTTCTGGCATCACCGGCGATTTCGAGCGGTCCAAGTATTTGACGAACTCCTTGACGCCGCCTTCGTAGAACAGCTCGCTGCGCAGCGGTTCTGCCGGACGTTCATCTTCAAGGATGATCCGCACACCCGAATTCAGGAATGCCAGTTCGCGCAGGCGCTTTTCCAACGTTTCAAAGGAATAATCTAGGTTCGAAAAAGTATCGGTCGAGGCAAGGAAGCGCACTTCGGTGCCTTTTTCGCCATTCGCATCGCCGACCACGCGCAGATGTTCGGCGGTGTCACCATGCTCGAATCTCGCATAGTGCTCTTTGCCGTCGCGCCAGACCCGCAGTTCCAGCCAGTCGGACAGCGCGTTCACAACCGACACGCCCACGCCATGCAGACCACCGGACACCTTATAGGAGTTTTGGTCGAATTTACCGCCCGCGTGTAGCTGGGTCATGATGACCTCGGCTGCGGAAACGCCCTCTTCTTCGTGGATGCCCACCGGAATTCCGCGCCCGTTGTCGCGCACGGAAACGCTGGAATCGGCGTGGATTTTCACCCGCACATGGTCGGCGTGACCAGCCAACGCCTCGTCAATGCCGTTGTCCACGACCTCATACACCATGTGGTGCAAGCCCGACCCGTCATCCGTATCGCCAATATACATACCGGGCCGTTTGCGAACGGCCTCCAACCCCTTGAGAACTTTGATGGAATCGGCACCATATTCGGCCGGCTGCTGCGCGTTGTCGGACATTGTTTTTTTCCGTTATTTCCCTTGCCGCTTTATACGTGCTGGGCGTGGGATTGTCACGCGCCAGACACAATATTTAGTGGTTTGGTGCTTTGCCCTGTGGCCTCGGAATTTCCGCTCAACGCCCTGTCCCGGCCACATTCCGCCGGCACAATCGCGCAAACAGACAGGAGGCATTTTCATGGGGCGTGAAAACTTCAATGACCGTTTGAACCGTATCCGGAAGAGGCGAGAAAAAAACCCGCCGAAGTTGGACGACAGCTTTACCATCTATGAGCGATCAAAGGACGGCGGCGAGCGGGAAAAGAACGCGCTGGACGAGGGGGAGCACCGGTTGGAGCAGGGAGTTGCGCTTGTCACCTTCATCGCGGTCGTGCTGGTCATTTATTTTCCAGCACTTGGCTGGACGATGATGCCAGTTCTCGTTTTGATGGGCGTCGTGCTGTCAGCGGCCATCTTGATCAACTGGATCAGGCGTCGGGACCGGTCGAATTTCTTCATGTATTTCGACAGGTATCTGGCCTACCCGGAGTGGCTATACAGCATTTTAAAATCCGCGCTCAGGTGAAGGGGATCACAAGCCCCACCGCAACGAGCAATCCGCCCGCGGTCAGGTTCATACGCTTCAGCGCGCGAGGCGAAGTCATAAGCGCGCGCACTCGGTCGACCGACGCGGCCAGAATAAGGTTGCCGGTCAGCGGAACGGCGGCGGAAATGGCGCAGATCACGGCGATGTCCACCCCGGTCAGGCGCGAGAAGTCGAAGAACCCCGGCAGGATACCCATGTAGAACAGGATCGCCTTGGGGTTGCCGATAATGACTGCCAGCCCCGCCGCGAACCCCGCCCACATGCCGGGGCGGGTCAGCCGGCTGTCTTTCGAAATGGTACGGTCCGCGCGACGAATCAGCACATAGCCCATGAACAGGAACATGCCGCACGCAACATAGCGCATTATGATCAGGAAATGTTCGAATGTGGAAACCAGCCAGCTGACCCCCAGAACGGCCAGAAGCGGCCAAAGAACATCGCCCACCACCACGCCTAGGGCCAGCGGCCAAGCAGAATGAAATCCGCCCGACAGCGCCCGCGCCAAGAGCGCAACCCAGACCGGGCCGGGCGTCATGAACAGAACGAACAGTCCGGCGGCATATAGGAAAAGTTCGTATGTGGTGATGGTCACGACTGCACCTCGAATCTGGACACGCCGCTTTCTTCGGTCACTTCGACATGCATCGCGCGATCACCCAGTTCGGCAAACAGTTCCGGCCCCGTGCCTGTCATGAATGCCTGCGCCCCAAGAGCGCATATCTCATCATAAAGTGCGGCGCGGCGGGAGGCGTCAAGATGGGCGGCGACCTCGTCCAGCAACAGGATCGGCGGCGCGCCGAAATCGCGGGCCAACGCGCGTGCATTGGCAAGTATCAGCGACACAAGCAGTGCCTTTTGCTCTCCAGTCGAACAGTCCGAAGCGGGTACGTCCTTGGCCGCATAGGTGCCGATCAAATCGGCACGGTGTGGGCCGATCAGCGTGCGCCCGGCCGCCAGGTCGCGGGAACGGGACGCGGCCAGCGTCGCGCACAGCGCATCCGCCGTGTCAGGCAGGTCGGCCTCGGCATGGGTCAGCTCCAGTTCGGCGGTGGGAAAGGCGGTTTGCGCCTCGGCCTGCGCATCGCGCAATTGGTCCAGCGCGAACAGGCGATTGGAATGGATCATCGCGCCCGCTTCAGCCATTTGGCTTTCCAGCGCGCCATACCAATGGGCATCGCGCACCTGGTCCTTCAGCAAACGGTTGCGTTCGCGCATGGCTTTTTCATAGGTCAGGGTCGCCTCGGCATGGCCGGGGATGAAGCTTAGCACCGCGCGGTCCAGAAACCGCCGCCGCCCCTCCGCCCCTTCGATCCACAGACGGTCCATCGAGGGGATCAACCACAACACCCTGGCGATCCGGCCAAGCGCCAACTGGCTGGCGGCCTTACCGCCAATCCGCACCTGCCGCGCGGCCCCATTTTCAGACCGGAATTCAACCTCATGCGCCTGATGCAGCGACCGCAGAACGCCGGTGATCTTCCAGCCCAGCGCCTCTGGCCGCCGGGTCATCTCCTCGGCACTCGCACGGCGCAGCCCGCGACCGGGAGAAAACAGTGAAACGGCCTCAAGGATATTGGTCTTGCCCGCGCCATTCGGCCCGAAAATCGCAACAGGCCGCCCGTCAAGCGCCAGATTCCCCCCGACATGCGACCTGAAATGCGACAGAGTCAAAGCGGTGAGTTTCAGGCCGGACATCATCCGCCTTTCATTGTTCTGAAAATACCTGCGCCGCAGACAACCCGCGCCAGCCGGTTACACCCGCATCGGCATCACGACATAAACAGCCGAGGTGTCGTTGCCCTCGCGCATCAGAGTAGGATCGCCCGAGGAGTTAAACAGGAACACGGCATTCTCACGGTCCACCTGAGAGGCAATCTCCAACAGATATTTCGCGTTAAACCCGATCTCAAGCCGCTCGTCGCCATAGGCCACGGCCAGCTCTTCCTCGGCCGCGCCGCTATCGGGCGCGTTCACGGACAGAACCAACCGGTCCTCGTCCAGCGACAGTTTCACGGCACGCGAACGTTCCGACGACACGGTGGCCACACGGTCAACGGCGGCGGCGAAATCCGATGCGTCAACTTCCAGCTTGCGGGTGTTGCCCTGCGGAATCACGCGCGTGTAATCGGGGAACGTCCCGTCGATCACCTTGGATGTCAGGGTGATGTTCGGCGTGGCAAACCGGATCTTGGTTTCAGACACGGACACGGCGATCTGCATCTCGTCATCGTCCAGCAGCTTGCGCAACTCGCCCACGGTTTTTCGGGGCACGATCACGCCGGGCATTTCCGCCGCGCCATCTGGCAGCTCCGCGTCGATCCGGGCCAAGCGGTGGCCATCCGTGGCCACGGCACGCAGCACCTTTCCGCCATCGGCATCAGACACATGCAGATAGACACCGTTCAGATAATACCTTGTTTCCTCAGTGGAAATCGCGAATTTCGACTTGTCGAACAGGCGCCGTAAAACCGGTGCCGGGGCCGAGAAGTTTGCCGAATATTCGGAATTCGCCATCACGGGAAAATCTTCGCGTGGCAGGGTCGCAAGGTTGAAATGGGACCGCCCCGCCTCGACCGACAGTCGCCCGTTGGCACCATCGTCAGTCAGCGTAACCAGCGCGCCGTCAGGCAGTTTGCGCACGATTTCATGCAAGGTGACGGCAGACACGGTGGTTGCACCGGCGCGTTCGATCTGCGCGGGGGCCTTGTCCACCACCTCGATGTCCAGATCTGTGGCGCGGAACTGGGCCGTATCGCCCTCTGCCTCGATCAAGACGTTGGCAAGGATCGGAATGGTATTACGGCGTTCGACGACCGATTGGGCTTGGCTGACTGCTTTAAGCAGCGCGCCGCGTTCGATGCTGAGTTTCATGCCCTCGCTCCTATTCGGGTGCAACATTCCGACCGGGACCGGCAAGGTATCCGGTTTGGGCGGCGTCACAAGTGTTTTCTTGTTTTGTCCAATGGATTGCATGGAATATCAAGGGCCACGCCGATGTGGCGCAGCCCTTGGGGTGGTTCCGTGGTGTCAGTGCCGCATATCGCGGGTTTCGGAGGCTTAGGCCTCCAACGTCCGGCGCAGCATTTCGACATCCTCGTCGATCTGGCCGTCCTGCACGCGCAGCTCTTCGATCCGGCGCACACCGTGCATGACGGTGGTATGATCGCGCCCGCCAAAACGACGGCCGATTTCGGGCAGGGAGCGCGATGTCAGCTGCTTACAAAGATACATCGCCACTTGGCGGGGCCGCGCATAAGAGCGCACGCGCTTCGGCCCGATCATGTCGGACAGGCGAATGTTGTAATGATCGGCCACCTTGCGCTGAATCTCTTCAACGGTGATCTTGCGTTCAGAGGCGCGCAGCACGTCGGCTAGGCAATCCTGCGTCAGCTCCAGCGTGATTTCACGCCCGACAAGCGAAGCAAAGGCGAACAGACGGGTCAGCGCGCCCTCAAGCACACGCACATTGGTCGAAATCCGGTGCGAAAGAAACTCCAACACGCCATCGGCCATGACCAGACCGGGGTATTGCAGTCGATACTGATCGACCTTGGACTGCAGAATGCCAAGGCGCAGCTCATAGTCAGTGGGGTGCAGATCGACCACCAGACCGCATTGCAGGCGCGATTTGATACGATCCTCAAGATCCTTGATCTCGCCCGGCGCACGATCAGCAGAAATGATGATCTGCTTATTGCCATCCACAAGCGCATTGAACGTGTGGAAGAACTCTTCCTGCGTTGAATCCTTGCCCGCGATGAACTGCACGTCATCGACCATCAACACGTCCACCGCACGGAACATATGTTTGAAATCCATCATCTTGCGATCGCGCAGCGCCTGCACGAAGCGATACATGAACTGTTCGGCGGACAGGTAGACCACGTTCAGATCGGGGCGCTTGGTTTGCAGCTCGTGCGCGATGGCGTGCATGAGGTGGGTCTTGCCAAGGCCGACGCCGCCATAAAGGAAAAGCGGGTTGAATGAAACAGGGCCACCTTCAGCCACGCGGCGCGCGGCGGCATGGGCCAATTCGTTCGGTTTACCGACCACGAACGTATCAAAGGTGAACCGCGAATCCAGCGGCGCGCCGGGCATGTCGTCATTGATAGCCGCGGCTGGCTTGGCAGAAACGGCAGGCTCCGCGCCGCGGGCTTGCGGCGCTGCACGCGCGGACAGGTTTGCGGAAACCTGGAAATGCACGCGGCGCACATTGTCCACGACCGCCTTCAGCTTGTGAAGGATCAGCTCTCCGAAATTCTGCGATACGTAGTTGCCCATGAAAGACGTGGGCACATGAAACGTCGCTACCCCGTTTTCGATGCGGGCGAATTTCAGCGGCTCGATCCAGTTCGAAAAGCTATTTTGCCCCACAGTCGCCAGCAGGTCTTTTTGCAACTGGCCCCATTGTTCTTGTGTCATATTTCCCCGATCCAACCCTTCGTTTTTCGTCCACCTTGCGCGGCATTTTCCACGCGGCACCATTACCGTCGGACCATAAACAAAACGCGACGAACCCATTGCCCGCATAGGCATGGAGGATTCCGTCCGGTCCGGACTCAAATGCGCATCGCCTGCAATCCGTTCATAGCGCCACACCGACGGAATCGGCGGGACCCTTCCCCAATGGATTGCGCGGACGCCGCGCGGACTTGCTGGACAGGGTCGAGATCGGAACAATCTCGATAAGATCAACAAAACAAGGCCCAAGAACCCTTGTATTAGTGACCCAAGCTGATGCGAAGCTGGCCTCCCAAAGCCGATCCGCGCTGCCTGTCCCCCCAAGGCGAGTGACTCGCAGGGAGGAAGTTAGCAGCCCTCCAAGCGCTGCCACAACTAATCTTCGCGCTTGACTCTATGAGTCGCGAAAAAGAATCTCGGATGCCCCGAAAGCGTTGAAATTTTGCTACTTGGTCAGGAAAAATGACACGAAAAAAACGCCGCTCAAGGCGACGCTTTTTAATCATTTTGGCACTGGGCCAACCGGTGCCTCACCCCGTGGGGCGCGACCTATCAGCCGATCGCTTTGACGCGCGCGGACAGGCGCGACATCTTGCGCGCAACGGTGTTCTTGTGAAGGACACCTTTGGTCACACCGCGCATCAGCTCGGGCTGAGCTTCGCGCAGGGCGGCGGATGCCACTTCTTTATCGCCGGAGGAAATCGCTTCTTCCACTTTACGCAGGAAGGTGCGGATCCGCGAGCGGCGTACTTTGTTCACGGCGAAGCGCTTCTCGTTCTGACGAGCGCGTTTCTTCGACTGGGGCGTATTTGCCATGTTCTCTTCGTCCCACTGTTCGGGTTCGGTGCAATCTTGAAGCCGCGTCTTTAGGCCTGAGTCGGTTTCAAGTCAACCCGCTTGAGGGCATTCTTTGCCCCGGAAAGCCATTCATCGCCCCGGCAGCCCCTGCAAACTGCCCGAATTCCGACAATTCCCGCGAAGGGAGCCCGAATCCCGCGAAGGGAGCCCGAAATCCGCTCGAATCGGATGGGTTTCGGCGTGACACTCGCAAACCGCACTGTTATCCCCGCGTAGGTAGCAAAGACATGGGTAGAACGCCTTGCAAATCGAAAAAACGAAGCTGAATAGCGTATTCATCCTGACGCCAAAACGCCACGGGGATGCGCGCGGTTTCTTTTCCGAAAGCTGGAATCGCAAAGTCATGGCCGAGGCCGGGCTTGATTTCGATTGGGTGCAGGACAACCATTCACTGTCCGCGCGTGTCGGAACGATCCGCGGGCTGCACTATCAATCGCCCCCCCACGCGCAGGACAAGCTGGTGCGCTGCGGGCGCGGGCGACTGTTTGACGTGGCCGTGGACGTGCGCAAGGGCTCTGCCACCTACGGGCAGTGGGTCGGGGTCGAGTTGAGCTTTGAAAACGGAAAGCAGTTGTTGATCCCCGCAGGTTTCCTGCATGGGTTTGTCACCCGCGAACCTGACACGGAAATCATTTACAAATGCAGCGATTACTATGCACCCGAATGCGACGGTGCGGTGCGCTGGGACTGTCCGGACATCGGTGTGGACTGGGATTTGGGCGCGGTTGAACCCATCCTTTCGGAAAAGGATGCCAAGGCGATCGGCTTGGCCGAATTCGACAGCCCGTTCGATTGCAAGGGGTAAGAGTATGAAGATTCTTGTAACTGGTGGCGCCGGATTTATCGGCTCGGCCGTGGTGCGTCATGCGGTGGCACAGGGCCACGCAGTCGTTAACCTTGACGCGCTGACCTATGCCGCCTGCCTGGACAACGTGGCCAGCGTGGCCGATAGCCCGCTATATGCATTCGAGCAGGCCGACATCCGTGATCGCGCCGCGCTGGGCCGGGTGTTCGCCAAGCATCAGCCCGACGCGGTGATGCATCTGGCCGCAGAATCGCATGTCGACCGATCCATCGACGGACCCGGCGATTTCATCGAAACGAATATCACCGGCACCTATAACATGCTGGAAGCGGCCCGCGCCTACTGGGTCAGCCAAGGCAAGCCGGACAGCTTCCGCTTTCACCATATCTCGACTGACGAGGTGTTCGGTTCGCTGCCTGCCGATCCTTCTGTGCAATTCACCGAGGACACCGCCTACGATCCGCGTTCGCCCTATTCGGCGTCCAAGGCCAGTTCCGACCACTTGGTGCGTGCATGGCACGAAACCTACGGCCTGCCGGTCGTGATGACCAATTGTTCGAATAACTACGGGCCGTTCCATTTCCCTGAAAAGCTGGTGCCGGTGGTGATCCTCAAGGCGCTGGCCGGCGCGCCGATCCCGGTTTACGGTAAGGGAGAGAACGTGCGCGACTGGCTGTATGTCGAAGACCATGCCGACGCGCTGCTGACCGTGCTGGAAAAGGGCAAACTGGGCCGCAGCTACAACATCGGCGGGGAGAACGAGGCCAAGAACATCGACATCGTGCGCACCATCTGCGCCGCATTGGATGAAAAGCGCCCCGGCAACCAACCCTATACCGAGCAGATCACCTTTGTGACCGACCGCCCCGGCCACGACATGCGCTATGCCATCGACCCGTCGCGCATCCGTAACGAATTGGGTTGGCGGCCCTCCGTCACGCTGGAGGAAGGTCTGGAAAAGACCGTGCAATGGTATCTGGACAACGAGGACTGGTGGCGCGCGCTTCAGGACCGTCAGGGCGTGGGCGAACGACTGGGGGTAAAGGCGTGAGCATCCTCGTCTTCGGCAAAACCGGGCAGGTGGCCACGGAACTGCTGCAGTTCGACGCCTGCGGCGACTTGGCAAAACATTTTCCCGGCCTCGGCCCCATGACCTTGCTGGGCCGCGACCAGGCCGACCTGACCGACCCGGAAAAATGCGCGCAGATCATCGCGGATAGCGATGCCAAGGCGGTCATCAACGCCGCCGCATATACCGGGGTGGACAAGGCCGAGGATTACGAGGCCACCGCCCACATGGTGAATGCCACCGCGCCCGGCGCCATGGCAAAGGCCTGCGCCGCCAAGGGCATTCCCTTCATCCATATTTCGACCGACTACGTTTTTGACGGCTCTGGCGACACGCCCCGTAGCCCGGATGCGCCGACCAACCCGATTAACGCCTATGGCCGCACAAAACGCGCAGGCGAAGAAGCCGTGCAAGAGGCGGGCGGGCAATACGCCATCCTGCGCACGTCCTGGGTATTCTCTGCCCATGGCAACAACTTCGTGAAAACCATGTTGCGCCTCGGGGCGGAGCGGGACCGGCTGACCATCGTCGCCGATCAGGTGGGCGGACCGACCCCGGCCTACAGTATCGCTGTTGCCTGCCTGTCGATCGCGGACAGTTTCCAGCAAGGGCGCGGCACCACTGGCACCTATCATTTCTCGGGCACGCCAGACACAAGCTGGTCCGATTTCGCACGAGAGATCTTCCGCCGTGCCGGCCTTTCGCCAGAGGTGGTGGACATCTCCACCCCGGACTTTCCCACCCCTGCCGAACGGCCGCTGAATTCACGGCTGGACTGCTCCAGCCTTGAACAGGCCTTCGGCGTGCAGCGGCCTGACTGGCAGAACGGTCTACAATTCGTTCTGGACCAGTTGGAAGACGCCGCCAACCGACCCGACTGATTACCCATTTACCCGGAAAGATCGACGCAATGATGACCAAAGTAGAACAGACCACCCGCAAGGGCATCATTCTTGCTGGCGGATCGGGCACGCGCCTTTATCCGATCACGATGGGCGTATCCAAGCAACTGCTGCCGATCTACGACAAGCCGATGATCTATTACCCGCTGTCCGTTTTGATGCTGGCCGGTATCCGCGAGATCGCGGTGATCACCACCCCCGAGGACCAGGACCAGTTCAAGCGTCTGCTGGGTGACGGCAGCCAATGGGGTGTCGAGTTTACCTATATCAAGCAGCCCTCGCCCGACGGGCTGGCGCAGGCCTTTATTCTGGCCGAGGATTTTCTGAATGGCGCGCCTTCGACCCTTGTTCTGGGCGACAACATCTTTTTTGGCCACGGCTTGCCGGAAATTCTGGCCGAGGCGGACCAGAAACAGACCGGCGGGACGGTCTTTGGCTATCGCGTGGCCGACCCCGAACGCTATGGCGTGGTCGATTTCGATGCCGATGGCACGGTGCGCGGTATCGTCGAAAAGCCCGAGGTGCCGCCATCGAACCACGCGGTGACAGGGCTGTATTTCCTTGACGGCGACGCCCCCGAACGGGCCAAGAAGGTGAAGCCCTCGCATCGCGGCGAGCTGGAAATCACCACGCTTCTTGAAATGTATCTGAAAGATGGCCTGCTGTCGGTGCAACGCATGGGGCGCGGTTACGCATGGCTGGATACAGGCACTCATTCCAGCCTGCTGGACGCGGGCAATTTCGTGCGGACGCTGGAAAACCGGCAAGGCCTGCAAACCGGTTGCCCCGAGGAAATCGCCTTTAATTCAGGTTGGATCACCCGCACACAGTTGATCGAAATGGCCGAAAAATTTCGCAAGAACAAATACGGCGCCTATCTAAAGGGTCTGTTGCAGGGCTGATAAGCGCAAGCGAGGGTAAGACATGACGACATATAAGTTGGCAGGCTTCGGCCATTCGCATCTGTCGGCCTATCTGCGGGCCAAAAGGTTTTTTGAAAGAACCGGTAAGGAGTTACTGGCTGAGACTTCCCTTACGCAACTGAACTTTAAGGTGTATCAGCCGAATTACGAAAATGTGGACCTCACAGCGGCTTACTCCTCCAATCCGTCTGGCGAAAAAACGAATCGCTTGAAACGCCTCGCTGCCCGTCTTTCGGGTGGGGGGTATCACAGTTTCGATGCCCTAAATCGACCGCGTGTCCTTACGGAAAACTTTGAGAACCGCATGAGACATATAATCAAGCGCGATGATCCCAATGCGATTTTTCTGGCCTGTATGGGCAACGAATACAACACCATGGGGATGCTGCAGCACCCCGAGCCCTTTGATTTCGATCTGCCCGGATTCGGGATCGAGGTCGAGGAAGGCGTGGCTGTTATTCCCTATACACTGATGCGCGCCCAGATGACTGCCCTGTGCGAGCAAAACGTGCTGCTGTTTTGGCGTTTCTTCAACGAGGCGACAGACAAGCCGATCTATCTTGTGCCGCCACCACCACCAATTGCCGACAAGATGCATATCATGTCCTATCCTGGGGCTTTTTCAGGAAAGGCAAAGCAATACGGCGTGTCGCCTGTCGGGTTGCGCCGCAAGATGTGGCTGCTGTATTGCGACATCCTGCGCGACGTGGTGAAGGGCACCGGCACCACCTTTGTCGAACTGCCCGACCCGGTGTTCGTCGATGGCTGTCTGGCCAAGCAATTCTGGCAAGAAGACCCGACCCATGGCAACGTGGATTACGGCAAGCTGATGCTGGAGCATGTGACCGATCTGGCCTTTGGTCCCGGCGCCGCGAAAGGGGACGCGAAATGAGCAAACGCACCAATCCTTATTCGGGCCTGCCGGCCCACTGTTTCTGGTCCCGCACCCATCGTGGCAAGGACATCGCGGAAATCGATCCGGTGGTAAAAGGGCAATTCACCCTCAAGCCCAAGATGAAGATCGCCACGGCCGGCAGCTGTTTCGCACAACATATCGCCAAGCACCTTCAGGGGCAGGGTTACAACTATTTCGTCACCGAAAAAGCACACCCGATCATCGCCGATCAGGTGGCGCGCGCCTTTGGCTACGGTGTATTCTCGGCCAGATATGGCAACCTTTATACCACGCGGCAACTGCTGCAGCTGGCCCGCCGCGCCTACGGAGAATTCCAACCAAAAGAGGATATCTGGGAGGTCGAAGGCGGCTTTATCGACCCGTTCCGCCCCAATATCCAGCCCGCTCCCTTCGCCAGCCGCGAAGAATTCGACGCCGCGCGCGAGGTGCATTTCGCCGCCGTCCGCAAGATGATCGAAGAGGCGGACGTGTTCGTTTTCACCTTCGGCCTGACCGAGTCATGGGTATCGAAAGAGGACGACGCGGTCTTCCCCCTTGCACCCGGTGTGGCGGGCGGCGAATTCGACGAAAAGCGCCATGGTTTCAAGAACTTCACCGTGTCCGAAGTGGTCGCAGATTTCCGCGACTTCATCGCGCTGATGCGGGCCAAAAACCCCAAGGTGAAGGTGCTGATGACGGTCTCGCCGGTGCCGCTGATCGCCACCGCACGCGAAGACACCAGCGTCATCACCGCGACGGCCTATTCCAAATCCGTTTTGCGCGTCGCCTGCGAGGAATTGCAGATGATGGAGAAAGACGTGTTCTATTTCCCCTCCTACGAGGTGATCACGGGCAATTATACGCGCGGTGCCTATTACGGTGCCGACCTGCGCGAGGTCGAGGCAGAGGGCGTGGCTCATGTCATGTCCCTGTTCATGCGCCACTACACCAAGGATGGCGGATCAGCGCCCGCATCGGACAAGCCGGTGGACAGCTTCCAAGAGGACGTGCAAAAGGCCTTGGATATCATATGTGACGAAGAAATGATCGAAAGAGCGGTTAAATGAGCGAGACCGGAAATGCCCAGATGGTTGTGGGTCTGTATTCCTTCCCCAAAAGCGGCAACACTTGGCTGCGGGCCATCATTGCGGGGCTGTGCGACATCCCCGGCGGGCCAGGTATGTTGCAGAAATATGTGACCGACACCCATTACGGCAAGGTTCTGGAAAACCCTTGGGAGTTTCAGGGCAAGGATTGGTACTTCTACAAATCCCACCGCAAGGACGTGTTGGAGGAACATCAGGGCGAAGCCTTCAAAACCGACCGCATTCTGTATATCTACCGGCATCCGCTGGACGTGTTCATGTCCTACCTGAACTTCGTGTCCAAGAACGTGTCGCCCAAAGCCGGTGAATCGCTGCCCGTGCAGGTAAGCTCGGTCGAGGAACTGACCCCGGAAGAACTGGAAACACTGTTCGCCATCTTCGTGGAACACGGCACGCTGTTCCCACGCAACGTCGCTTTCGGCAGCCTGTTCGAACATGTCGCCAATTTCCGCGCCCGCGCCGAAAAGAACGGCGATACCCTGATCATGCGCTACGAAGACCTGTATGACGATTTCGAAGGCGTGGTGCAGGGCATGTGCGATTTCCTTGGCCTTGAGGATGTGAACATTGCCAAGGCGTATCGCGTCGCCGATCGGCGTACCAAGCAGAACGGCAAGTTCTTCTGGAAACGCCAGAAAGAGAATTTCCGCAACTACCTGAGCGACGAACAGGTGACCCGTTTCGTTACGAAATGGGCGGATGAAATGCAGGCCCTGGGCTACGACACCAAGTAAGCCGCGCATGTGGCGGGCCACCATGGCGTGGCCCGCCACAATGACTGCCAGCCGGAGAATTCAGCCGTGACCCAGACCACCGCCATCTACGTGATCGCGCAGGGGCTTAATCACCCCTTGGCCATCGAAACCTCGGTCCGGCGGCTCAGCGCGGGTTACGACCGTGTGCTGGTGATCCACGAACCGTCCGAGACAGAGCGTTTCACCACCCTGTTTAGCGAAATTGAGAATGCCACGCTGACCCCGTTCAGCGGTGGCGCACAGTCTCCGCTTGCTGGCTACAAGCAGGCTTTGCTGGCACTCAAGGGCGATCTGAGCGGCCCCGTCATCCTGACCGGCAGCCATGTGTTTGCCCCGATCGGCGGGGTCGATTCGGCATTGGCACAACAGGCGCAGGGCGCGGTTTCCAGCTATTGGCACGATCTGACGCTGGACAGCCGACTGAAAGACCTGCCCGCCAAGAAGGGCATGCCCGACCGGGTGCCCTACCTTGATTATATCGCCCTGTCCCCCGCCATTGTCGCGGAGCCCGCATTCTGGACCTTCTGGGAACGCGCCGCGCCCAATGGCCAGACATGGGAAGAATTCGAAGATATCGTTCTGCCCTTTGGCAAATTCCTGGCGGACAACGGCCACAAGGTCGAATATTCCACCGGCGACACCCTGCTGGAAACCGCCGATCCGCGGCTATACGAGGTGCATAAGATGATCCAGGGCGGTGGCACCGCGCTGCCAACAGCTGGCCTGTTGCTGGATCCGGTGCTGGACGACCTGAACGCGATTGATCTGAAGGGCGCGCTGGATCATCTGCGCCACGCCGACCCCGAAATTTACGCCGCCGTGATCCGGTATGCCACGCGCCATGTGAAGATGCGCGAATTCACCACGGCCGCCGATCAATACGAGATCGTGACCGACCACCCCGCTGACCCGGCCAAGACCGAATGGGATCTCGGCACTGTCGCCGTGTTCATCCACGCATTCTACGCCGAGATGATGCCCGAATTCTGGGAACTGATCGAACGCATCCCGGCCAATGCCGACCTGTTCATCACCACCGCGACCGAGGACAACGCGGAGGGCATCCGCGCGTTTTTGGCCGAAAAGGGCTGGCCCGAAGGCGGCGGAGAGGTCCGCGTGGTCGAACAGAACCGCGGGCGGGATATGTCGTCGCTGTTCATCACATGGCGCGACATTGTGCTGGACGGCGGATACGAGGTCGCCCTGCGCCTTCATTCAAAACGCACGCCTCAGGTGTCGCGGCAGGTGGGCAACTCCTTTCGCGACCACTTGTTTGACAACCTTGTCAATTCGTCCGGCCATGTGCGCAACATCCTCGACCGAATGGAGGCCGAGCCCGACGTTGGCCTGATCATTCCGCCCGTTGTCCACATCGGTTTCGGCACGCTGGGTCACGCCTGGTACAATAACAAGGAAGTGCTGCACGACCTGTGCAAGGAAATGTCCGTCGATGTCCCGCTGGACGATTTCACCCCGGTCGCCGCCTATGGCACGATGTACTGGTTCCGCCCCAAGGCGCTGGCCAAGATGTTCGAATGGCGCTGGAAATGGGAAGATTACAACCCCGAACCGCACCATATCGACGGCGGTCTGGCCCATGTGCAGGAACGGTTGATCGGCTATTGCGTGCAGGACAAGGGCTATCGCATCTTGCAGGTTATGACCCCCACGCAGGCCGCACGCAGCTACGCCAAGCTGGAATACAAACTGCAACTGCTTGTCTCTTTCCTAGGCTCGCACAGCATCTATGACCAGCGGCTGGAAATGGCGGCAGCGCATGACAATATGCGTGTCGGTATGTATCGGCGCGCGCGGATGGTCTATGGCCGGATCTTGCGGAAATACCCTGCATCGCGCGCGATGTTACGCCCGTTCAAGACCTTTGCTGTCAAGGTTCTGGCCCCCGGCGGTGGCGACCCACAGCCCTAGGGATCAGACCCGCCCCATCGCGGCCGCCATGGCCATCAGCGCGGTTTCAGCCCTGCGCTGACGGTGCAGACCCAGACGTCGCCACTCCATCATGCGGCTTAGACCGACCTGCTTGCGCAGGCGGGTGAAACGCTCCAACACATTGCGTGCCTCGGGGGTGAACAGCTCCATGTCGTCCTCTAGCGCGGTCAGGTTGGCATCGACCCATCCACGATATTGCCCGCCCATTATGGTGCCCAAACGGGCATATCGGGCGGCAAAACCCCGGTTCCGCCCCAGCGTGTTCTCGTCGTGCTGGCGATAGAAAAGCGAAGGCTGATCGTCATAGATCACCTGCCCGCCTGCAGCCATGATGAACTGGTACAGCCACCAATCATGAAAGGCTGGCGGGTGCTGGCTGCGGCTTTTCCGGACCAGCGCAGCGCCTTCTCCCGTCAACACCATGGTATTACCACCCGCAATGGTCTGGATCAGCGCATTGGCAAGGCTGGGTGCCTTGTGATGTTGCGGCGACAGACGGCGCGGCCCGTCCGGTGCTTGCCCGATTTCGGTTCGGCTGGCGTATAGCGCGGGCCCCTGCGAAAGGCGCAGCAAATCCAATGCACGGCTAAGCCGGCCATGGAACCACACATCATCCTGGTCGCAGAGCGCCAGGAACGCCCCCTCGGGCAGATCGGGGTGGCGCATTAACGACAGGAAGTTCGCTGCGCACCCTGCGCGCGGCCCTTCCAGCAAATGCACCGGCTGATCCACCTCGCTTGCGAAGGCCCGGACCAGATCGCGCGTGCCATCGGTGGACCCGTCATCGCTGACCCACAGGCTCCATGCGTGATGGGACTGCGCCTTGATCGATTCCAGCTGCTCGGCCAAGTGGGCGGCCCCGTTGTAGGTCGCCAACAGGATGCAGACATGGGTGTCGTTCATACCCGCCCCTCTGACATCGCGCTGCCCATGGTCATTATCCGTAAATCAGGTCTTTGTGGTGCCGGTGCAAAAGCATCATGCCGAAGGCCAGCAACAACAGGGCAAAGCCCAACACGAAAGCAACAGAGATATAGGGCGCGTCATAAGTCACGTAAAACCCGCGCCGCATCATTCCGACCACATGCACCAGCGGATTATACCACAGGATTTCCCGCGCCATCACCGGCATCTGGTCGAACAGGAAAATCACACCGGAAATCAGCAGCAGGGGCCGCGTGACGATCTGCCAGACCCTTTCCCACATGGGCAGGGCGTTGAACATATAGCAGTTGAACGTGCCGATCCCCATGCCAACCGCCGTCGCCATTACTACGGCCATGATCACCGCCACCGGATCCACGATCGAGGATAGCCCGAAATACAAATGCACCCCGGTCAGCACCATCGCCCCGATCGAGATATGCGTCATCAGGCTCAGGATCATTCGCGCGAGCAGAGCATCCGAATAACGCACCGCCGGATAGGCCAGAAGCGAGCGCGAAAAGGTGATCGACCGCGAGACCTTGTTGGAAATGTCCAGCGACATGGAAAAGGGCAGATAGCCGGTCGCGAAATACAGCGGAAAGTTCGTACCAAGCGAGGGCGAGCGGAAGAACAACTGGAACGCCAGCGACAGCATCGCCACGGCGGCGACCGGCTCCATCACGGCCCAAAAATACCCGCCCGGCGACTTCCCATAGGTCGAGGACATTTCGCGCAGGATCAGGGCCACGATGGTCCGCAAGGATTTGAAGCGCCTCGCACGCAAAGGCTCTGGCCTGAGTGGCTCCATAAGGTGGATTCCCCGTCGTCGCTGGATTTGATAGTCTGGGTTATGTAGGAACGATGCCAGCTAATCAAGCATGGCACAAGCCAGCCGGACCGGATACGGGATAAGGCGACACGGCAACTGGGCAAGGGGCGCAGGCGAATGCAGGACAATGGCAAGGCAGAAGGTGCTGTGAACGCGCCCGGCTTGGCGGATGACGACGCGCGGGCCGCGCACGAGGCCAAGCGCAAGGCGATCCATCAGGCCCGCGTCGAAGCCCGCAGGGAGGCCGAGCAGAAACTGGCCGAAGAACAAGCCGCAGCGAACGCCGCGCAATCGGCACGCCCGCAGCCCGCGCAGAATTCCGCGCGTCATGTTGCCATCAAACCCACCGCCACGCGCACCCGTGGCAAGCGGCGGCATGCCATCTTGCTGATCTCGTTGCTTTTGATGGTCGGCGTGCCGACCCTTGGCGCGGCTCTTTACCTGTTTGGCATCGCCCACGACCAGTATCATTCCACCGTCGGCTTTTCCGTCCGCAAGGAGGAGGTCAATTCGCCGGTCGAAATTCTGGGCGGGATCACCAGCCTTTCGGGGTCCTCTACCTCGGACACGGATATCCTGTACGAATACATCCAGTCGCAGGAAATGGTGGAAATGGTCGATGCGCGGCTGGATCTGCGCGCCATCTATTCCAAGCCCGACGGCGACCCCTATTTCGCCTTCGATCCCGGCGGCAACACCGAAGACATGGTGGCATACTGGAACCGTATGGTTAAG
The DNA here is from genome assembly GCA_002366795.1 of Rhodobacteraceae bacterium UBA3069. Taxonomy (GTDB): domain Bacteria; phylum Pseudomonadota; class Alphaproteobacteria; order Rhodobacterales; family Rhodobacteraceae; genus UBA3069. Next base: position 32,017 of record DFBX01000023.1, on the reverse strand, counting down.
ATCCACTATGACAGCGGCACCGGCCTGATCGAACTGCGCGTGCTGGCCTTTACCCCCGACGACGCCCAGACCGTGGCCAAGGCTGTATTCGAGGAAAGCAGCCGCATGATCAACGAGATTTCCGCCATCGCGCGCGATGATGCCACCCGCTATGCCCGGTCCGAACTGGACCGCGCCGTGGAACGGTTGAAAACCGCGCGTCAGGCGATCACGGAATACCGGCAGCGCACCCAGATCGTGGACCCGACAGCAGATATTCAGGGTCAGATGGGGCTTTTGAACACGCTTCAGGCCCAACTGGCCGAAGCGTTGATCGAGCTGGACCTATTGCAGGAAACCACCCGCGAAAGTGATCCGCGCATCAGTCAGGCCCAGCGCCGGATCGAGGTAATCACCGACCGGATCGAAGAAGAACGCAAGAAGCTGGGCGTGGGCACCGGAACCAATGATGGAGGGCGCGATTACGCCACGCTTTTCTCTGAATACGAACGCCTGAGCGTTGACCGCGAGTTTTCCGAGCAAGCTTATACCGCCGCCCTATCCGCATATGACGCCGCCCAATCAGAGGCGCAGCGCCAAAGCCGTTACTTGGCCGCCTATGTCAAACCCACGCTGGCGCAAAGCGCGCAATATCCGCGGCGGTTCCTGCTGGTGGCGCTGACGGCGCTTTTCACCTTCCTGACATGGGCCATCGTCACGCTGGTCTTCTATTCGATCCGCGACAGGCGCTGAGGCCACAATGATCAGGCTCAAGAACGTTACCAAGGTTTTCGTCGCCCGTGGGCAGCGCAACGTAGTGGCAGACAACATCAACGCGGTCTTCCCGACGGGAAAGGCCGTAGGCCTGTTGGGGCGGAACGGGGCGGGCAAATCCACCTTGCTGCGGATGATCGCGGGCACGCTGGATCCGACCTCGGGCAAGATCACATCGGATGGCACGATCTCTTGGCCGGTCGGTTTCGCGGGCAGTTTTCATCCCGACCTGACCGGACTTCAAAACGTGCGCTTCATCGGACGGGTCTATGGCGTGGACACCGATATGCTGGTCGATTTCGTCGAGGATTTCGCCGAGTTGGGCAAGCATTTCAACATGCCCTGCCGCAGCTATTCCTCGGGTATGAAATCGCGGCTGGCCTTTGGCGTATCCATGGGCATCCGGTTCGACACCTACCTGGTGGACGAGGTTACAAGCGTGGGCGACGCCGCCTTTCGACAGAAATCCGACGCAGTGTTCCAGCACCGCATGAAGGACAGCGGCGCGATCTTGGTGTCACACGGCACAAACATGCTGCGCCGCAACTGCGATATGGGCGCGGTGCTGGAGAACGGAAAATTGACCTTTTACGACGACATCATCGAAGCGATCGAAGCGCACGAGGCGAACATGCATGCCGAAACGCTGGAAGATTGAAGGGCGCGGCATCCATCCGGTCAGCACTTCCCACCCAACCAGATAAAAATGGATCAGATCAGGAAATCATCTGCGGTCAGGTCCATGACGCCGATCAACTGGATTTCAAAATTAGCCAAGCGGAAAAAAGCCCCAAGCGGAGCGAACCGCTTGGGGCCAATGGGTCTAACCATCCTTGCGCGATACCCTAGATATAGAAATCGGTGATCGTCAGGTCGATCAGGCCGGTCAACTCAATCTCGAAATCGGCCAAGCCGTCGGCGTTCACATCGCCTTCGACAATGGTGTTGCCGTCTTCGAACCTGTAGGCGAGTTCGCCCGCCACGCCGGACAGGCCCGCATCGCCCACAAACGTGAACCGCTGCTTGAAGCCCTGCGTCGTATCCGCGTCGAAACGCCCAATCTCGATCCGGTCTTCGCCGGATTCAAAATCGGTGATGATGTCACGATTGCCAGCGCCGACACGGCTTTCGCTCATGTGGAAATAGATGAACCGGTCGCGTGCGGTGTCATCGCCGCCGGTCATCACATCAGCGCCAAGGTTGCCATAAATCGCATCGGTTCCTGCTTCGCCGTTCAGGCTGTCGTTGCCCGTGCGGCCATACAGCCGATCCGTTACGCCACCGCCAAAAAAGACATTGTCGCCGGAATCGCCGCGCAACTGGTCAACAAAGCGCGAAGCGTGGAATTCCTCGAACCCGGTGGCGACATCACCTATGGCATCGCCGAAATTCAGCGTGTCGTTGCTAAGGTCGAGAATGACCCGGCTTTCCGAATTGCCATAGCTGAGAACGTCATACCCTGCGCCGCCTTCCAGCAAATCAGCCCCGGCAGAGCCATAGACCAGATCGTTATCCGCGCCGCCATCGACCGTATCGTCGCCTTCGCCACCGTCCAGCGTGTCATCCCCCACACCGCCCATCAGGCTGTCGTCGCCGATGCCACCGTCCAAATGATCATTGCCGTCGCCCGCGCGCAGCGTATCGAACCCGGAGCCGCCTTCCAGTGTGTCATTACCATACCAGCTGTCCAGACTGTCGTCGCCCGAACCGCCGATCAGTGAGTCCGCGCCACTGCCCGACAGGATTGTATCGCTTCCGCCCAGACCGTTCACGGTGCTGTCGCCCGAAAAATAGAGGATATCGTTATCGCCTTCGGTCGCGGTCAGATCCAGCGTGGTTGTGCTACCGTCCAGGAACAGATCAAGCCCTTCGAAACCGGTGGCATAGTACAGGGTGCCATTTACATCAATCACGCCGGTGCCCATGTCCGCAGTGATTGAGCCGGTAATATTGTAGTCAGACATGCTCAACGTATCCTGACCTGTGCCGCCATCCACGACAAAGTCGCCCAGTTCGGCGGTGATTGAATCGTCGCCCCCCTCGCCGGACAGGCTGTCTGCACCAAGGCCGCCAATAAGGGTGTCATTGCCCAGACCACCCAAAACCGTGTCATCGCCGTCGCCCGCGCTCAGGTAATCGTTGCCGCCTCTCCCCTCGATCAGTTCGCCAAATTCGGTCCCGTAATAGGTATCGTTATCCGCAGTCCCGATGAAATCAACGGGCCCATCGGGGCCGGATGTCGCAACCCCGGGCAGATCTTCGAACGAGAGAAGATTATACCGGTCATAGCCGATGGGCACCGTGCCGCTGATGAAGTTAAACCCGTTGACGAAAGAATTACCGGTGGCGATCGACGTGACATCCGGCAGGGCGCCGCCTTCGATTTCGATAAAATACTCGGTAAGGGTCGAAGCGTCATTGTAATACAAGACGGTCGTCTCCGACGTGCCGTAGGCCCAGGTCAGGTCATAGAACTGGCCTTGATATCCTTCGAACAATTCGAACCCGGCGGCACCGTCTACGGTGACCGAATTGATCGTGCCTTCCATCACAAGATGCACGACATCCATCGAAAAGAAAGAATAGGTGCCGGGGTAGTAGTTGTCCTGGTCTGTAAAGATGTAGAAACCCGCACCAAGCGCGCTTGGCGTCACGTCCACGACGATATCGACAGTATCTGCCGCCACCATCGTACCCAAGGAATCGGAGGTCAGGGCGATCGCTTCAAATGTGTAAGTTGTCATTATGTTTACTCTTTCAAATTGTGCAGAAGTCCTATCTTGAATAATCGACGCAAGGCTTTCTGTCTAATCAACTTGTGGGTTCCGCCCCGGTCAACCACGGGGAAAAGCGCGGTTTTCCAATCACCGTAGCAGCTCGGCATCGAATGCTCGCCCCTAACGCGAAACGGGGCCGCCGTGATGGCAGCCCCGTTCCAAGTCGGATTTCGGGCCTGATCAGATGTAGAAATCGGTAACGATCAGATCCATGGTGCCTAGCAGCTCGATTTCGAAATCGGCCACACCGTCGCCGGTGACATCCGCCTGAACGATCGTGCTGCCGCCCTGGTGGACATAGGTCAATTCGCCAGCAATGCCGGACAGGCCCGCATCGCCGACGAAATTGAACGCTGCTTTCGGTCCGCCAAGGATGGCGTTCGCATCAAAACGCCTGATCTCGATCCGGTCCTCGCCCGAGACGAAGTCGGTGATGATGTCACGGTTGCCCGCACCGACACCGGATTCAACGATGTTGAAATAGATGTAACGATCGCGGCGGCCCGCATCGTCACCACCGGTCATGACATCCGAACCGGTGCCGCCATAGAAGGCGTCCGCACCTGTTTCACCGAACAGGTAGTCATCGCCCGCACGGCCATACAGGCGATCGGACAGACCACCGGTGTAGAAAATATTGGCGTTCGTATCGCCGCGCAGCTGGTCGATGGTGCCGCCGGTCTGGTATGCCTCGACGTTGGCGAAGCTGTCGCCGACGGCGTCGTTGTACATGAATGCCGAATTCTGCAGGTCCACACGGACCGAGCGCGTGGCCGATTCATAGCTGACGGTGTCAAAGCCAGCGCCGCCATCAATAAAGTCACCGCCCGCGCCACCGTCGATGAAGTCGTTGCCTTCGCTGCCGTACAGGCTGTCATCGCCGTCACGGCCAAGGATGTAATCGTCGCCATCACCACCCACGACCGTGTCGTTGTCGGCCCCGGCATCCACGGTCGAACCATAGCCATCACCGATTTCGATGAAGTCACCGCCATCCCCAAGGAAGACAAGCGCGTCGCCCTGATCGGCAAAGTTGCCCATCTGGAAGTAATCCGCGTTTGCCGACCCGGCCAGCAGGTAGTTCGATTGCGTTGCAGAGAAATCATCGTTGACCAGTACGAAATCCGCCGAGAACGTGTCGCTTTCGTCGGTCATGGTCACGTCCTGCACCGAGCTGTAGCCATAGGTACCTTCGGTCAGTTCGACAGTGCGGCCACCGAAGAATTCGAACGAATAAACCCCGCTGAAGAGATCATAAGTGATCTCGCCCTGCAACTCGCCATCGTCCGGGCCGATCAAGATCAGCCTGTCCATGCCAAGGTGATCGTCGATCTGAACGGTGCCGGTGCCGGCGCCATTAACCTCGTAGGTGTCGTCACCGTCTTCGCCCATCAGGGTATCGTTGCCCTCGTTCGAGATCAGCGTGTCAGCGCCGTCTCGTCCGCGCAGCAGGTTGTCCTGATCGTTGCCGGTGATCACGTCGTCGAAGCTTGAACCGCGCACCGCTTCGATGTTCGACAAGGTGTCGTAGAAAGCCGCGCCATTCCATGTGCCCGACGCGTTGCCGCCCGCCAGATCGACGGTCACGCCCGTGTCATAACCCGACCGGTCATAGCGCACTTCGTCAAAGCCCGCGCCACCGTCAAGCGAGTCGTTGCCACCGCGCAGGATGTAATCCTCGCCCATGCTCGACCCGGTGATGTCGTCACCGAAGTTGGTACCGCGCAGTTGCAGGTGCCCGCCGCTGTCGGTCACGTTGAACGTATCGGAGCTGCCGTAACCGTTGTTGGAAACGGTGCCCGCACCCAGATCGGCAACGATGCCGGTAGACGGGGCGCTGGCCCCATCCCAATGATAAGAGACGCGCACCAACCCTTCGATATCAAGGTTATAGGTGTTGCTGCCGCCGCCGCCGCGCAGGTCCAGCCATTGCCCGTCGGCAATGCTAAGGTTGAAGGTGTCATCGCCGGACGAACCGTAGAGGCCAAAGCCGTAGCTGTCCCAGTTTAGGGGCGTGTTGATATCGGTGATCGTATCCACATCGCCATTGCCCTTATCGACGCTGGCGGTATTGGCGAACCCGTCGATATTGAAGGTCACGCCATCGAAATCGTTGTAGGCCAGCACGACCCAGCTATCCAGCGTGGTATCGGACAGGATGATGCTGTCGCTGCCGCCACCGCCGTCAACACGGTCCTCGCCCTGGTAGTTGGACAGCGGGTTGATTGTGTCGTCGCCGTCTCCGCCGCTCAGAACGTCATTTCCAAGCGTGCCGACGATATTCTGGGACGGCACGAGGGTTTCGGTGATAACCACGTCAGGCATGGCCGCAAAGCTGATAAAGCTGCCCGGTCCGTATGCACCCGACGTCACACCGCCAGTGGCATTGAAATTGATGGTGGTCATGAAATTCTGGAATTCGGTCAGGGTTGTCATCTCGGGCAACGCGACGCCGCCGATCACAAACATGTAGTCCGTGTTCGAATCCGGTTCGAAGAAAGTCATCACATAAGTGGTGTTTCCGCTCCAGGAAATACGGCCAATCGCGGTGTCGAAAGTACCTGCATCATCGGTTTCCGGGTAATAGGTGCCGCCCAGTTCGAACCCGTAGATATTCGCTGAAACATCCACGTCGCGGAAGTCGCCAGCCTCATAGGTGTAGTCATCATAATAGATGATTTCATAGGTAAAGCCGGTGGTCGTATCAGGCGCAACGATGCTAAGCGTCGTGGCGCTTGCCGAGAGCGGCGTATCGTTCTGGGTCTCGCTCCAGGTAACTTTGATGCCTTGAAGAGTATATGTGGACAATGGGGCCTCCGGGAAATTGATTTACTTGCTATGGGGTTGGGTATTTCCGATTACACAACACATTATGGCAAAACATGCCAAGCGCGGTCAACCGTCGAAAACTCAAATACAACCCTGGATTAAAAGGCATTCACCCTGCGGCGAATGCATCAAGCAATTCAGTCGAAATAGGTGTGAAACGCGCCAGCAACCGATGGGTCAGATCAGGAAATCTGCCTCGATCAGGCTGCTGACATTCAGCAACTCGATCTCGAAATCCGCCGAACCGTCACCGTCCACATCGCCTTGCACGATGGCCGAGGATCCGCTGACCTGATAGCGCAATTCCCCCGCCGTACTGGAAAACCCGGCGCTGCCGACAAAGTCGAAGCCTTGCTTGAACCCTTGCGTCGTGTCCGCGTCAAAGCGCGAAATCTCGATCCTGTCCGTGCCGCTTTGAAAATCGTCGATCCGGTCACGGTTGCCGCTGCCCACGCCGGTTTCGGTCATGTTGAAATAAATGAAACGGTCGCGCACGGCACCCCCGCCGCCAACCATGTAATCGGCACCCGTGTTGCCATACAGCGCATCCGCCCCGCCATCGCCGTAAAGGATGTCGTCACCCGCGCGGCCATACAGCCGGTCCGACGAGGCACCGCCGCTGAACATGTTCGCATTGGAGTCGCCCCGCAGATTGTCAGCGTGAACATCGCCGGTGGCCCCTTCGATGCTGGTGAACGTATCGCCCGAGGACGCGCCGCCGTCATAGAAAACGGCAAAGCCCGATCCCGACACATCGCTTTGCAAATCCAGCAGAATGCGCCCGCTGTCGGCCCCGTAAGTGATCGTGTCGAATGCATCGCCGCCGTCATAGGCATCGCCGCCAGCCCCGCCAAGGAATTCGTCCTCGCCGCCGCCGCCGTTCAGGGTGTCGCTGCCGTTGCCGCCTTCGATGGTGTCGTTCGCGGATCCGCCGGTGATCAGGTCATTGCCACCGCCGCCGCGCAGGGTGCTGCCGTTGTTGTGGCCGGTGATCGTGTCATTGCCCGACCCGCCCACGCCCTCTTCTATCACCACGCCGTTCGCGACGGTGAAACCGCCGACAATCCCGCTGGAATAGTTCATGTAACCGCCCGCATTCGCGCCAGTCAGGGGAGCCTCGCGCAGGTCGATCGTGTAGGCGCGGCTGCTGCCCTCGGCCGAAATCACGTCGTAACCGCCCGCGTCCCAGAGGCTGGACCAATAGGTGCCGGCACCATTGGCGGAAGGGATCACATAGGTGTCGTCCCCAGCGGCATGGGCCGTGTTCGCGCCATAAATTTCTTGGATCGCCGCGATGTCCAGCGCCATGGGCGTGGCCGAGTAGTCATAGTCGGAATAGCCATTGAAAATCGTGTGGTTGGGGTATTCGCTCATCCAGCCGTCATTATAGGTCATGACAGTCCAGACCCCTTGGTTCAGGTCATAGGTGCCAAAATCGTATTCCGAGAAGACCCCCGGCATGATCGAACTGTCGCCGCCATTATCATGCGGATGCGCCAATCCCAGCCCGTGCCCGATTTCATGCAGCAAGGTCAGATAACCATAGCCGCCCGCCTGCAATCCGCCCGCGTCCCAGCCAAGCCCTTCATAGCTGAACACGCCGTAAAGCGGTTCGATCCCTGCGGAATCCGGCACCTCGTGCCAGCCCAGGCCGCCCACCTCGAAATCGGACCCCTGCCAGTACCAGATTTCGGAATCGTCATAGTAAAGCGTTTCCTGGAAATCGATGTCGGCCACGGCCTCCCACATGCCAAAGGCTGTTTCAATCGCGGTGGTTTCGATCGCACTCCACGAATTTCCGTAATTGATACCGCTGAAAAAGCTGTAGGGATCGGACCCGAACCGCAGCGAATATTCGATGATCGTTGTGCCAGAGCCCGGCGTATCCCAGGCACCGCCCCAGAACAGGCTGTCGATATTGGCGTTGCTGCCCGTGTAGGTGGCATCGCTAACGGTCGTGGTGGACATGGCTTTACTGCTCCTGAACTCGTTTGCTGTTTCTATGCCAAGTTCAGGATTGGCTAAAAAGCATTTCAAAATCGTTAAAGCAGGAAATCACCCGCATCCAGCGTTATCAGGCCAGTCAATTCGATCTCGAAATCGGCGGCGCCGTCACCGTCCAGATCGGCCTGAACCAAGGTGTGATTTTCGCCGGACACCTGCTGAAACCGCAATTCGCCCGCCGAACCGCTGAACCCGGTTTGACCGATGAATTCGAAGTTCTGCTTGAAGCCACGGGTGATGTCGGCGTCGATGCGGCTGATCTCGATCCGGTCCTCGCCGTGGTGAAAATCGATGATCACGTCGCGGCTGCCTTCGCCCACCCCGGTTTCATTGGCATTGAAATAGATGAAGCGGTCGCGGCGGTTGCTGTCGCCACCGCTCATCCGGTCCGCGCCGCGGTTGCCATAGATCGCATCAGCCCCGGCGCCGCCATCCAGCACATCATCGCCAGCGCGACCATAAAGCCGGTCGGACACGCCCCCACCGGACAGGGTGTTCACGCCCGCGTCGCCACGCAGGTTGTCGGCATAGTCGCCACCCTCGAAAGCCTCGACATTGGCATATTCAGACCCGACCGCGTGGCCATAGGAAAAGAAGCGGGCGAAACCCGCGTTGCTGACATCAAATTGCAGGTCCACAAGGCAACGGCCCGGCGTTTCCGCGAAAGAGACAAGATCGAAACCGTCGCCGCCATCCACCGTGTCGGTGCCGGTGCCCACGATGAACCGATCGTTGCCGCTGAACCCTTTGAGGATATCATCGCCCGCGCCGCCCGCCAGCGCATCACTGGCATCGGTGCCGAACACGACCTGACCGCCAGCCGCATCCACATTGCCGGTGGCCAGATGCGACAGGCCGGTTTCCAGCGCGATGTCTTGCGCCTGCAAGGCATTGCCATTTGCGCTGCGCACTTCCAGTTCGAATTCGCCGAAATAGACCATTGCGCCGCCGGTCTGGCCGATCACGGTCAGTTGCTGGGCCCCATACAAAAGCGCCACCTGGCTAAGGTCGATCACGTCCTGACCGGGGGTATAGTCGGTGATCGCATCAACAGAGCCGTCCGCCGCGAAGACAAAGGTATCCTTGCCGCCATTGCCGGTCAGCATATCCTCTCCCGCGCCGGAAATCAGCGTGTCTGCACGACCCGTGCCGCCCAACGCGCCGCCTGTCGTGCCCGCGCTACGCACCTCGCCCAGATTGCTTAGATCGACGCGGAATTCGGTCAGGCCCGCCTCGGTCTCGGAACCGGCATAGATGGTCAGCCCGTTGCCATCCGATGCGACCGCCAGCGCGGTCACATTGTCCAGCGTGGTGTCGGTGGCATCCGCGACCGATGCCATGTGGATCAGGCGACCCTCGGGCAGAAGTTGCAGCAGGCTGATGCCATCATCGGGGCCGGCCGCCAGAATGTAGACATGGCCGTCGTGGGTGACGACCTCCATGGCCGAGACATGGCCAAAGCGTGTGCCCAACGTGTCCATCACATGATCGGTAACAACCATGCTGCCATTGCCCCGCAGTTCCATCACCGAAATGCTATGAGAGCCATAGGCACCTGCAATCACATAGGTTTTGCCATCCATCTGGGCGATCTCGATCAGGTTCGGCACGTCGATGCCAAAGCCACCGTTGGTGGTGATCTGGCCGGTCATGGTCAGCGCGCCGTTGCCCGCCACCGAAAAGGCCGCGATCCGGTCGTCGTTGGTAAAGGCCGCGATAACGTAATCGGTCCCGTTCACAGTGACCGCATCCAGACCCCCAACATAACCGCCGAAAGTGTCAGGGCCGGTTTCGGCGCGAAACCGCAGCGAACCATCGCTTTGGATCTGGTAGCTGGCCACGCCGCCGGACCCTTGCGCCACCAGCAGGAAATCACCCTGTTGCACCGCATCCATCGGACGCACAGGGGGGGCGCCGACCTGCGTCAGCGCCGGTCGCGCGCCGCTATATTCGCCCACGTTGTTCAGGGTGTAGCTTTGGAGTTCGGGATTGTAGGCATTGAGGGTCAGGATCATATCATGCCCGTCGATCTGCACCTGAACCAGTTCAAGGTCAGAAAACGCGCCGGTCGCGCCGGAATAGGTGATCGTGTCGATCGGGGTCAGGCTGCCACCGACATTCCAGACGGCAAGCCCGGTGCCCCATTGGCCCGCTCCATAAAGTTGCGTTCCATCCGCCGAGATTTCCAGATCGCGCAGACCCTGGACAAAGTTCGATTCTTCGCCCGGAAGCGTTCCTTCATGGATGAAGACCACCATGACCCACCTCTTGTTTCAAAGGCCCCGGCAGAAAGGAAAGCTGTATTCCGGGACAGTCATGAATCTGCGCCCCGAATGTGGACAGAAAGGATCACCAAAAGTGACGGGCCTGTGGCCTTTCGCTAAAGATTTTCTAAACTCGTACTATAATTCTGCGCGCCTCGCCGCGGAACAGGCAGAGATATGCAGGCTGGCCACCCTGACCAAACTAGGCCTTGTGTGGCTGTATCTATACTATTAACCGTGCAAGCGCTCAGACCCCTGCCCTAGGCCCGCCTTCTTCCCGATCCTTGGAATGCGTCCTGCGCAGCGGTTCGACGAATGGGGCACAGCCGCGATCGGGCGCAGTTGTGTCGGTGTGATTTCCCCGAAACCATGACTGAGATGACAAGATGGCACAGAACAAACCCAACGTCCTGATTACTGGTGGCGCGGGATTCATCGGATCGCGGCTGTGCGCCAAACTGTCCGGCACCCATGATGTCACGGTCTTTGATAATTTCCACCCGCAGGTCCATGACGGTAACCCCGAGAACCGCGAACGCCTGGCCGAACATGGCATCACCGTGATCGAAGGCGACATGCGCGACCGTGACGCCTTGCGCGCCGCCGTGGAAACCGTCAACCCGACGCTTATCTATCATCTCGCCGCCGAAACCGGCACCGGCCAATCCTTTGACCTGCCCGCCCGCTATACCGATGTGAACGTGATGGGCACCGCCCACCTTATCGAAGCAGTGCGCGAACTGTCCCCCGCGACCGGGCGTATCATTCTGGCTGGTTCTCGCTCTGTCTACGGCGAAGGGGCCTGCGTTGACGCCGAAGGTCGCCCCACTGCCGCGATCGAACGCACCGGCGAGGACATGGCCAAGGGCGATTTCGCCCCCAAGGACCGCGACGGAAACACCCTGACCCCCGTGGCGACCAATGCAGATTGCGTGGTCGCGCCCGCGTCGATCTATGCCTCGACCAAGTTGATGCAGGAATACATGCTGCGCCAGGCGTTCTGGGGCACCGGAGTCGAGGTCGGCATCCTGCGCCTGCAAAACGTCTATGGCCCCGGCCAGTCACTGAATAACCCCTACACCGGCGTGTTGTCGATCTTTTGCCGCCAGATCCAGGAAGGCAAAACGCTCAATATCTTCGAGGATGGCGAGATCACCCGCGATTTCGTGCTGGTCGATGATGTCGTGAACGCGTTCGCCATGATGGGCACCGTTGCGGACATGCCGATGGATATTCTGGACATCGGGTCAGGCGAAGCCGCGACCATTCTGGATGTGGCTGGCGTTCTTTTGAACCTGCTGGGAGAGCCTACAGACAAGCTGACCATCACCGGCCAGTTCCGCCCCGGCGATATCCGCTATGCGCTGGCCGACACCGCCCGCAGCCGGTCGCAGCTTGGATGGGCACCACAGGTAAGCCTCCGCGAGGGGCTTGAAAAACTCTCGCAATGGTCGCAGGAGACTATGAAAAAAGAGAAAAGTTTGCAAAGCGAAGGGTTTGCGAATGAAATCGGAGGGCATTGAGCCAACCTGTTCGATCAATGTCTTTCCGCTCCTATCTGGTGGTATCGCACTGGGTACCGGAACGGCTCTATTTAGGATCGTATGCATGATGAGTAATTTTTGCGCCAAGGCAACAGATGTCTGAAGGCAGCATAAATCCGGTTTACGTGACCGGGGCCAACGGGTTTCTTGGCGCCGAGATTACCAAATACCTTGCCACCCAGCCGCAGTTCGATGTGCAACCCGTGGCGCGGCGCAGCCTGCCGCCGGAAGTCGCACATGTGCCGGCGCGCATCCAGCCCGATGTTTACGCGGCCGACTGGTTTGACCCTACCCACAAAGACGCGGTGATCGTGCATTGTATCGGGCCGTCCAACCCGCGCGCGGTCCATATCAGTCTTGCCAAGGCCTCGGGCGAGCAAGTGCTGCCCCATGTCGCCATGGTCGAAAACCTGCTGGCCAAGGGCTGGAACGGGCGGCTGCTGTTCCTGTCGTCGGGCGGCGCGATCTATGGCGACACGCCAACCCTGCCGATTTCAGAGCAAAACACGACCAATCCGAAAAGCACCTATGGCTTGCATAAGCTGCTGATCGAAAACGCGTTTTCCTTCCTATCCCAGACCGGGAACTTCGAATACGCGAGCCTGCGGGTTTCGAACCCTTACGGTTCATTGAAGGTCAAGCCAGGACAAGGCGTCGTCCCGATCATCCTGAACGCATTGATGAAACAGGAAAGTTTCGAAATCTACGGCGACGGATCGGCCCTGCGCGATTACCTGCATGTTGACGATCTGAACAGCGCCATTGATACTTTGGCCACTGTGCCCTTCTCGGCAAATCCGCTGGTGCTGAACATCGGCAGCGGTTTGGGCGTGGCCCTGAACGATGTCATAACCACGTTGGAACAGCTGACAGGGCGTGAATTACAGTGCATTCGCCGTCACACCCAGCAAGATGTTCAATCGAACGTGCTTGATTGCACGCTTGCTTTCAACCTATTCGGGTGGAAAGCGAAACAACCGTTGGAAAGCGGCCTGAAGAACCTGGTGGAAAAAGCGCGTGCTGGCATATCTGAAGACTGAAGCGAATACCGGACCCGACTGGCCGGGCGAACCCATGTTTATTCTGGAGCCTAACCACGGGCTGCCCCAAGAAACACTGGATACACTGACCCGATCGGGCCGTATCGTCGAATTCATCGACTCGCCCGCCAGCCGCGTGGACCAGTTGCGGTCGGTTCTGCTGACCGCTGCCGCGCGTCACTGGCTGGACAAGGGGCCAATGCTGGTCCTGCTCTGCGATCCGGCCGCCGTGGACGCGCCCGCCCTGCTGGCCGAGGTCAAACAAAATCCCGATCTCGTGCGTCATGGCGAAGCGAATAGCGGCGTCTGGTTCCTGTTTGGCACCACGATTGTCGGCAACCCGAACTTCACGACATTCTTCCGCAACATGCAGCCCGGGATGGACGATATCCACATCGCGCCCAGCCTCGACATCATGCGGGAGCATCTGACATGAGCGAAACATTCGATCCCCAGGCTCTCTGGGAAAAGCTGGTCGCCCCCTACGGCTTGCTGGCGCGGCGCCCCGAATTCGGGATCGACCCCGACTTCTATGCCGGTCGCTATCCGCAGGTCGCCGCATCGGGCCTGCCCCCGCGCGAGCATTACGATACAATCGGCAAGGCCGAGGGGCTGGCCCCCAATCAATACGCGGAACTGCGCGCTTCGATGCCCGGCCTGGACCGGCGGCTGCTACACATCCTGCACGACGTTGAAATGCGCAAGGCGATCCGCGCCAATGTCGAAGGCGCGGGCGAGGTGGCGTTCGAACTGCTGGCCCTTGGCGAGGGGCTGGACCGCCAGCTTTCTGATTTTTCGGCCAAGCATTACGTCCGCCTCTATCCCGACATCGGCGCGGCAAAACTGCTGCCCATCGGCCACTTCCTGCGCCACGGCGAACGCGAGGGGCGGCGCTCTTTGCGCGACTTGCGCGAAAACTACATGCTGGGCGAGGCGCAGTACGATCCGGACAAGCCCAGCTGCCTGATCTGCGTCCACGAATTTTCACGCTCTGGCGCGCCTATCGTTGGGCTGGACCTTGTCCGCACCGCGTCGAAAACCCACAACGTGATCGTCGGAAGCCTGCGGGGCGGCGAATTGCTGGAATCTTTCCGCGCCAACGCGGTCGCGGTGCTGCTGTCCGACAAGCCCGAACTGGAATTCGATCTGGTCGTCGACAACAGTGTCGGTGAAATCGAATTCGCGATCATCAACTCGGTCGTGGCCAACAACTACCTACCGCTCTGCGTGTCGCGGGGCATTCCGGTTGGCATGTACCTGCATGAATACGCTGAATATATCCTGCCGCGCCATTTCGTGACCTTCTCGGGACTGATGTCCGATCTGCTGGTGTTTTCCAGCGCGCAGGTCCTCAATTCCTGGCGGCCCGCGCTGGAGGATATCGGATTTGACATAGAACGCGACACCGTCATCATCCCGCAGGCCGATTACCAATGCAGCACGATTCCGACCGATGATTACGACCGCGCCCGCGACCGGCTGTCCCGCCTGATCCGCCGTGATCTGACCGGCAAGCGCGTTGTCCTTGGCGCTGGCCACGCGCATTGGCGCAAGGGCACGGACATGTTCGTGCTGACCGCCCAACAGGCGCGCGATATCGACCCCGATACGGTCTATGTCTGGATCGGCAACGGCTTGAACCCCGAAAATTTCCACTTCGGCGTCTGGCAGGATCAGCACAACCGCGAGGGCGGCGCGAACGATCCTGCGGGCAACCTGTTCTTCCTGCCCGCCGGCGATTATTTCGAGGATGTCTGCCGCGCCTCGGACGTGTTGTTCCTGTCGTCGCGCCTTGATCCCCTGCCCAACGTGGTCTTCGATGCTGCGCGGCTTGGCTGTCAGGTGCTTGGTTTCTCCAACGCGTCGGGGTTTGATGACCCGACCTACCTGGACGAACCGGGGTTGCACATGGTGCCCTTCGGCCGTTTGGACAAGGTTGTTGACAAACTCTCCTCCTTGCCGCGCAAACCTGAATTTCAGGCCAGCCTGCCGCCAAGGGGCGCAGGTGACGAGCGCTCGATTTTCGAACGGCTGCACAGCGCGTTGGAGGAAAGCATCGGCTCCCAGCGTCATGCCGTCATCGGCTCTGGCAGCTACGATATGCCGATCATGTTCACCACCGCCCCGGACGACGCGGCAGGCCGCCGCGCCGAGCGGCAAAAGGTCTGGTCCCACGGGCGCAGGTTCGTCTGGCGTTCGGCCGGCGAGGCGCAGGCCGAAATTGTCCGTTCCGACAACTGGCTACACAAATCGCTGGAAGTCCGCCCCTATGCCGACGCCGCGGCCCCGAAGGAGCGCGACGCACTGCCCGAATACGGGATCCATCTGCATGGCTATAACTTGGACGGCCTTGATCAGGACATCGAAACCCACGCCGCCTACAGGCTGGCCTCGCGGATCGTTGCCACCACGGACAGCACCAAGAAACAGGACCAGCTGAACGCGATTTTCGCCAATCACGGGCTGGAAGGCTCGGTTCAGGTGGTGCGCAATCAGGGACGCGATATCCTGCCATTCATGCGGCTATTCGACGAAGGCGGCGCAGGGCATGACCAAGAAAACTGGCTTCATATCCACCAGAAAAAGGCCCCGACATGGGGTCAGGCGGGCGGCGAGATTTGGCGCAAGTTCCTGATGGCCATCCTGATGGGCGAATACGGGCGACTGTCGGACGGGCTGTCCTCTATTGCCACGCCGGGCACTGGGCTTGTCGCCCCATTCGACCCCTACCGCTTTGGCTGGGGTGCATCGAAACAGCTATTGCCGGAATTTGCCGACCAGTTCCCCGGCGATCTTCCCGATGTCCCAATCGCCTTTCCGGTGGGCAATATGTTCTGGGTCCGGCGCGAGGTAGCACAGGCCATGAATGCCATGTTTGGACCCGATTACCCGTGGCCGAACGAGCCGCTTCCAAATGACGGGACAGTCTTTCACTTGATCGAAAGGCTCTGGCCGGCGGTTACCGCGAAATGCGGGCTAAGGTCCGTCTTTCTTGACAAACCCGACCAACAGAGACGGTGACGTAAATGAAATATATTTTCCACATCGGCATGGGCAAAACCGGCACCAGCTCGATCCAGTTTGCCTTGCAACACAACCAGGAAAAACTGGCCGCGCAGAACGCGCATTATCTTGGGATGTGGTTTTCCATCGCTGACCAGAAATATAACGGCTTTGCCAGATCCCGCGAAATTTTCGATGGCACCGAAGAAGAGGTCAAGCAGCGCGCCCGCGCGTTTCACGAGGCCTGCATAGCGCTGGCCAATGAGCTCGGCTTTGACACAATGATCCTGTCAAACGAATCTCTGTTCGAACTGTTCGACCGCGCCGCGCCTTTCTTTGAGCAGATCACCGAACTGGGAGATGTGCAATTCGTGCTGTATTTCCGCGATCCCAACCAATGGCTGCCCTCTGCATTCACGCAATGGAGCCTGTTCCACAAGGGACCGCCCGGCCCGATCCGGTCGTTCGAACAGCAGGTGCAGGGGCTGGTTCACGCCTATGACCCGGCCCGCAAATGGCATGAAAAATTCGGCGACCGACTAAGCGTGCGCGAACATAGCAAGGAAAAGGACGTGGTGCAGGATTTCGCGACCACGATCGGCTTTGATCTGTCTCCGCCCGAGGGCCGCGTGCAGGAACGCAGCGAAAATGCCGAGATTTTGCTGCGGGCGCTGTTCAACGACCGCTTCCCCACGCCGGTCCTGCCAGACCGGTTCAATGGCACTGTATTCAGTGTGAATCGTGGCAAACCGCACAAGTTGGAGAACATGGTTCAGACCTGTTTTTCGACCGAGGGTGCCAGCGAGGCAATCGCTGAAAACATGCCGACATTCGAGTTTATTCGCGACACATTCGGGTTGGATTTCACGCAATCCGCGCCGCGTGCCGCGAAAGAGATCGACACCGAGGCGCTGCGCAATCGCACAATCGATTACCTTGTGGAAATCACCCTTCGGCAAGCCCTTCAACTGCGCAAGCTGGAGAAGGAAGTTCAGGAAATGAAGGCCGGGAACAGCGATTAAAGCAGGGCAAGCACCCGCTTCATCAGGTCTAGATGGGGCGGCAATGCGCCCTCCTGCCCCTCGGTGTTTGCCGCCAGCAGTTCGGACAAGGCCTGCCGCTGTTCGCGTGCGATGTCCATCAACTGGTCGGTCGATGCGATCGCGTTCCCTGTCGCTTTGGGCATTTCGCCCATCGGCTGGCCAAGACGTTCCTCGATCCATGCCAGATCGTCGGAGAATTGCGCCATCACGGGCTCGATCAACGCCGGCGCAAGCGAGAACTTGTCTGCACCCAACGCGGCCAGCGTGGTGGACAGGTCCGCCTGGTCGCGCGGCGCAAGACGCGGCAGTTTCGCCCCATCCTCGCGCAGGCGTCGGATGGCATACAGCACCGCGATGGCCTGTAGCGGACGGGATTCGTTGACGTTGACCAGCTTGTCCTCGGGCATATGCACGCCGATCCGATGGGCGAAATCCAGCACCGCGTCGCCACCGTGCAGACAGGCGCGATCGAACTTCACCGCATCCACCTTGCCCCGGCCAAAGGCCCTGTCCAGCGCCCCGATTCGCTGACGATAACGCGGCCAGACCTTATCCAGCGCAAGCGGCCCATCACCGGCCGCCGCGTTCTGTTGAAATGCCGATGACAGGTAGGATGCCGCCGGGCGCACATAAACGATGCAGGACACATCCGCCCGCCGCGCGGCAAAGAAATCGTGCATCCGCTGCTTGACCTCGGGAGGGACGTTGAAAATCCGCTCGGATGAAACCAGCACCGTCTCGGCCCCGTTTTCCGAAAGCGCCTCTTCGATCTGAGGCAGCCATTTCGCACGGATATTTTCGACCGCGGCAGCAGGATTGGGACGGAAGGCAAAGGCGCGATGTTGCTCGGGGCGATCCTCGAAAAGCGTCGCCAGAACCGGGCCGGGGTTCAGTCCGGGCGATGGCAGATACGCCAGGCCCGGCGCATCCAGCTGGCTCATGCTGGCCTGAATTGCGCTGGACCCGGTCTTGGGCATCCCCGCATGAACAATAACCCGCATTTTCGCTCCACCCTACCGATTGCACATGGAAAAGCCGGGCGGTTGGTCCACCCGGCTTTTGCCAGTTGCGATCATGGTAATGCGGGCCGCGCCGCGCGTCCAGAACCCAAGGTTGCGATCAGCCGACCTTGTAGCCGTAGAACGTCGTCCCGTCGGCTGCGAAATAGGCATAGTCGCCGCGGAAATAACCCTGAAGCTCGACCGTTTCCCCCGCACCAAGCGCAACCAGCGTCTGCAGGTGCAGCACCGTCGCCTGATCGACATGGGGGCCCGATACCTCGCCAAAGGTGCCGTCGATCTGATCAGTGCCATTCTTGACCAGACGCCCGCGCATGAAGACCGGATTGGCATGATCAACCTTGAACAGCAGCGAAGCGCCCACCACGTAGGTGCCCGCAACCGGCGCCGTAAACAGGCTCGTCGCCGCATTAAA
This sequence comes from Rhodobacteraceae bacterium UBA3069, assembly GCA_002366795.1. Classification (GTDB taxonomy): domain Bacteria; phylum Pseudomonadota; class Alphaproteobacteria; order Rhodobacterales; family Rhodobacteraceae; genus UBA3069. Next base: position 13,326 of record DFBX01000023.1, on the reverse strand, counting down.
AGCGCCCTGATCGTTATAGTCGGCACTGTTGATTCCGATTTTCACCCAAGTATCGGCGGCGGCGTAATTGTCGTAATTCGTCAACGCCTTGAACCGGGGCAACGCCGGCAACTCGGCGATGCCGGTGGCCGCATCAATCGTCAGTGCATCGGTAAAATTCGTCCCGTCCGGGGTCACGGACAGGCGGGTCTGATCGGAGCCGAACAGGCCAAAGATGGCGCGGGTTTGATACCCCGTTTGCAGCACAAGGCCTGCGTCACTGCCCGCTGTTTCCTTGTTCATACGCTGCACGATGCTGCCATTGCCCCCATCGGCAAGGGCCAGCGCAGTCCAAAGCGCGTCATTGGTCATGGCTGCGAAACTGGTTCCGGGGCCGGTTTCCATCCCGATGCCCAGCGCATCAACCGCCTGCAAATCCTGCACACCCATTGCCACCCAATCGGTGCCGTCGAACACGACCATTCCGCCGGTATCCTTCACAAAGGCCCGCCAGCCGGCTTTCGGGGCAAAGAACGCCCAAGCACCATTGTCGCGTACCGCGATGGTGCTGTCCTGCCCGGCCCATGCGTCCAGCGCCCCGGCGGGAAGGATGAAACATGCGCCCTCTTCCGGTTCGGCCGGGGGGGTATTCAACGTGGTCGAAACCACGCTCATTTGGACCAGCGCATCAAGAACGCGCAGGGCTTCGTTATGCGTGACGTGTTTCTGTGCCTGGCTGGGCAGAAGAAACGGAAGGTTCAGAATATTGGAACTGTCGGACATGAAAGGAGATTCCCGCGTGCTGGTGTGGATCGGGATCAAGGTCCGGCAAAAGGCTCTCTCATTCCTGACCACGCAGAACCGCGGATCAATGGTTTGTTAACCACGATTTCCGCCCCGGAGGGCGCCAGATGGCAAATTAAGGCTGGTTCCGTTGGCACAGGACGGTAAAAGGGATGGAACGCTGACATCGCTCTGGGGGGAGCATTATGCACCGGACCACAAGGTTGGGCCTTGCCCTTCTCTGCATGATTTTTGTATCCGCATGCGCCCTGCCGCGCGGCGCTGCGATCAATACCGAAGTGCTGCGCGAGCAGAACAAGGAAGAGCCAACCTTTTCCGTCATGCCCGTCACCCGCGCCAATCTGGCCGAGATCCAATCTTGGCCTGTGACTGGTTGGGGCGGCAGCTATCATTGGCTGGGCAACAGCCGGGGCCCCGCTTCCAACGTGATCCGCGCGGGCGACAAGGTCGATCTGGTGATCTGGGACAGCACTGAAAACTCTCTGTTGACCGGCGAGGCAGAGCGCGCCGTGGCAATGCAGGGCATCACTGTTTCTCCATCAGGCACCATTTTCGTGCCTTATCTGGACGAAATCGTGGTCAACGGCCTGACCGAGAGTCAGGCCCGTTCGCGCATTCAAACCGCATTGGAGCCGATTATCGCCTCGGCGCAGGTGCAGGTGATCCACCAGCCCGGCAAGAACAATTCGGTCGATCTGGTGTCCGGCGTGACCAAGCCCGGCGCCTACCCGCTGCCAGATCGCAACACCACTGTCCTGTCGCTGATCGCGCAGGGTGGCGGCATATCGACCGCGCTGCGCAATCCGCTGGTTCGGCTGATCCGTGGGTCGAAAACCTATGAAATCCGGTCTGAGCGCCTGTTCGCGGATGCCTCGAAAAACGTCACACTTCGCGGCAATGACAAACTGTTGGTGCAAGAAGATGACCGCTATTTCTCGGCGCTTGGTGCGGCTGGCGAAGAGCAGCTGGTCTATTTCGAAAAAGAAGACATCACCGCGATCGAGGCCGTTTCGATGATGGGCGGGCTGGCCGATACCCGCGCCAACCCCAAGGGCGTTCTGGTGCTGCGGGAATATGCGCCGCGCCAGATGCGCAGCGACGGCAAGGGACCGGACATGCCTTACGTGGTGTTCACCTTCGACCTGACTTCGGCGGACGGGTTGTTTGCCGCGCGCAAGTTCCAGGTCAACCCCAAGGACACCGTCCTAGCCACGGAATCGCCGGTGAATGCCGCACGCACAATCTTTGGCCTGATCGGGTCCACCGTGGGTCTTTCGAACCAACTGGCCAATTGATCCGACCACCGGACAAAAAAGGCGGCACCCTCGGGTACCGCCTTTTTAATTTGTAACGCGCGACTTATCGGTCGCGGAACTGCGGGCTGCGCTTTTCCATGAAAGCGGCCATACCCTCTTTCTGGTCCTCAGTCGCAAACAAGGAGTTGAACAGCCGGCGTTCGAACAGCAGCCCCTCGCGCAGCGGCACCTCGTAAGAACGGTTCACCGCTTCCTTGGCTGCCATAACGGCAATCATGGATTTTTCCGCGATCTTTCCGGCTGCGCCCATCGCCTCTTTCATCAGGTCCTTGCAAGGCACGACGCGCGACACGAGGCCGGAACGCTCCGCCTCTTCGGCGTCCATGAAACGGCCCGTCAGGTTCATATCCATCGCCTTGGCCTTGCCAATGGCACGGGTCAGACGCTGGGTGCCGCCAATCCCGGCGATGACGCCAAGGTTGATCTCGGGCTGGCCAAACTTGGCCGTATCCGCCGCGATAATGAAATCGCACATCATCGCCAGCTCGCAACCGCCGCCAAGGGCATAGCCCGCGACCGCTGCGACGATCGGTTTGCGCACCCGCAGGATTTGGTCCGTTTCTGCGGTGAAAAGATCGCCAGCAAACACATCGGCAAAACTCTGCTCGCTCATCATCTTGATGTCGGCCCCGGCGGCGAATGCCTTGTCCGAGCCGGTCACGACGATGCAGCGCACCTTATCATTCTGTTGCGCAGCGGTGAGTGCTTCTGCAAGTTCCTTGAGCAACTGGCCGTTCAGCGCATTCAACGCATCCGGGCGGTTCAGTTTCACAAGGGCGATGTGGTCTTCTATTTCGACGATGATCGTCTCATAGGCCATGAATTCTGCTTTCGCTTGTTATCAGTCAGGCCCGATTGATTACCGATGTAAGACCATGGATCAAGTTATCTTTGGCCTTGCCTTGCTGTCATCGCTGGCATTTGGGGCAGAAAAAGCTCGACCTGCCGCTTTGCACGATGCGTTCAACCACCGATGTGCAGCCGGGTGTGCCGCACGGTTCGCCCTCGCGGCCGTAAACGTCGAAACTATGCTGGAAATAGCCTAACTCACCGTCCGCCTGCCGAAAATCCTTGAGCGACGAGCCCCCTGCGGCGATCGCTTGGGTCAGCACGTCGCGGATGATCGGGACCAGGTCGGCAATCCGCGCCGCGCTGATTTGTCCCGCCTTGCGTTTGGGATTAATGCCAGCGCGGAAAAGGGCCTCGCAGACATAGATATTGCCCAACCCTGCAACGATGCGCTGATCTAGCAACGCCGATTTGATTGGTGTGTTCCGGCCTTTCATCGCGGCGACAAGATAGGGTTCCGCAAACACGTTTCCAAATGGCTCCGGCCCGATATTGGCCAACAGTTTGTGCGCCTCGACCGTGGCGGTCGGCAGCAAATCCATCGCCCCGAACCGGCGCGGGTCGTTGAAAGTGATGCGCGCGCCATTATCCATGTGAAACACCACATGGTCATGTTTTTCAGGCATCGGATGGTCATGCACGAACTGGCCCAAGGGATCGCCCGACACGGTCATCCGCCCGGACATGCCAAGATGAATCAACAAGGTCTCGCCCGAGGAAAGATCGCAGAGGATATATTTCGACCGACGGCGCAGCGCCTCGACCCGCTGACCGGTCAGCCGTTCGGCCATGCGGTCAGGGAAAGGCCAGCGCAGATCGGGGCGATTCACATCGGCGCGGGCGATCACCGCGCCTTCCATGGCGCCCAGCAACCCCCGGCGCACGGTCTCGACCTCGGGCAACTCAGGCATGTTGCACCCCGCCGTTGTTCACTTGCTTGAATGTCACGCCGATTTCCCCTCGTCTCAAAGGACGCATACCCTATCTGGAACACATAGGGTATAGCAGGCACGATTACAGACGGACGAGCATCACATGACCGAAGAAAACACCACGCATTTCGGGTTCACCGACATCCCCGAATCTGAAAAAGCAGGCAAAGTCCAAGGCGTTTTCGGCTCTGTCGCGTCGAAATACGATGTGATGAACGATGCGATGAGTATGGGCATTCACCGCATCTGGAAGGACGCGATGATGGATTGGCTGGTCCCGCGCCCCGGCACACGGTTGCTGGATGTCGCGGGTGGGACTGGCGACATCTCTTTCCGGTATCTCAAACGCGCTGGCCGCGCCCATGCCACCGTGCTGGACCTGACCGAACCGATGCTGGTCGAAGGCCGCAAACGGGCCGAAGCGGAAAGCATGGCCGACAGTCTGGATTGGGTCGTGGGCGATGCGATGGCACTGCCGTTCGAGGCGAATACCTTTGACACCTACACGATTTCCTTTGGCATCCGTAACGTCACCCGCCCCCAACAGGCGCTGAACGAGGCGTATCGCGTGCTGAAACCCGGCGGCCGCCTGATGGTTCTGGAATTTTCGCAGATACCCAACGCCATGATGCAGAAGGTCTATGACCTGTATTCGTTCAACATCATTCCCCGGATGGGCCAGATGATCGCTGGCGACCGCGACAGCTATCAATATCTGGTCGAATCTATCCGCAAATTCCCCGACCAAGACACCTTTCTAAGCATGGTGCGCGCCGCCGGATTCGAGAATGCGAAATACCGCAATCTGACCATGGGCATCGCCTGCCTGCACTCTGGCTGGAAAATCTGAATATGCGTGGACCTCACAATGTCTGGCGGCTGATCCGCACCGGCGCAACGATGGAACGGACCGGCGCCATGAAACTGGTGCTGGATGCATTCGAGGCCCCGCGCGCCCTGCGCATCGTGGCCCGCACTGTGGTCTGGCCCTTCCGCTGGCTTGGTTATAGCGGCGATCCGTCGATGCCCCCCGCGCCGCGTGCCCTGAACGCGCTTGGCCCCGCATATATCAAGTTCGGTCAGGTACTTTCTACGCGGCCTGACGTGGTGGGCGACGAGATGGCCCAACATCTGCGGGTTTTGCAGGATAAACTGCCCCCCTTTTCGATGGACCGCGCCAAGGCCGCCGTCGAAGAGGAACTGGGCCTGCCTGTCAGTGATGTTTTCGACACCTTTTCCGAACCGGTCGCCGCCGCATCTATTGCGCAAGTCCACCATGCGCGGCTGAAGGACACGGGCGAGGAAGTGGCCGTAAAGGTGCTGCGTCCCGGCGTGGAAAAGGCGTTCCGCAAGGATATCGACGCCTTCTATTTCGCCGCCGATATGATCGAGCTGCTCCTACCCTCATCGCGCCGGTTGCGGCCCCGCGAAGTGATCGCCCATTTCGAAGCCGTCGTGGTGGGAGAGTTGGACCTGCGGCTTGAAGCGTCCAGCGCGTCAGAGTTCGAGGCCAATACCGCCAAGGATGAAGGCTTCACCCTGCCGCAGGTCAAATGGCCCCTGTCCGGGCGCCGCGTGATGACCCTTGGCTGGGCCGAGGGGCTGCCGCTTGGCGATAACGCTGCGCTGGATGCGGCCGGACATGACCGCGCCGCTTTGGGTGAGCGGGTGCTGCAACTGTTTCTCAGCCATGCGCTACGCGACGGGTTTTTCCATGCAGACATGCACCAAGGCAACCTGAAGGTCGCCGCGAATGGTGACATCATCGCCTATGATTTCGGGATAATGGGTCATATCGACGAATATACCCGCCGGGTTTATGCCGAGATTCTGTTCGGCTTTATCAAGCGCGATTACCAGCGCGTCGCCGAGGTCCATTTCGAGGCGGGCTATGTCCCCGCCGACCGTGATGTCGATGAATTCGCTCGCGCCCTGCGCGCTGTGGGCGAGCCTATTTTCGGCATGGATGCCACGCATATTTCCATGGGCCGTCTGCTGAATTACCTGTTCGAAGTGACAGAACGCTTTGGCATGGAAACTCGGACCGAACTGATTTTGCTGCAACGCACCATGGTTGTGGTCGAAGGTGTGGCCCGCTCGCTCCATGCCCAGATCAACATCTGGGAAGTCGCGCGCCCTATCGTCGAGGATTACATCAAAGGCTCAATCGGGCCGCGCGCCGTTGCGTCGGACTTGGCTAAAACGGCACGTGTACTTGCCCGTTTCGGACCACGTCTGCCCGGAATGGTCGAAATGCTTTTGATCCGGCAATCCGAATCGGTTCAGGTGCCACCGCGTGCCAGCCGGATGGGCCGGTTTTTGTGGCTGATCGCCGGTGCTGTGCTTGGCGCGGGTGCCATGGCGCTCTTTTTCATGATCGACTAAGCGCCGCCAATTCCAGTTCCAGGCCTTCGGCATAGATCGGGTCGCACTCGGTTTTCCACGCGCAATAGGCTGCCATGCGCCAATGATGCCATGGGGCCAGCGCCGCAAGCCGGGCCGCGGTTTTCGGGCACCCATAGGCTGCTATGAACTGTGCCGCCTCATCCGCTTGCAACGGACGCCCGCGATAGGCCAGTTGCATGGCGGGGGACAGGAAAAGGCACAGGTCTTCGACAGGATCGCCCTTTGCTGGACATTGCCAATCAACCAGAATGGGCACGGTGCCGGTGATTATGTTTGCCGGAACAGGATCACCGTGCAAAAGGCACCGCTGCCCGGAGGGTGGGATTTCACCAACAGGTTGTCTGGCCGCGATCCGCGCTCTGGCTTCATCACGCAACAGCTTCAGAATTGCTTTTGTCTGCCCAACAATTTCTGCCGATCCGTCCGGCGCGTCTGACAAATGGCCGCTGAAAGACGCGTCATGCACGCGGCGCAGCAGCTTGGCTGGTTGATTCGGCCCGGCGCGCCAAAGCGCGCCATCCCGATAGCTATAGATAATGTAGCGCGTTCCTTGGTGCTCGTCACGTGCCAACGGCGTTGGAGCAAGGCCCAAGTGATGCAACCCAGCCAGAGCAGTCCATTCCGCATCGGGTTCATTGGAGAACAGCGGGTTAACTGTGTCCGCATAGCATTTCACCACACGGTGACCTACACGCCACAAGCGGTTCGTCCGCCCGCCCTTAAGCGGATGCCAAGCCTCTCCATCCGGCACGTAACCCGCTATTTCCAGAGCTTTCCTGAACCCGTCCATATCCGCGCCGCTTCCCTTTAAGGCAGGCGACACTAGACCGAAACAATCACTTGGGCAAGCACCCTAGGAGGGTTCACGGATGGCAGTGATCGCGCCAGCCGTCACGCTTGTTCCACCTTCCAGAACAAGAACAGTGCCGCCGTTTTCTCCCCGCGCCTCGATGATCCGGGCATAGATTTCTGCGGTCTCGGTCAGAACCACTTCGCCATTGGCGCGGCTTTCCACCTCGAAACTATAGACACCATCGGGCAATGGATTCCCATCCGCATCAACCCCGGCCCATTCAAATGATTCGGCAGAAATCGGCAGCGCCTCGCGTTGCACCTCGATTCCGTCCGCGTCGCGCACGATCAGGTCCACTTCGTCCGCAACGGCCGCTGGATTTGGGGCAATCGTGATCGGGGATCCGTCAAAATAGCCGGTAGCAGGCGCACGCGCTTCCATTCCGACCCAACCGGACAACTGCGCCATGCCCATGACGGACATCTGGCCAAGCAAGCCTTGCAACAGATCGTTGGACAGCACCTGCTGTTCGACCGAACTGAAGGTGGCCAATTGTACCGCATAATCCGACGAATCCACCGGGTTCAAAGGGTCTTGATTTTGCATTTGCACGGTCAGCATCCGTAGAAAGGTTTCGAAATCCGAACTGAGCGTGGTGCTTGCCCCTTCGGTAGCGGCGGTGCTTATACCTGCCTGCTTGGCATTGGTGCCGGAATAGGCCGGCTGGATGGAATCGAGTGTCATATCTGATCCTTACAGTCTGAGATCTAGGGCATCGGACGCCACGCGCAGTGCTGTCGTCCGTCCGGGCGCGTCGGAAATATCTGTCAGCTCACCCGTTTTATTTTCTTCATCGGGCTGACTGTCGGACCCGTCGCCCGCCAGATCACCAGCGCCGGATTGCTGGTTAAAATCAAAGCTGATCGAGCCATAGCCAAGGGCGCGAAACTCCTGCGCCAATTGGTCGATATGCCTTCGCATCAGGTCGATTGTCTCGGGCCGTTCAGCGGTCACACTCATGGTTATACCGCTGTCCACCGCATTCAGGCTAATCCGGACCCTACCCAGTTCTTCAGGGTTCAGCGAAAGCTCGACGGGGCGGTCGACCGCGCGCGGCAAGGCCTCGACCAATTGTGTTCCGATGTGGCGCGCAATCTCAGGCCTGGACACGTTGATCATCGGATCAAACCGTGTTGGCGATGCGGACAACCTTACATCGGCAGGCATGTCCATACTGGCATCGAATGAAACGGTGGCACCCTCCTCAGCCAGAAACAGGGTCTGCTCCGGTAGCGCAGGGGTTGGCGCGACCCGAGGCGCCTGTACTTTTGTTTCAGGGCGCACGGCCTGCAACGCTTTGTCTTGGATCGGCAAGACAGGCGGTTCTTTACCCTCGCCCCCGGGCGCAGATGGTTTTGTGTTGCGCACAGCACCGCCCGATGGCGCAATTCCCATGATCCGTGCGGTTTTTTCCACGTCCACTATTACCGCCGCTTCAAAGGCATCGGCCTGTAGAGCCGGGGACTGTAAAGGCGCGGATTTAGCCGCTTGGGCCATTTCGGGCTGCACCGGCACCTTGGTAACAAAGGCTCGCTCGACCCTTAGGCCACGGTCCAATTGAAGGCCAAAGATATGTGTCATGGTTGCTTGCTGATTCTGACGAGGTCCCGCCTCGATGCGTGGCCCTACTATCGGCGTCACCTCTCCGTCCTTTTCTGCGGAAAACGCCGCCTTTAAGGACTTGCCCAATTCTGCGTTGTCGGACGCGGAGACGTCCGCAGGCATTAGGGTCGATTTTGGCTCTGCTCGTGTGACCGGCGCAACGGTATCCTTCTGCATGGATTCAGGCACATTGGCCCTTCGGATGCGGCTATGGACAAGCGCCGCCTGCGTATCGGCAAACCGCGTTTTACCCTCATCGGTCGGCGCTTTTTTTAGCGGTGCCTCGATAGCAGCTGCTTCAGCCGTTTCCGACTGATTATCAGAACCATCCCCAGAATCCGTCTCTGGCGTATCGGCAGGGTTCACCTCTTCGGCATGTTCCTGCGATTCGCTTCTTGCCGAAGTTTCATCCTTTTTGAATACGGTGTCGAAATCCTCTCCCTCGCGTTCCGGCATAGGTTTCTTGGATTCTGGCGCTGTGCCTTTGGGGGGCACCGTCGCTTGGGTCAATGGCATGAATGTCTGCATTTCAGCTCCGGGAGTTCTTCCGCGATCCTCTGAATATGCCTTGCCTTGGTTACCGCATCTTTACCGGTTTCTGCGCAAAACAGAAAAAGTCCGAGCAATTGGAGATATCAACCATGTCCGAAATCATCGCAGCCACCAATGGCGCGCAACCACCTTTCAAACCCATCACCAGAGACGCGGAACTCAAACGGGTCGCAGAGCAGTTAGAAGCCACCTTCCTGTCGGAAATGCTCAAGGAGGCCGGGCTTGGCAAAACCAGTGAAAGCTTCGGGGGCGGCGCCGGCGAAGAGCAATTCGCGTCTTTCCTGCGGCAAGCCCAGGCCGAAGAAATGGTGAAGGCGGGCGGCATCGGCCTAGCCGAATCGCTCTACGAAGCACTGAAGGAGAGAGAGAATGGAAACTGACATGCACAGCGACAAACCACACGACATCATCAATGCGCTTGATGACCTGCTGGAACGCGAGCGCGAGGCGCTCTTGAACGGTGACCTTGATGCGATCTCGCGCCTGCTGGAAGAAAAGGAAGAATTGTTCGACCGGCTCAACACCATGTCGCAGGAACGATCACCCGATCTGAGCGCGCTCAAAGGCAAGGTTCAGCGCAATCAGGCGTTGTTGGACAATGCCCTGAAAGGGATTCGCGCCGTCGCCGCCCGAATGAGCGCCATGCGCAAGATCCGCCGCTCTCTGGATACCTATGACGAAACCGGAAAGCGCACCACGATCGAAGGCCAGAAGGCAGCACAATTGGAAAAAAGGGCGTGATTTCAGATTTGTATCAAATACACCTGAGATCGAATTGAGGACTTAGCATTCCCTTAGCACTTGCAAGCGCATCTTGTCGATGCATCCAAACGGGTGGCACCGCTCCGGTGATCTTTCCGGTGCGGTATCGGTCAGAAGACTTTCGGTCCGTCCTTTGGGGGCGGGATACTCAATGGCGCAAAAGCGCCGCAGCGACTGAAGGAAAATGCTATGTCCAGCATTCTGACAAACAATAGCGCAATGGTTGCGCTGCAAACTCTTAAATCGATCAACTCGAACCTGTCCGATGTTCAAGGTCAGATTTCGACCGGTAAGCGTGTCGGCTCCGCCAAAGACAACTCCGCCGCCTGGGCCATCTCGAAAGTAATGGAATCCGACGTGAAGGGTTTCAAGGCAATCTCCGACAGCCTTGCACTGGGTGAATCCACCATCGCCGTGGGCCGCCAAGCTGCGGAAACGATCACTGACCTTCTGACCGACATGAAAGGCAAGATCGTCGCAGCTCAGGAAGACAACGTCGACAAGGCGAAGATCCAAAATGACATCTCTGCATTGCGCGACCAGATCTCGGCTGTGGTCGGGGCTGCACAGTTCAATGGCCTGAATCTGGTCGATTCCGCTGGTACTGCCAATGTTCTCGGTTCGCTCGACCGCGATTCTGGCGGCAACGTGACCGCCACCTCGATCACCATGAACAAGCAGAACCTGTCCACCGGCAACTACACGGCCGCGGCGGCGTTCACCGGCACCGATGGTCTCGCCGTTGACAACGATGACTCTTTCGGCTTCTCGCTGGATGCAAATGGTGGCACCAATGAGGATGGCACCATTGTCATTGTTGACCCGACCTATACTGCGGGCGACAAGCTACAGTTTCGTCTGGGCGACACCGACGTATCCTATACGATCAGCCAAGCTGACATCGACGCAACCTCTACGGCGGATGTTGTCGCCCTCGGCGTGAAATCCGCGATCGAGTCGTCGGGTGCAAACGTGTCCGTTGACTATAATGTCGCAAACTCGGGCACTCTTGTTCTGACCAACGAAGACACGACCAACTCGCTGTCGGTCAGCGGTCAATACCTGAACGCATCTTCCGGTGGCCTTGGTGCACTGTCCGCCATTGACGTTACCTCCGGCGCGACCGCTGCTCTGGGTTCGATCGAAACGCTGATTGATACGGCGATCGACGCTGCCGCTGCATTCGGTTCGGTCGAAGGCCGCATTTCGATCCAGGCAGACTTCGTGTCCAACCTGACCGACTCGCTGAAAACAGGTATCGGCGCAATGGTCGACGCAAACATGGAAGAGGCATCGGCCCGTCTGCAAGCCCTGCAAACCCAGCAGCAGCTTGGTGTTCAGTCGCTGTCAATTGCCAACCAGGCCCCACAGACCCTGCTGTCGCTGTTCCGTTAACGGCACAGCTCCGGGAGCGCATAATGCGCTCCCGGAATTCTCTGAGCCATCCCACGCTTTGAAAACGGAAGAACTCCACAGTGAACTCGCATCATCTCGCACAACAGGCATACAGCAACAGCGCAGCGCCCACCCGGACAGCGCGCGCCACGGAATATGCCGCTTTCGCAAAAGTCACTCATAGGCTGAACCAAGCCGCTAGGAAGGGCACACTCGGCTTCGCCGAACTCGCCGAATCCCTGCACGACAATCGCAAGTTATGGACCTTGCTCGCGGTTGATGTTGCAGACGACGAAAACCAACTGCCGACCGAACTACGTGCAAAAATTTTCTATCTTGCGGAATTCACGCAAGCGCACACTCGAAAGGTGCTAAAGCGCGAAGCGTCGGTTGCTCCTCTCATCGAAATCAATGCCGCAGTCATGCGCGGCCTTCGTAATAGGACCTGAAGTCATGAGCGGTCTTGTCTTGAAACTGAGCCCTAAGGAAAGAATCCTGATCAACGGCGCAGTCATCGAAAACGGGGATCGTCGATCCCGCTTATTCATAGTCACGCCTGATGCGAACATTCTTCGCCTGCGTGATGCCATTCACCCGGACGAAGCCAACACACCTGTGCGTCGCGTCTGCTATTCCACACAACTCGTACTGTCGGGCGATTCCGATCCCGACGATGCGCGACATCAATTGCTGCTGCGAATTGAAGAGTTGAGCCAGGTATTAACCGATCCGGATAGCCGCACACACCTGTCGGCAGCCACCGAAGCCGTGCTTTCCGGCCAATTCTATCAGTGCCTAAAAGCACTCCGTGCGCTTCTTCCGCGTGAAGATCGCTTGCTGGCCGTGCGCAACTCATGATGTTCCGACCGATCATACCGACTGGCGGCCTGGTAGGTTGGAAATTCCTTGAGCGGACACAGGATGCGCAAATGAAAGCGTTTTCCAATAGTCCAGCCATCGTGACTGACACGCAGTACTTCAAAGAGAATATCGGTAAAATTAATACCGCTGACGATTTAGTTGCCGACCGTAGACTAATGCGCGTCGCCTTGGGCGCTTTCGGTTTGCAGGATGACATCGACAATAAATTCTTCATCAAGAAAATACTAGCGGAAGGGACGCTGGACACCGGCTCCCTTGCAAACAAGCTCTCTGATGAGCGCTACAAGGATTTGACGCGGGCCTTTGGTTTCGACCTAGGCGTGCCAAGCTCCAAACTTTCAAGTTTCGGGGCCGAAATCACGGCAAAATACCGTCAAATGCAGTTCGAAGTCGCCGTGGGCGCGCAAGACGATTCAATGAGACAGGCGATGAATGCGGCCCGCGCATTGCCCGAACTCGTGACATCGGAAAGCGGAGAAAGCATCAAGTGGTTCGAAATTATGGGAAATCCACCTCTCAGATCGGTGTTCGAGACGGCATTGGGACTCCCCGATGCCTTCGCCCAACTCGATCTTGATAAACAGTTAGAGATATTTCAGGACAGGTCTAGCAGCCAGCTGGGCCTCGATTCCCTGTCTGAACTCGCTGACCCTGAGGCGTTGGACAAGCTGGTTCAACGCTTCCTGCTCAGATCCCAAATAGAAAGCTACCAGTCATCCGTCTCGTCCGGTTCAGTTGCCCTGATGCTACTGCAATCGTGACTAAGAAACGAATGGCGCGGTGATTGACGACACATGAACGCTTATCTTGAACAGCCGAACGTGGTCGGCGGCCCGCTCTGAATTTTACTTTACAGCGCTCCGAACGGTAATCCCCCCATTTTTAGTTGGGCTCAGCCATAGAATTTACGCGGCTGTTTTCAGTGCTGTGATTGATGTGGTCTTGTCCCGGTTTAGTTCCGGTCTCTTTCGAGTGTTGAATGTCACTGAGAACT
>DFBX01000011.1 GCA_002366795.1 Rhodobacteraceae bacterium UBA3069 | reverse complement strand
GATCATCCGGGATGGAACAGGTAGCCTTTCGATTTATTGCAGGATTTCTCGGATGCGCCGCGCCGCTTCAAGGATATTTTCGGTGGAATTGGCGTAGGAGAACCGCAAATACCCCTCGCCCCAGGCACCGAAACTGGTGCCGGCGACAGTGGCCACGCCCGCCTGTTCCAGAAACTTGCCCTGCGCCTCTTTGGCCGTCATCCCCGTGCCCTCAATATTCGGAAAGGCATAGAACGCACCCGCCGCATCGGCGCAACGGAAACCCGGCAGCGCGTTCAACTCGCGCACGATCACCTCGCGCCGCTGGTCGAACTGGGCCACCATGTCGCGCACCGCGTCCTGCGGCCCGTTCAGCGCAGCGATACCGGCAAATTGCGTGGCCGCATTGACGCAGGAATGGTCGTTGATGCACAGCCGCGTGACGTGATCGACCAGGCTTTCAGGCCAGACCGCATAGCCAAGCCGCCAGCCGGTCATGGCATAGGTTTTCGACCATCCATCCAGCATGATCAACCGATCGCGGATTTCGGGGTATTGCAGAAGGCTGACATGCTCACGCCCGCCGTAAAGCATGTTGGAATAAATCTCGTCCGACAGCAGCGCCACATGAGGATGATCCAGCAAGCCTTTGACCAGATTATCGATTTCCACTTTCGGGGTGACGCCGCCAGTGGGGTTGGCGGGGCTGTTGATGATGATCAGCCGGGTCTTGTCGGTGATTTTCGACAGCACGTCCTCGGCCGAGAAGGCAAAGCCGTTCTTTTCCTCAAGCGCGATAGGCACCGGCGTCGCGCCGGAATACTTGATCACCGATTCATAGATCGGGAAACCGGGGTTGGGATACATAATCTCGGCCCCCGGCTCGCCGAACATCAGCACGGCAAAGAACATCGTGGGCTTGCCGCCCGGCACCAAGACCACGTTGTCGGGGTTCACATCCACGCCGTGACGACGGTGCAGATCGCCTGCCACCGCCGCGCGCAGGGCGGGCAGCCCGTTGGCAGGCGTGTAGCCGTGATGCCCGTCGCGCAACGCCTTGATACCTGCCTCGACAATATGTTCGGGGGTTTTGAAATCGGGCTGGCCGATGCCAAGATTGATGATGTCGCGGCCCTGCGCCGCCAATGCCTGCGCGCGGGCCAACACCACGAAGGCAGATTCCGTGCCAAGCCGCGACATGGATGCGGCAAGTTTCAATTGGGTCATGGTTCCTCTTTCCGCTTTGCCCTGCGCGGGCTTTCTTTTGGCAAACTAAAGCTGGCGCAATAGGAAAGCGCCCCGCACCCTGTCACGGCAGGCTTTTCATCCACTCAAGGCTGTCCACCGTCACGCCTGCCGGCTTGTATTCGGCCCCCAGCGGCGCATCATAGCCAAGGGCCGCCAGGTGGGCAAAGACATGGGCATAGCACAGCTCGCCATGATCGGGCGCGCCACGGTCGGGCACGCTGGCGAATTGGACATGGCCGATGCGCGGCAACAGACGGGTCAGGCGGTTGCTGACATCACCCTCCATCAGTTGCACGTGGTAGCAATCGAACATCAGCGCCAGATTATCCGCGCCCACGTCATCCATGATCGCCATGGCCTGATCGGTGGTTTGCAGGAAATATCCCGGCGCATCGTAGTGGTTCAAAGGTTCAATCAGAATCTTTACGCCCTGCCCGGCCGCGCGGGTGCAGGCATAGGACAAGTTCGACACCAACACGCGCCGCGCCGTCGGCCCCTTTGCGAAACCGCACATCACATGCACCGCACCTGTGCCGATGATCGCCGCATAGTCCAGCGCCTCGTCAATGGCAGCGCGGGCGTCCTCCTCGCGGCCAGCAAGGGCGGCAAGGCCGTTCTCGCCCGCCGCAACGTCACCGCGACGGGTGTTCAGGCCCAGAACAGGCAGGCCGGTCGCGTCCAGTGCCGCCTTTAGATCGGCGGCCGACGTGTCATAGGGCCAGTGCAATTCCACCGCGTCGAACCCCGCGCGATGTGCGGCGCGCACCGCATCTGGCAACCGCAATTCGGTAAACAAAAATCCAAGATTGGCCGAAAATTTCATCCGTCCCACTCCACATCGAACTTGCGCACCACGTCCTGCACCTGATCGGGGGACAGCGCGCGCGGGTTCAGGCCGCGCGTCAAAAGCGCCAGTTTGGCGGTGGCTTCCAGTTCCTCGATCGCGTTGCAGGCGGCTTCCACATCGCGGCCCGCGACCACGGGGCCGTGATTGACCAACATCACCGCGCTGCGTTTGCCTGCCAGCCCGCGCACCGCGTCACCCATGGCCGGATCGCCCGGCATGAAGAACGGCAGAAGCTTGACGCGGCCCAGTTGCATGATCGCGTAAGGGGTCAGCGGCGGCAGGAAATCATCGGCATCCGCATCCAGCAGCGACAGGGCAACCGCATGGCACGAATGCAGATGCACCACCGCCCCCGCCGTGCTGCGGGTGTCATAGAACGCCGAATGCAGCGGCATTTCCTTGGTCGGCTTGTCGCCATCCACATGCTGCCCGCTGGCATCGACCCGCGCCAGCCGCGCCGGATCAAGCCAACCGAAAGACGTGCCCGTGGGCGACACCAGCAAACCGCCATCCGCCAACCGGGCCGAGATATTGCCCGTCGATCCCCCGGTCAGCCCCCGTTCGAACATCGAGGCCGCAAGCGTGCAAATCTGCTCGCGCAGCCGGGTTTCCTCGCTCATGTATCCTCCAGCACGCGCAGGGCGTCGGTGAAAAAACTCTCTGCGCCAAAGTTGCCGGATTTCAATGTCAATGCAATGGGATGGCCCGCGCTTGTTGCATAGGTCCATGGCACACCGGGGGCGATTTCCGCGCCGATGTCCAGCCGCGTGACGCCAAGCGCCTGCGTCACCGCGCCCGAGGTTTCGCCGCCCGCAACCACGATGCGGCGCGCGCCTTTGTCCCGCGCCGCGATGGCCAGTTCGGCCAGCGCCTTTTCGACAATCGCGCCCGCTTCGGCCTGTCCCAGCTGCGCCTGCGCTTTTGCCACTGCCTCTGGTTCTGCCGTGGCATAGATCAGCGGTGCGCGGGCCAGATCCTGCGCGGCCAGCCATTCCTGCGCCGCGCCCGCGTCATCCTTGGCCAGATCCAGAGGGTCCAGCCGGAATTTCGGCCCCTGGTAGACCGCCACCTGCGCCCGTGTCATGGCCGAGCAACTGCCCGACAAGATCACCGCCCCCGCGCCGACCTTGGCCCGCGCGCCGCGCGCATCGCTGTCGCCCAGCAGCCCTGCCGCGCGATAAAGCGCGGGCAAGGGCATGGCCAATGCGCTGCCGCCGGTCATCAGGGCCATGTCCTGACAGGCCGTTGCGATCCTGCCAAGATCGGCATCGGCCACCGCATCGACAACCACATGGGCCGCGCCGTGTTGCGCCAACCCGTCCAGCGCCGCGCGCAAGGCATCTGCGCCGCGCGCCACCGTCGGCCTGTCCACCAACCCAACACGGCCGATGACCTGCGGGGCCAAAAGCCGCATCAGGTTGCTGTCGCGCATCGGGGTCAGCGGGTGATCTTTCATCGGGCTTTCGGCAAGCGGCTGCTGGCCGACAAACAGGTTGCCCATGAACACCGTACGCCCGTTTTCAGGAAAAGCGGGGCAATAGATGGTCTGCGCCGTGCCCAGATCATCCATCAGCGCCTCGGCCACGGGGCCGATATTGCCCTGCGGCGTGGAATCGAAGGTGGAACAGTATTTCCAGAAAAATCGCCTGGCACCCGCCGCTTGCAGCCATTTCAGCGCCGCGCGCGTGTCCTTTACCGCGTCCGCCAAAGGGGCGGTGCGGCATTTCAGGGCAATTACCTCGAACGGGGCGGGGTCTTGTGGCGGTGAGTCTGGCACGCCGATGCGCAGCGACACCGGATAGCCCGACCGCGCCAACAGCCCCGCAAGATCGGTCGCGCCGGTAAAATCGTCCGCGATACAGCCAAGGACGGTCATGTGCCCTGCCCCGGCAAGGTCAGCCCGGCATTGCGGGCATAGACCTTGGCCACCGCCGCGTCATCCTCATGGCCCAGGCCGGAACCTTGCGCGGCCAGGAATTGTTGCAGCGCCGCTGCTGCAACGGGCGCGCCAAACTGCGCCTTTTGCGCGATGTCCAGAACGATGCCTAGGTCCTTGGGCCAGATGTTGACCGCGCTATGCGGGAAATATTTGCCCGCCACCACATGCGGCGCGCGGCTTTCCAAGGCCCATGACGTGCCGGCGGATTTGCTGATCACCTCAAGAAATTTTTCCGGGGTCACACCCTGGGTCATACCAAATGTCATCGCCTCGGCCATGGCGGCGATATGCACGCCGACCAGCAGTTGGTTGACCGCCTTCATGGCCGATCCCGGACCGGCCTCGGCCCCCAGTTCGAACACGTCGGCAGCCATGGCATCCAGCACGGGCCGCGCGGCGGAATATGCCTCGGGGCGGCCTGCGGACATGACCGACAACGTGCCGTCGGCGGCCCGCACCGGCCCGCCCGAAATCGGCGCATCCAGGTACAGCACGCCCGCCTCGGTGCAGCGCGCCTCCATCTGTTTTGCGAAATCCGGCGCAACCGTGGCGCAGCTGATCACGACCGCCCCCGCGCGCAACCGTGGCACAACCCCGTCTGGGCCGAACAAGACCGCCTTTGTCTGGGCGGCGTTCAGAACCACGCAAACAACCGCATCCAGACTGTCCGCATGATCGGACAAGGCCCCATCCATCCCTCCGGCATCCCGGAACTTTGCCGCCCGCGCCGGGTTCAGATCGACCCCCACCACCGCATGGCCCGCCCGCAGCAATGATGCGGCAACCCCATAGCCCATGGAGCCAAGGCCGATCACTGCCAGTTTCTCGTTCCCGATCATTCCTTCACCCTTTCGGCATCAAAATACAGCACCGAACCCTTATTATAATCATCCGGTATCGGTAACGGATGACGCGACGCTAGTTTTCGGTTCCGCGCCCGTCAACCCGTAGGGCCAAACCCGCGATTCAGGATTTGCCTCAACACGCCCCAGACACTAGGCTCGGTCAGCAGACAGGACAGGAACCCTGCATGGCCCATACCAAGACCCTTGCCGATGTCGCCGCCGCCGCTGGCGTCAGTAAAATGACCGCATCGCGCGCGCTGCGCGGCGCGCCGGACGTATCCAGCGCCACTCGGGAAAAGGTACAAGAGGCTGCGACGCGGCTTGGCTATGTGGGCAATCCGCTGGCCCATTCGCTATCCACCAAGCGGTCCGACCTGATCGGAGTCGTGGTGCCCAGCCTGTCGAATATCGTCTTTGCCGAGGTGCTGACCGGCATCGCGGACAGGTTCGCGGGCACTGGATACCAAACCATTTTCGGCGTCACCGATTACGACCCCGAGGCCGAGGCCCTGATCGTGCAGAACATGCTGTCATGGCACCCCGCGGGGCTGATCGTGACGGGTGTGGACCAGATGCCCGCCTTGCGCATGCGACTGTCCTCGGTCGAGTTTCCGGTGGTCCAGATCATGGATCTGGATGGCGAGGCGGTGGATTGCTGCGTTGGCCTGTCCCATACCCGCGCCGGGGCCGACATGGCCCGCGCGCTGGTTGCGGCAGGGCGGCGGAAGTTCGGTTATGTCGGCTGCGGGCTGGGCTGCGACACCCGTGCCGTGAAACGCCGCAAAGGGTTCGTCAAAGCATTGGAAGAAAGGGGGATTCCCCTAAGCGCGGAACTGACGGCACCGGGATTTTCATCCGTGTCGGCCGGGCAGAAGATGACCGAACGGCTGCTGGCGAAAAACCCCGATCTGGATTGCATCTATTATTCCAACGACGATGTGGCCATGGGCGGGCTGTTCCATGCGCTTAAGCAACAGATCGACGTTCCCGATGCGCTGCTACTGGCGGGTTTCAACGGGCTGGACATGCTGTCCGCCCTGCCCGCGCCGATTGCCACATCGCACACCCCGCGGCGAGAGATTGGCCAGACCGCCGCGCAGCTGATCCTGAAACACCTGTCGGACGAGGACGACCCCGGCCCCAGTCGGATCGCCTTTGAACCGGTGATCGACCTGGGGCTATCATGACTATCGCTCGGGCTTGTGTTTCGGCTCTTCGGTAAACACGCCGCCCTGATATGGCGACACGGCCAGCATCCGGCGGTCCTTGGGTTCGGGCAGGCCCGAACTGATGCGGACCAACGCGGGTTCGATCCCGAATTTGCGGTGATACATCAGCGCCACTGCCTGCCATAAGATTTGGAAATGCCAAACCAGCCGTCAGGCTGGTGGCTTGCACTGGCATCCAATTGTTCATCATGTCGGCAATACCCGACAACATGGTTGGAGTTCGCGAACAGCACCCGCAGGTGCCCGTGTTTGCGCGCGGCCTCGTATAGGTTGTGAAGGCCGATCAGGTTCGGGCCAATGATGCCGTCGCAGCCGTGGACCGTCTGGTCCACCGTACCCATATCGTTCAGATCCCATTTCACGATCTTGGCCTCGGAGGTATCGATCGGGGTGTTGATGGACAAGCTGACAGTTTCAGCCACCCCGCCCAACGGCCCAACTGCCCGGCGCGCAGGCCGCCCAGCCCACCCAAAGCCCCGTCGATCAGCAATTGTTTATAATTGTGCCCTCCCTCGGTCGCGTAACTTTCGTAAATTTGTCAGACAGAATGTATTTGTTTTTGTTTCCACCATACCGGCAAGCCAACGTATCTGGGCACGATTGAACAATGGGTTTCTTCATGCCTCAGCCACCCGCCGCTGGCAGCCGCCCGAACCTTGTGCAAACCCTTTCCGCCGCACTGGCCCGCGACATCACCTCGGGCGCGATCCACCTGGGAGGGTGCAAATTGTCAAGCGAGGCGGCGTTGACCACCGAACATGGCATATCCCGCACCGTAATCCACGAGGCCATTGCCACCCTGCGCGCCGACGGGTTGGTCGAGGCACGGCAAGGCGCGGGCGCGTTCAACCCCGCCCCCTACGCGCGCAACTGGACTGGCGGTCAGGCTATGACGCCACAGTATTGTTCGCCGCGAGCAGCACCGGCAATTTTACCGGCAATTTTTTCCCTCGCCCCATCGGAAATTCCTGAAATCGCGCATGTGGCCAAGATCGCGGCCAATGGCACACCCATCGTCGCGGGCTGCGATTGTGGCACGCCATGACGATTAAAATCGCGAAGGATGCCTTAGGCCCCGGCTTTTTCGGCATCGACGTTGCGCTGTGAGACATCAAGGGCAAGCTTTCCGGCGTGCCGGTTTCGCCCTTGCTGGGCGGGCATGTGAGCGAAACCGTCACAGCATACGCCACCGGATCGTTCCGCCAGGCGGTCCTGACACGGCGTATCGAGCATGCGCGCGGCACGGTCCGCATCCCCGGCGCCCCTGGCCACGGCATAGAGATCAACCGGGACGCTTTGCGCGCATTCACCACGCAAGACGCCGCATGATCTCCGCACCCTATGCGAAGTCTGACGCGAATCTGCTGGCACCTTGCATTGCAATCGAATGGCGCACACCAAATCGACCGCCTTGGACAGGTGCGCAACCTCGTCCCGTTTCAAGTTCACCGATCGCGCCAACGTGGGTTGGATGGGCAAATGGCGGAGGGAACGTGACTGACGTCAGCCTCTCTCCGCCACCAAGGATCATGCCCGACGGACACGGATAGGCTGCGCGCCACGTCGCCGCCTTCGTCCATTCCGCGCAACACACTGTAAATAATACCAAAATACAACAAAGTTCTTTTCCCAAAGCGTATTTTAGGGTCTCAATAAATGGCCCCTCCTTAGCGAAAAGGCGTTCGGAAAATGACGCAAGCGACCGAAATCGAATCTTTCCTTGCCGGGTTCGATACGCATTTCACTCACCCTCTTTACCTGTCCGATGCTGGCTGCACGCCTCGTGGCACAGCCATGGCAAAAGCCCGCGCCCTTGCCGCGCGTTTGCAAGCCTCGGGCCGCGAAGGCGACCGGGTTCTGATCCTGTGCGACCGTCCCGAAGCAGCAGTGTCGGGCTTTTTCGCCTGCATTATGGCAGGGCTGTGCGCCGTGCCGCTGCATCCCGCCACGCCCGACGCGGGCATGGCGCATATCCGTGCCGATAGCGGGGCGGCGCTGTTGATCAGTGACCGCGCCAGCGACGTCCTGCCCCAGCCGCTGGTCGATCTGCCGCTGATCGCACCCACTGATACGGAAACGGGCGCGCCGCTGGTGCAGGCCACCCCCGACCCTGCCCGCATGGTTGCGCTGCTTTATACGTCGGGCACCACCGGTGCGCCGCGCAGCGTGATGGTGACGCTGGGCAACCTTGCCTGCGCCGCTGACCGTCTGAAAAACGATTTTTTCAGGCTGGATGCGCGCGATGTGATTTTGATGGCCGCGCCCTTGTCGAATATCTACGGGGTTTGCATGGCCTCGGTCGCGCTGGTGACGGGGGCGGGCCTGTCATTTGCGGCCGCCTTGCGGCCCGACGCGCTGATTGCGGCGCTGGTTCGTGACAAGGTGACTTTCATGACCGGTGTGCCACTGCTGGGGCAATTGGTGCTGGGCGGGGCGCGGCAGGCTGGCACCGATCTGCCCGACCTGCGCCGCGTTCTTCCAGCCGGCACCAAGCTGGATCCGGCATTGGCCGATGCCATGGCCGGTACATTCGGCTGCGAAGTCATGACCGGCTATGCCATGACCGAGGCCGTGCCGATCGCCATCGCACTGGATCATCGCGAAACGCCCCCCGGTTTGGTCGGGCAGATCGCGCCAGGGCTGGATTTGCAGATCGTGAACGAAGATATGGCCCCCGCGCCGCAGGGCGAGGCAGGCGAGATTCTGATCCGCGGTGACATGGTCACACCGGGATATTGGCAAAACGAGTCCGCAAATTCCGCTGCATTCCACGAGGGCTGGTTCCGCACCGGCGATGTCGGCCGTCTGGATGCCGAGGGACGGCTGTTTCTGGTGGACCGGATCAAGGAACTGATCAAGACGGCGGGCAATACTGTTTTCCCGTCCGAAGTTGAAACGGTGCTACGCGCCCACCCCGCCCTGCGCGACGTGGCCGTGGTGGGTGCCCCCAATAACAAGCTGGGCGAAGTGGTCGCCGCCCATGTGATCGCCGCCGATCCGGCCAATGTGCCGGACGCCGCAACCTTGCGCGCAAGGTGCGCCGAACGGCTGATCGCGTTCAAATTGCCGCGCCGTTTCGTGTTCCATGACAGCTTCCCGATGACCGCGTCCGGCAAGGTCGCCAAGCACCAGCTGGCGACACAGGCTAAAGCCGATGTATGACCGTGCCACAGCTGCGCCGAGGGCCGGCGAAGCCCCCCGCGCCCGCGCCGAGTTCGAGCAGGTCAAATCCGATCTGCCCCCCCCTTTTGCGGGCCCGGTTGGATGCAAGGATCGCCTTGGCCGAGGGGCGCCCTGAACTGGCCGTTGCCGCGCTGGAACACTTTTCTGATCGTCCGGATCCCGTGCATACCCGCCTGCGGCTGGATGCGTTTCTGGCCATGGGCGATGCGGTATCCGCCGCGGGTGCGGTGCAGGACCTGCCCGCCGATGCACCACTTACCGCAAGCCAGCAGCAGGCCTTGGCTGCCGCGCTGTGCAAGGCGGGGCGCGGCAATGTAATTGCCACGCTATTGCCCCGATCCACCGATGAAACAGGCCAGTTGCGGCGGGTCTTGCTGCGCCTGATCCAGGACGCGGCAACCCCCGAAGACCAGGCCCGCGCCGCCAGTTTTCTGATGGCGCTGCACCCCGCATTGGACACGCCACTGCTTCCGATGGAGGCGGCGGGTATCTTGCTGCGCAAGGATCGCACCGACCTTGCCGACCGGCAACTGGACGGGTTCAACGCGATCATAGCGCGCAAGCGCGAGGCCGGCGAAGACCCGTTTCACGCCCAAGAACCGCGCTGGCACTTTCCCCGTGACAAGGCCGAGAGGGTGCTGGACTGGCTGGACATCCCTGCCCCCGAACGCGGCCCATGGCGGCAAGGCTTTACCGATGCCAGCCGCGCGCGTGACGCCATGACCATGCGATTGCTGCATGACCGCGAACATGTGACGCGGTTCGTGCAGGACAGCGATTCCGACCTTGACTCGCTGCGCGATGCGCGCCACGGCGGGATCGTCGCCGTCAGCCATTCGGGTTTGCTTATGGGGTTTCTCTGCCACTTGATTCATGCGGATCTGCCGGTGACCATTCTGGGCGGTGCTTCCTCATTGGCGGATGTTCTGCCCGGTGCCGACAGGTTGGTGCCGATCCGCCGAACCGACGGGCCAAACGCGGCGCAGCGGCGCATCCTGCGCGAACTGAAAGCAGGTCGTTTGGTCGGGATTGCGGCGGATTCCGGCAAAAGCGACCGCATGACGCAAATTGTTCATAAGGGTCAATCCCTTATGCTGCCCAACACCGTGCCGGAACTGGCCTATAAACAGGATATTCCGATATATTGGACCAATTGCCACCGCGAAAACGGCCGCTATCTGTGCCGATCGCGCTTGGTGCCAAGCCCGGCACCGGGCGAAACCATGGCCGCGTTCACAGCGCGCTGGCACCACTACCTGTTGGACGAGTTGCACGCGATCTGCCGCGCCGACCCATTGAATCTTTGCCTGCACCCCGACATGTTGACCATGGCCGGCGACTAACCCTCAGGGGATCGCCCCTCGCGCTTTAGCGCTTGTATCGATCACATCCCCAGCACCGCCAGGGTGTTGCAACGTCGGATTTGCCATCACTTGGACGGCATTTAGAAACCCAAGAAAATCGTACAGAAGCTTCTGAAAGGGCAAGGCATGACGATTGCCCTGGCCGTTTGGCGCGCAGTAAGGCTACGCCGAGGGCCGTCTGGACTTATCAGTTTTTCACGTCGGCCATGATGCGTTCGATGACATCTGGCTCGCACTGCTCGTCGCGCAGGAAGTCGCGGATCCCGCCATGCCATGTCCTGATGTCGGCGAGGAGTTCGTGCAGGCATTCGATGCCGCGGTCCGTCAAGGCCTTGATGCCCTCTTCTGTTCCGTTGTCGACCCAGATCATCTCGCCATAGTCGATGTTGTCGGAGGTCCCGCAAACGACCTCGATGAGTTCGAGGTTCTCGCCGGTCCTCCTGGCGACCTCGTCGATGGTATGGACATGCATGACGCGGGCCATCAGGCGGCCTCGGCTGGCCGGTCTACCGGCTGTTTCCAATTCCATGGAAGCAACTCCGGCAGCCGTGAGACCGGCAGGTTGGAGATGCGGGCAATGATGTCCGCGAGCCAGGCTTGCGGGTCGATGTCGTTCAGCTTGGCCGTGCCGATCAGCGTGTACATGGCGGCGGCGCGCTGCCCGCCACGCTCGGATCCGGCAAAGAGCCAGGACTTCCGACCGAGAGCCACACCGCGCAGGGAGCGTTCGGCGGCGTTGTTCGTCAGGCAGACCTGTCCATCCTCGAGGAACCGGGTGAAGCCCGGCCAGTGGGCCGGCGACAGCAGGTAGTCGATCGCCTTGGCGACCTTGACGTGTTTCGAGAGCTTCGCCCATTCGCCACGCAGCCAGCGTTCCAGGTTTTCGACGAGCGGCGCGGACAGGCGCTGCCGCGCCTCGAGGCGGGCGGCGGGGCCTTGGCCGGTCAGGCCTCGCTCGATCTCGAATAGGGCATCGATACGCTTCACCGTCTCTAAGGCGATGGGCGAGATGTCCTTGGGCGATTTGCCCTTGCGGATGTTCCCCTCGACATCGGCCAATTCGAAGAACTTGCGGCGGGCATGGCTCCAGCACAGCGCAGGCAGGACAGGACCCGGCTTGCGGTCGGTTATAGCCGGCATGGGCATCGGCTTGCAGAATGCCCTGCCAGCCCGTGAGATGTTCTGTCGGAGGCTCTCCGCTCCGGTCGCGGGAGAACCTGAAGACCACAGCCGGCGGGGCGGTTCCATCAAAAGGGCGGTCATCGCGGACATAGGTCCAGAGCCGCGCGGTTTTCGTGCCCCCGCGGGCCAGCAGCGGCACCGTCGTATCATCGCCATGCAGCCAGACGGCAGCCATGACATGCGCCTCGATCAATACCTGCAACGGCTTCAGAAGTTCGGCCACGGCACCGACCTGGTCGGCCAGGGTGGAAAGGCTGAGCTCCACGCCTTCCCGGGCATAACGCTCGGCCTGGCGGTTCAGGGGTTGGTGCAGGCCGTATTTCTCGAAGACGATCATGGCGAGCAGGCTGGGACCTGCCCAACCCCGCGGTATCGGGTGGAACGGGGCGGGCGGCTGGCTGATCTTCTCGCAGTTCCGGCAGGTGAGCTTCTCCCGAACTGTCTGGATCACTTTCCACTGGCGGGGGATGACCTCCAGCGTGTCGGTGACGTCCTCGCCCATCTTCACGATCCGGTCCGAGCCGCAACAGGAACACGTGGTCGGCGCCTCGACCACCACCCGCTCGCGCGGCAGGTGCGCGGGGAATGGCTTCTTCACGGGTTTGCGCCGCTCGAAGGCCGCGACCTTCGTCGTCTTCTCTGCGGTCTGTTCGGCCCGGGCCTTGTCCTCGGCGGCGGCGGCGGCGGCCACCAGCTCCTCGAGTTGCAATTCCAGCTGGTCAAGGGGCCGGACGGTACATTCCGCGCTGCGGCCGTACTTGTCGCGCTTGAGCCGCGCGATCTCAAGTTTGAGTGCCGCGATCATCGCCTCGGACGTGGAAACCACCGCACGGGCCTGCGCGAGGTCGGCTTCGGCAGCCGCGGCACGCGCCTCGGCCGCGGCCGCGGTCAGGGCGGCGCGCAGGTTTTCGAGGTCGGAGGTGGTCTCGGGCATGGGCGAGACCTACCATGCCGGCCCGGAAAAGCCCATGGAAAACAACCTGGTGAAGCCGGTTTGTCCCGCTTTTGCAGGGCGTTGCGTCCAGCGCGGGTTGCGCCAGTCGATGCCTTCCAGGAGATACCCCAGCTGGGCCTCGGAGATCTGCACGGCCTCCCCGGAGCCGCTTGCCGGCCAGATGAATTTCCCCGCCTCCCGGCGTTTCAGATACAGCGACATGCCGACCCCGTCGTGCCATGAAATCTTGACCAGATCGCCACGATGCCCACGGAAGCAGAAGACCTCGCCCGCATGCGGATCGCGCCCGAGCCCCTCCTGAACCTGCAACGCCAGCGTGTTCATCCCCCGCCGCATGTCCGTCACGCCGCCTGCGATCCAGACCTTCACACCCGCCGGAAAGGCGATCATGACGCATCCAGTGCGTTCACGAGGCGCGCCAGCACCTCCGGGTCGACCGAGACCGCAACAGACAAACGCCGACCGTTCACCAGCGTGATATCCGCCAACTGGGCCGTTTCCTGCGCTGGAAACGGACCTGGGGCGGACGGAGCGCCCAGAACATCGGGGGCCTCAGGACCAGGTGCGATCAAGGGGATGAACTGCGGGTGCGACCCGCTCGCCGTCAACTGCCCTTCACGATACTGGCGGCGCCAGCGCACCAGCAGCGTGCGGCCAATATCATGCCGACGGGCCGTCTCGGCAACGCGCCCGCGACCGCCGAAACCCTCCTCAACGATGCGAACCTTTTCCTCATCCGTCCAACGCCGGCGTCCGCCGATATCGGTGACGGAAAGGATCTCGACTTCGGGTCTGTATCTATGCTCGGACATAGACCCGGACTTAAACCAGGGCGATCAGGGCAGACAGACGGCCCTCGGCGGATGGATACGGCGCGCATCCGGTGTTGGCACAACCAGCTTTTCCAGCAAGAGCCTGAAGCGCCGCGCCCTTTATTGAATGAACTTGGCAGCGGGAAGGATAATTCAAAAGCGGGTATTCAGACGATGCGCGATGCGCGGCGGGTCTGCAAAGACCTGCGGATGAAGGACAGCACGAACACGCCCGTCAGCAGCAGCATGATCGTCGGGGCTGGCGCGCTATCCAAAAAGAAGCTGAGGTAGACACCGCCAAGCATCGACCCCATGCAGACGATGACCGCCACCACCAGCATCCTTTCAAAGCTGCGCACCAGCAGGAACGCGATCGCCCCCGGTGCGATCAGCAGGCCCACGGCCAGGATAAGCCCTGTCGCCGACAAGGTCGCGACGATGGTCAGCGACAGGATGCCAAGCAGACCGTAATGCAACAGGCCCACACGCAGCCCGCTGACCCGCGCCTGCGCGGGGTCAAAGGCGTGCATCATGAAATCCTTCCACTTCACCGCCAGAACCATCGACACCAACGCCGAGATGATACCGGCGGTCCACAGGTCACCGGCCCCGACGCCCAGAATGTTGCCGAACAGGATATGATCAAGATGCACATTGGTCTGGATCGAGACATACATGACGATACCCAGCCCGAACATGCCCGAGAAAACGACCCCCATCACCGTGTCCTGTTTGACCCGGCTGTTTTCCGACAGATAGCCCGTGGCGACCGAGGTCAGCATTCCGGCCGCGAAGGCACCGATCAACAGGGGCAGTCCAAGGATATAGGCCAGCACGATACCGGGCAGCACGGCATGGCTGACGGCATCGCCCATCAGCGCCCATCCCTTCAGCACAAGGAAACAGGACAAAAGCGCGGTGGGAACCGACACCAGAACAGCAATCCAGAACGCATTCTGCATAAAGGCGAACTGGAACGGCATCAGCAGGGTGTCCATCATGCGGCCTCCTCTGCCAGCGCGGCGGCGGCCTTGCGCTTTGCCGCAAGCAGGCCGTGTTTGGGCGCAAGAACAAAGGCCGCAAGGAAGATCGCGGTTTGCAGCACGACGATGACCCCGCCGGTCGCGCCATCAATGAAATAGCTGATATAGGCCCCGGCAAAGCTGGTCACCGCGCCAATGGCGACCGAGGTCGCGATAAGCCGCGGAAACCGGTCGCACAACAGATAGGCCGTGGCCCCCGGCGTCACCACCATGGCGATGACAAGGAAGGCGCCGACCGTCTGCATCGCCGCGACGATGCAGGCCGAAAGAAGAACAAAGAACACCCCCTTGAGCAGACCGGGGCGCAGACCGATGGACCGCGCGTGGCTTTCATCGAAAAACACCACCATCAGGTCCTTCCACTTGAGCAGCAGCACAGCCAGCGACACAAAACCGATGATCGCCAGTTGCAGCGTGTCCTCTGGCGTGATGGCCAAGATATTGCCCATGGTGATGGACTGGATCGACACTGCCATCGGGTTGACCGAGGCCATGAACAGCCCCAATCCGAAGAAAGAGGTAAAGATGATCCCGATGATCACATCGGGTTTCAGCCCGGACCGGCCCGACAGGAACAGCATCGCCGCCGCCGCCAAACCGCCCGACAGGAACGCCCCAAGTGCGAAGGGCAGCCCAAGGATATAGGCGCCCGCAACGCCGGGCACGACGGAATGGGACAGCGCATCGCCGATCAGGGACCAGCCCTTCAGCATCAGGTAGGAGGACAGGAAGGCGCAGACCCCGCCAACCAGCGCAGACACCCACATGGCATTGGTCATGTAGCCATAGGTGAACGGTTCCAGAAGCGCGCTCATTCCTTGCGCTCTGTCTTGTGGGTGCGCTCGCCATATTGCACCAGCGGGCGCTCGTCATCGGTGAAGATCGACAGCTCGCGCGCGTCATCGTCATCATGCAGGTCGGAGCCGCCAAGGGTGAAATGACGCAGCACACCGCCAAAGGCCAGTTCAAGGTTCTCGCGGGTAAAGGTCGTTTCCGTTGGGCCATGGGCCAGCACCGTACCCTTGACCAGCACGGTGCGGTCGCAGAATTCGGGCACCGAGCCAAGGTTGTGGGTGGACACCAGCATCACGCGCCCCTCGTCGCGCAGATCGCGCAGCAGCGCGATGATCTGCTCTTCGGTCTTGACATCGACGCCGGTGAACGGCTCGTCCAGCAAGATCACCTGGCCGTCCTGCGCCAGGGCGCGGGCCAGGAAGACACGCTTCTTTTGCCCGCCCGACAGCTCGCCAATCTGCCGGTGGCGGTAATCCAGCATGTTCACGCGGGCCAGCGCCGCATCCACCGCATCGCGATCCGCCTGCCGCGGGCGGCGCAGGAAACCCATATGCCCGTAACGGCCCATCATCACCACATCCTCGACCAGCACGGGAAAGGACCAGTCCACTTCCTCGGATTGTGGCACATAGGAAATAAGGTTCTGTTTCAGCGCATCTTGCACCGTCAGGCCCAGCAGGCGGATATCGCCGCGGGCCACGGGGACAAAGCCCATGATGGCCTTGAACAGGGTTGACTTGCCCGCGCCGTTCACCCCGACCAGCGCGGTGACCGTGCCGCGCGGGATCGTGAAAGAGGCATGGCGCAGCGCGGTATGGCCATTGCGGTAGGTCACGGTCACATCCTGCGCCGTGATCCCGTCCGCGTCGGATGCGGCGTGATACGCAGGCCGTTGGGGGGCGGATATATCTTTCATCAGCTTCTTTCTGCCTTTGGAAGGCGTGGTCACTGTCCGGCCCCGCCGGTCAACCCGTCGGCCACCGTCTGCGAGGTCACTTTCAACAAATCAAGATAGGTGGGGACCGGCCCGCCAGGGTCAGACAGGCTGTCCACATACAATACGCCGCCATAGCGCGCGCCGGTTTCCCGCGCGACCTGTTCGGCGGGGGCCGTATTCACGGTGCTTTCGCAAAACACCACGGGAATCTCATAGCCCTTGACCCCGTCAATCACCGCACGCACCTGCTGCGGCGTGCCCATGCGGTCGGCATTCATCGGCCAAAGGTAAAGCTCTTTCATACCAAAATCGCGCGCCAGATAGCTAAAGGCGCCCTCGCAGGTCACCAGCCAGCGCTGGTCTTCGGGAATGGCTGCGATCTTCTGGCGCAACGGCTCAAGCGTGGCGCGCAGTTCGGCCTTGTAGGCATCGGCGTTAGCTCGGTAGGCGGCGGCGTTGTCCGGGTCGGCGTTTGCAAAGGCCGTAGTGATATTGTCGATGTAAATCAGCGCGTTATCCAACCCCATCCAGGCATGCGGGTTTGGTTTGCCCTCGTATGATCCTGCGGCGATCGAAATCGGATCGATGCCATCGCTCAGCGTTACCGACGGCACATCGCCCATATTGCGCAGAAATTGTTCGAACCACAGTTCCAGATTCAGACCGTTCCACAGGATCAGGTCAGCCCCCTGCGCCCGTACGATATCGCGCGGGGTCGGCTCGTACCCGTGGATCTCGGCGCCCGGCTTGGTGATCGATACAACATCCGCCGCATCACCGGCCACGCGCTGCGCCATATCCGCCAGCACTGTGAAGGTCGTCACGACCTTCATCCGGCCCTCGGCGGCAGCGGCGCCGCTGGCCATCAGCGCGGTCGCTGCGACTGCGGCCAGAACACGTGCTTTTTTTTTAAACGTCATGCAGGGTCCTTTCACGGGGTGTCCATCCTGTCGCCGGACGGGATTCGCCAAGTTGCGAACCGCTCGCAACAAGAATAGTGATAGCGGCGGCATTTGCAACTGCAATTCATTTGGAACAAGCTTTCGTAGTGGCGCGCATCAATTACTGGCCGGTTTATTGAGCAGCCCGGCTTGATCATCAATCTGGCCCGGTGTGGCCCCATTGCAAGCCCGGCCTGAAATGCCGCGCGATGCGCAGGGGCAAAACCGGATGACGTGCCAGACGGGCCATGCTAACGTGACCCTCCGTTGCAATCGGCCCGCACCGATGAACGACCGACAGTTCCAAGGCCATGGGAGGCGGGCACGACATGACAAGCCAGACACACGACAGCCTGATCGATCGTTGCCGCGATATCGGCCTGCGCATCACCGGGCCAAGGCGCGTTATCATCCGCGTGTTAGAGGCCTCGGACGACCACCCCGATGTCGAGGAACTGCACCGCCGGATCAAGCAGACCGATGCCTCTGTGAACATCGCTACGGTCTATCGGACGATGAATATTCTGGCCGAACACGGGCTGATCGAACGCCACGCCTTTGACGATGGCAGACTGCGATACGAGGCCGCGCCGGACGAGCATCACGACCATTTCATCAACACCGAAACCGGCGAGGTGATCGAATTCAGATCAGACGAGATCGAGCGCCTTCAGGAAGAGATCGCGCGCAGCTATGGCTTTGATATCGTCAGTCACCGGCTTGAGATTTACGTCAAACCGCGCAAGCGTGATTGACCATCAGACCAACGGGATCACGCCCGCAAGGCTGCTGGCAGACTAATTCGAAATCGTCTGCACAAGGACAGTGACACTGTCTATCATGACGCGCCGAGACTGCACCACGCAGCAAGAGCGGCGGCGAATTTTCTTAGACTTCGCTTCCGCCTGAAACGGAGCATGGCCCGCTCTCGTCATCGGAATGGCAAGTGAGAATTCTTTGCCCTATTGTTCAGCCAGCGGCCGATTTCCTGCCTGATTGCCAAACCGATTTCTTTCAGCCCTGCGCCAGACAAGCGCAGCCGGTCCATGACAATGATCTCCGCACGGCCATGCTTTTCCGTTACTTTCTTAACGAACTTTGTCGTTGCCTTCTTATCGCGCGTCCTCATCACGACGCTTTCCCGACGGTGGCTGGGCTGAGACGTGGAGCCTTGTCCCACCGCATCGGGTTCATCCAATAGCATCCAGTCCGACTTTGTTGCACAACCCGGGCCAATTGAAAGACCGATACGAAGCAAAGCGGGTGCGCAAGCGGGCGGAAAGACGGGCTATTCCGCCGCTATTGCAGGTGCGACATCAGTTTGTCCTTCGAATGATGCCCATTTCAGGTTTCCCGTATAGCGCCAGGCCAGCGTGCCCGCGTCATCCATGGCAATCAAGTGCAGCCAACCGTTATCGAACAGTTCGCGCACACCAGGATGGCGGCTAAGGATATCGGACATTGCCTCGCGCGGGGCTTCGATGATCACAGACAAGCGCAGTGGATCATGTTGAAACTGGTTGCCATCGTGGACTGATTGCCACGGCAAGCCCGGACGCGGGGCGCCGTTGTTACCTTCCAGCACACCGATTCCCCCCACCACGTTGTGCAGCAGCTTGTTGCCGCCACCGAACAGTTCCGGTGCCACTGTCGAGCCGTAATACTGAAGGCTGATCCAGCTTGCGGCGACCGCGGGTGCCGTCATGATCAACTCGAGAACACCAAAACTCTCATCGCGTTTCCAGTCGTAATTATGCAGGAACGCCTGACCCGACAAGTTCGCCCCGTCCGTGCGGTGACGTGGTGCGGCGACAAAGGCATGGCAACCCGCCAGCCCCCATTCGGGGCGCGTTTCGGCCCAGTCGCTTGCCCGGTGGGGGATGCTCCCCGCTCTGATCGCGCGCGGCAGACGTTTCGCACGTTCCGCACGCGCCAAATTCCCAGCCGCGTCCAGCCACTCTTTCAGTTGCGCGAGACCGGCAGCCGAATGGCCCTGTGGCAGATCGCCTTCATAAAGGGTTATGCGGTCCGTCGTCGTGTGGTGCATTGCGGGCAAGAAAACAGTGTCGGCGGGGATCTCGATCCCTGCGCCGCCAAGCCCTGCGCGAACGTCGCGATCACTCAGCAGACCTGCCAGAAGCCGGGCGTTCACGTCTCCTGTATAGCCTCCGCAGGCGCCGCATTGCAGCGCGCTTTCATGCGGGTTGTTGGTTACGTCCGCGCCATGACCCGCCAGCATGACGATCCGCGCGAAATTATCCGTGAGCGACATGGCCGTCAGCACCGACTTTGCCATTCCAATACGTGCTTCAAGGTCAATCGCCGGGTCCAGCATGGGCGCAGGCTCTGCCGTGGCCTTACCGCCCAGGCCCAGCGAATCCCGCACCAACTTACCCACGTAGAGTGGTCCTGTAGCCTCCACAAAGGCGAAAGAAGAGACCGCCGCCAGCTTGAATCTGCCCCAGGCCCGCTTGGCCCGCGCAGCATGGCGACGATCGAGATCGGCCTTCTCGGGTTCTGTCGCCTGGGATGTCACACCGGATTGCAAGAGCACCGGACCGCGCAGTTCGGTCACATCCGAGCCGGCAGGCTTGTGCGCGCTGGCCAGCCCGAAGAACCCGGCAAAGCCGATGGTCTCGATGTTGTCACCCTGCGCTTCCAGTGCGCGACGGAAGACTTCGGACCGAACGTCGATACAGAAGGCCGCTTGCACATCCGGGCGCCCCTGGATCTTGCGCGGCTTGCCCTGAAGCAGCCTGCCGGCCAGAACACGCTGCTCGGCCCTTTCTGCCGCGTCTTGGAGCACCGCATCGATGACAAATTCTCCTGTCGGAGTGACAACGGCCTTGTGTGCCGCGACAGCTTCTGCCCAACGCGCTGAAATCTGGTCTTCATAAAGTGCGAACAGCGCTTCGTCGAACACCATGCGCACAGCCAGAAGCTCGGTCACGGTGCTTTCCTGTTCGCCATTCAGCTCTGCCTGCCACAAAAGGTAGCGCCCGTATTGGGCCCATCCGCCCAACGTCACCAGCCAGCGGTGGAACGCGGTCGTCGCGGCACCGGTGGTCACTCCAAGCCTTTCCGACGCGCGGCCTATGGCGCGCCAATGCGACCGGTTGGTTCCAGCGACAAAAGCACAAAAACCCTTCAGGCCTTGGATCTCGGGGGTTAGATCGCGCGAGGCGAAGTCCCGCCAGGCGTTGAAGGCGCCGCCCGTGTTTGCCTGCTGCCAGAGCGCCTGTCCCTGATCGAAATGACTGGCGGCCCATGCGCCAATGCGGTCTTCGATCAGCGCCGGCCAGTCAATTCCGGAAACGTCCGCCACCAGCTCTGCCACAGTGGGAAGGGCTTTGGGTTCGGGTGTGTCATCTTTCAGGGCGGTCTTGATGTCGTGCAGGCACGGCACAGTGGAATGTCCTTCGATCGCAGACAATGCATCCAGCAGGTCCGCTTCGGTTATTTCACCTGCATCCAGTTTACTGGCCCAGTGCGCGCGCGAAGGCGTAATCCGGGCGCCTCCAACCCGCGCCAGACGCGCGGCCGCGACCGCCAGAGGCTCGCCGGTCTGGCCCAGGAAAGGGTTCACCGCAACACTCGCCGAAAGCGGGAACATCGGCGGGATTGCCTTGGCGGCATTGTTGGCCTCGGCGACAAGTTCCAACAAGATGGCGGGGCAAGACTCGAGTTTTGCAAACATTGGCTTTGTTCCTTTCAGGCGACAAGGCCAAAGCTGACAAGTGCGAGGATGATAAGGGCCCATTCCAGGGGACCCGGGCTCGGGGTTGGGGGCAGACTGCCAGCCGTATGAGACTGTGCAGCGATCTGAAGGGCGAAATAGCTTACCGAGGTCACAACGGCATAGATTACAGTGCGCCGCATCAATGCGCGCGGTGCCTCAACGGCCAAGCCCTGTGCCAGCAGGTAGGCAACGCCAAAGATCAGGATCACACCCAAGGCTATGGCTTGGATCGACTTTCCATCAAACCCCAGAATGGTGCCCACGAGAGCGTAGATAACGATTGCAATGGCAAAGGCCTGCAAGACTTTACGCGCACTCGGCACCGCAATCGGTCCGGGGCGGCGGATCGCCGCGACATTGCGTACGGCCTCGCCGGAACTGAGGAACGCATGCGCCTTGTACAGCGAGTGCGCCACGATATGCAGCAGCGCCAGCGGGAAAAGCGCTAGGCCACATTGCATGATCATGAAAGCCATCTGTGCAATCGTCGACCATGCCAGCGAAGTTTTGACTGCCGGCTGGGTCAGCATCACCAACCCGCCGAACAGCGCCGTAAAGCCGCCCAGCATGACCAGAAGCGCCATGACCCCGGGGGCAAGCAGCATCACATCGGCAAAGCGGATCAGAAGGAAACCGCCCGCATTAATGACGCCCGCGTGCAGAAGGGCCGATACCGGCGTCGGGGCTTCCATCACCCCGGTCAACCAGCCATGAATTGGAAACTGTGCCGATGCCAGCACCGCAGAGGCGGCGATCAGAAGGGTTGCCAGAACGGTCAGCCAGTTGGCTTCGGTCGTCGCGAGGATCGTTTCAATGTCCGTCGTTCCGGTTGCGGCGATCAGCAGGATCACGGCCCCGGCAAGGGACGCTTCGCTTATCCGCGCCACGACGGCCTTCTTGCGCGCCGCGCGCTGCGCTGTTGCGCGCGCGGGGTAGAACAGAAGCAGCCGATGCAGCGACAGGCTGGTAACCGTCCAGGCGGCAAGCAACTGGACAAGATTACCGGACATCACCAGAAACAGGACCGAGGCCAGCGTCACCATCATCCAGTTGGTAAAACTGCCCTGCCTGTCTTCTCCGTCCATGTAAGTGCGCGAATAGCGCAGCACGACCCACCCGATGAAGCTGACCAACAAAAGCATCACCGCGCTTACCGCGTCGAGGCGCACGGACAGACCAACGCCGAACACCCCAATGAGCGCCGAAGTGCCAGGGCCTTCGATCACCAAGAAAACTGCGGCCACGGCCGAGATCGCAAAGGCGGCGAATGCGGCCGCCTCCGACAAACTCGGCACGATACCGGGTCGCATTCCCGGATGTCGCGCGGCATGGAATGCCACCACAAGCAAGATTAACGGGCTGAGAAGGGGCAAGTAGAGATAAACCATGATGGAATTCCTTCGATCTTTGCGGCCAAAAGCCTTTGAATCCCAAGTATACCCCTATCCCTCGAAA
>DFBX01000057.1 GCA_002366795.1 Rhodobacteraceae bacterium UBA3069 | reverse complement strand
TTCGGCCAATGGCGATTGCGAATTACAGGACATGGCCGGTGTCGTGGGCCTGCGCGACGTGCGCTATGACGCGCAAGACACCCAATTCGCACAACGCGCCGCCACCGGCCCGAACCCGCATTACATCCCCAAGGATGAATCGAACCCCTATTTCACCTATGACCCCAGCAAATGCATCGTCTGCTCGCGCTGCGTGCGCGCCTGCGAAGAGGTTCAAGGCACCTTTGCCCTGACCATCGAAGGGCGCGGATTTGACAGCCGCGTCAAGGCGGGCGCAGGGGCCGATGATTTCCTGACCTCGGATTGCGTCAGCTGCGGCGCCTGTGTGCAGGCCTGCCCCACCGCCACCTTGCGGGAAAAATCCGTGGCCGAAATCGGCACGCCCGACCGTTCCGTCGTGACCACCTGCGCCTATTGCGGCGTCGGCTGTTCGTTCAAGGCGGAAATGAAGGGCGACACTTTGGTGCGCATGGTGCCGTGGAAAAACGGCAAGGCCAACCGCGGGCACAGCTGCGTCAAGGGGCGGTTCGCCTATGGCTATGCCTCGCATTCCGACCGTATTTTGAACCCGATGATCCGCGACAAGATCACCGACCCGTGGCGCGAAGTGTCCTGGGACGAGGCGCTGAGTTTCGCCGCCAAACGCCTGCGCGGTTTGCAAGACACCCACGACAAGGACAGCATCGGCGTGATCACATCCAGCCGCTGCACGAACGAAGAAACCTATCTGGTGCAGAAACTGACACGCGCGGTGTTCGGCAACAACAACACCGACACCTGCGCACGCGTCTGCCACTCGCCCACCGGATACGGTCTGGGGCAGACATTCGGCACCTCTGCCGGCACGCAAGACTTTGATTCCGTTGAACATACCGATGTGGTGATCGTCATCGGCGCGAACCCGACCGACGGGCACCCGGTCTTTGCCAGCCGCCTGAAAAAACGCCTGCGCGCCGGGGCCAAGCTGATCGTGATCGACCCGCGCCGCACGGATATCGTGCGCTCGAACCATATCGAGGCCGCGCAGCACCTAGCCCTGCGCCCCGGCACCAACGTCGCCGTGGTCACCGCCATGGCCCATACAATCGTGACCGAAGGGCTGGCCGACGAATCCTTCATCAAGGACCGCTGCGATTGGGAAGAATTCGCCGAATACGCCGAATTCGTCAGCGACCCGCGCCATTCGCCCGAGGCAACCGAGGTCTACACCGGCGTGCCCGCCGCAACCCTGCGCGCAGCCGCGCGCCTGTTCGCCACGGGCGGCAACGGCGCAATCTATTACGGGCTTGGCGTGACCGAACATTCCCAGGGGTCCACCACCGTGATCGGCATCGCCAACCTTGCCATGCTGACCGGTAACGTGGGCCGCAACGGCGTTGGCGTGAACCCGCTGCGCGGTCAGAATAACGTTCAAGGATCGTGCGACATGGGCTCTTTCCCGCATGAATTGCCCGGCTACCGGCATGTGAAAAACGCCGATACCCGCGCGATTTTCGAATCCGCCTGGGGCGTGACCATCAACCCCGAACCCGGCCTGCGCATCCCCAACATGCTGGACGAGGCGGTTCAGGGCCGGTTCAAGGGGCTGTATTGTCAGGGCGAGGATATCCTGCAATCGGATCCCGATACAAAACACGTCGCCGCCGGTCTGGCCGCGATGGATTGCGTCATCGTCCACGACCTGTTCCTGAACGAGACCGCGAATTACGCGCATGTCTTCCTGCCCGGATCGACCTTCCTTGAAAAGGACGGCACCTTCACCAATGCCGAACGGCGCATCAACCGCGTGCGCCGCGTCATGGCCCCCAAGAACGGTTATGCCGATTGGCAGGTGACGCAACTGCTGGCCAATGCCTGCCTGAAAGAGTCCGGCAGCGCGCAATGGTCCTACAGCCATCCGTCTGAAATCATGTCGGAAATCGCGTCCACCACGCCCAGCTTTGCGGGCGTCACCTATGACCTGCTTGAGGAAAAAGGCAGCGTCCAATGGCCCTGCAACGATGATGCGCCCGACGGCACGCCCCTGATGCATGTGGATGGGTTCGTGCGCGGCAAGGGGCGGTTCATCGTCACCGAATATGTCGCCACCGATGAAAAAACCGGCCCGCGCTTCCCGCTGCTGCTGACCACGGGGCGGATTCTCTCGCAATATAACGTGGGCGCGCAGACGCGGCGCACCGCGAACGTGGTCTGGCATGATCAGGACGTGCTGGAAATTCACCCACATGACGCGGAAAATCGTGGCATCAAGGATGGCGATTTCGTCAAACTGGCCAGCCGGTCAGGCGAAACCGCCCTGCGCGCGCAGATCACCGACCGCGTCAGCCCCGGCGTGGTTTACACCACCTTCCACCACCCCGACACGCAGGCCAACGTGATCACCACCGACTATTCGGACTGGGCCACCAACTGCCCCGAATACAAGGTGACGGCGGTGCAGGTCAGCCCCTCGAACGGGCCGACCGAATGGCAAGAGGAATATGCCGAACAGGCCGCTCAATCGCGCCGCATTCTTCCGGCGGCCGAATGACACCGCGCGCCGCGATCACCCTGCCCGTGACCGCCCTTTGTGGCGGCACGGACAGCCGCGCCCTGCCCGAAGAAACCCCCGTGGCGCTGGTCTATAACGGATCGACCCTAGCGGTGATGATGGCCACCCCCGCCGACCTTTCGGATCTCGCCATCGGCTTTACCCTGTCCGAAGGGCTGGCCAATGCGGCGGACCTGTCAGAGGTCGAGATCGTGGAACACCCCCACGGGATCGAGGCACGCCAATGGCTGTCCAAGGCACGGGCCGAGGCATTGGCACAGCGCCGCCGCGCCATGGCGGGGCCGGTGGGCTGTGGCCTTTGCGGCATCGACAGCCTTGAACAGGCTGCGCGCAAAGTGCCGACCGTCAGGCCGGGCGCCCCGATTTCCGTGACGGAAATCGCGCGCGCGCTGGACAGCCTGCGCAGCGCCCAGCCGCTGCACGACGCAACCCGCGCTGTGCATGCCGCTGCCCTGTGGTCCGGCACCATGGACTTGGTGCGCGAAGACGTGGGCCGCCACAACGCGCTGGACAAGCTGATCGGCGCGATGGCGCACGGCGGGCAGGCACCACAAACGCTGGTCCTGACCTCGCGCATATCCGTGGAAATGGTGCAAAAGGCGGCGATGGCAGGGTTCGGGGTTATCGCCTCTGTCTCGGCCCCCACGGCCGCCGGTGTCCGGCTGGCCGATCAGGCGGGCATCGCGCTGGTCACCCACAACCGCCACGGCACCCAGATTTTTTCCCATCCCCACCGCATCACAAGTGGAGAGCCGCAATGAGCAACGCCGAGAAACTGGCCCGCATGGCGAACCAGATCGCCACGTTTTTCGCCACTCAACCGGGCGAGGACGGGGACGAGAAGGTCGCCGCACATATCAATGATTTCTGGGCACCGCCGATGCGGGCCGAACTGCACCAGATGATCGCATCAGGTGCCGATCTGCACCCGCTGGTGATCGAAGCGGACAATCACCTGCGACTGCCCGCCTAAGTCGGCCGGTTCAGATCGGATCGGATCAAATCAGATCGGGCCGGACCGGATCCGCCCGGCCAGGTCAGGCGGTCTTGCGCATCGCGTCAACGCGCTCGCGCAGCGAGGTGGTGGAAACCTCGGGCGTGCGTGGCAGATAAACGACGCGGCAATGCTTTTCCAAATCGTCGAAATAGCCTTCCCAATCGTCACCCATGGCGAAAACATCCACCTTGTAATGGGCGATATCCAGCGGCTTTTGCACCCAGTCGTATTCGGGGATTACAACATCAACGAAACGGCAGGATTCCAGGATTTCGCGCCGCGCTTCATAGGACATGACCGCCGTCTTGCCCTTCTTCTCGTTGAACTCGTCCGTGGCGCAGCCCACGATCAGCTCGTCGCCCATCGCCTTCAGGCGCTGCAACAGTCGCACATGACCAGAATGGAACAGGTCGAACGTGCCATATGTCAAAACCGTGGTCCGGCGGCTGACCGGCTTTTTGCCGGACTTGAAAAATCGCATCATCACTGCACCGCCTTCAAAAAGTTCTCGAATTTCTCGTTGGCCGAAGCCCAGGGGAATTTGAAAAGCGGGTCCGGCTTCTGCCAATTCTCGCCGTAATTGATTTCCAGCATTTTTTCCGGTGTTTTTGGCACCTTGTGGCCTGTGACCTCGCAGGGGCGCAGGGGCAGAACCTCGGCCGCGTCCAGGTCGCCATAGGTGTGCGGATAGACGAACATCGCACCATCGCGCACCCATGCGGGGAACAGGTCCACCTCCACGTTGCCGATGGAATTGAGCTTGTGAATCTCCGGGGCGCGCTGCGCATCCTTGTCGCACAGCCCCCTCATATCCAGCCATTCGCGCAGGCGCAGCCACTCGGCGGCGGCGTCCTCCTCGGTGGCCGCATCCAGAATGACCGCCAGGTCGACATCGTCGTCATGGCCGATCAATGCCTTTTCGCGGGTGACGCCCAGCAACGTGCCGGAATTCAGGAACACCTCGAAGCCCTCTACCTCCAGCGCCTCCACCAGATCGCCGACATGGCTCCAGACCTGATTGTGATCGACCCGTTCGAAATTCGCCTCGCGGTAGCCGTGATTGGTCAGCACAAGCGGATGCAGATAGGTTTTCAGCTGCGCTGCAAACCGGTCAAACAGCGGGCGCTGCCCCGTCTTGTCGCGCTTTTCGCGCAGCTTTTTCAGAAATCCCGTCACCTTCGCGGGACGGATGCGCCCGATCACGCAGACCATGACATAGGCTTCCAGCCAAGCGGTCGCCAGCGGGCGGCGCTTCAGCTCGTTCAGCTCGTCATAGTATTTCCAATGGTCGAAATCGCCTGACTCTGTCAGGATTTCCGCCAATGCTATAGACTTAATTTCCTTCAGGCGAACATCATTCGCCTGACCAGTCCCCTGATCTTCCTGTGCCATCTGCTGCCTCGAATACGTGCCCTTTGGGCATCTTTATCCGGCTAGGTTACGGCACGGTGATTCGCTCGCCAAGAAAAAGTTACCCGCCGTCAGGAACTTGTGGCCAAATTGCACATTTCGCGGCGCAGGTTGCGGCGCAAGGCAGGGTCATTCCCATTCCATCTGCTGGAACACCGCCTGCGCATTGCGTCCGGCCAGCGCACCGAACTGGTCCAGGTAGGAAAACGCCGACTGGTCCACCCCGACAGAGCCGATGATATCGCCCCCCTCGTCGATATAGACCCGCATCCGGTCACGCAGGTTGACCAGGTAATCGCGCGTGTCGGCCTGTGCGCGTTCCAGCGTGGTGGTGGGGCCGTGGCCCGGCACCAGCACCTTCGGGGACAGTGCCTCGATCGCGGCGAATGCCTCCAGCCATGCGGCGCTGTCGGAATGATCCATCACGCCCAGAATGCGTCCCACATAGACGATATCGCCGGTGAACACGACGCCCGCATCCGGCAGCCAGACGTAACTGTCGCCCGGTGTATGAGCCGCGGCAGGATGGCGAATTTCGATATGGCGTCCGCCCAGTTCCAGATCATGCGCTTCGGCAAAGGTGGCATCGGCATAAGCCGGTTCGGTCCCTTCCAGCCCCTCGCCGACCAGTTGCGACAGCATGGTCAACTGCATGGACCCACGCGCCTTTTGGTCCGCCACCGCGGCGTCCGAGGCGACAACCACTGCCCCTTTCGCCTGCCAATAGCCGTTGCCCAGCCATCGGTGATCCTGCCCGCCGGTGTCGATGACATAACGCACGGGCTGGTCCGTCAACGTGCCGATCATCTGGTCCAGCGCCTTGGCCCCGGCCCATGTGCCGCCCGGATCGATCAGCACCGCGCCCGCGTCGGTTTCGATCAGGCCGAAAGTGGCGTTGTTGCCCAGATTTTCCGCGTTTCGCTGTTCGGCCGGGCCTTCGATGGCCCAGATCCCGGGCGCGACATCCTGCACCTTCAGCACATCAGACAGCGCCGCAAGGGGCAGAATGGCAAACACGATGGCAAGGACAGTCTTCATGGCGCACCTTCTGTGATTGGACCCGCAAGCACGCGGATACGAAGGCGTAGATCTAAACCGATCCGCCCCCGTCTAGTCAACGCGACATAGTGCCGAACCATGGCGCGCTGGCCCGTCCCGACGGCGGGTTCGGAAAAATTCGCATCACCGCGCAGATTTCCAACCAAACCCGCGCCGAACCGCGCTAGGCTTTGGCCAAGAGCAACCGGGAGCAAACTATGCCGAAAACAATGGAAAACCCGTGGCGCGGACTAGGATTGAACCTTGATGCGCCCCGCCCCATCGCCACAGCAGATGCGATTGGCCAGCTCTTGGCGCAATGCCCCGCCCACGCGCCGACGCCGCTGCGCGCGGTGCCGGAACTGGCTGCACGGGTTGGCGTGGCGCGGATCGACCTCAAGGACGAGCGCGCGCGCATGGGGCTGGGTAGCTTCAAGGCACTGGGCGCGGCCCATGTCATCGCGCGCGAGGCCGCGGCGCAAGTCACCGCCGATGCGCCTGCGCAGGAATGGACAAGGGCACTGGACGGGCGCGTTTATGTCACCGCAAGCGCGGGCAACCATGGCCTGTCCGTTGCAGCCGGCGCGCGGCTTTTCGGGGCGCGGGCGGTGATTTACCTGTCGCAGACCGTGCCGGAACCCTTTGCCCGCAGGCTAGCCGCCATGGGGGCTGACGTGGTGCGCGCCGGCGCGGATTACGAGGCCAGCATGAACGCTGCCGCCGATGCCGCGCAATCGCAGGGCTGGACCCTTTTGTCCGACAGCTCCTGGCCCGGCTACACCGAACTGCCCCTGCGCGTGATGGAAGGATACACCCAGCTTGCAGCCGAAGCCGCCAGCCAGATCGACACGCCGCCCAGCCATATCCTGCTGCAGGCCGGGGTCGGCGGGCTGGCCGCTGCGGTGGCCGCCCATGCACGCCATGTCTGGGGCGACGTGCCGCAGATCATCGTGGTCGAACCCGAGGCCGCACCGGCCCTGATCGACAGCATCCGCGCCGGCAAGGTGGTGGACACGCAGGGGCCGACCTCTTGCATGGGACGGCTGGATTGCAAGACCCCCTCGATGATCGCCCTGCAAGGGCTGGCGCAGGACGCCGACCTGTTCACCACCATAACCGAGGAAGAGGCACAACAAGCGGTGGAAGACCTGGCCGCGCTGGACCTGGCCAGCACCCCGTCGGGCGCGGCAGGCATCGCCGCGCTGATCGCGGGGCTGGACCTGCCGGCGGATGCGCGGGTGCTGGCGATCCTCAGCGAAGGGCCCGAAGATGCCTGACCGCTCGCTTCTGTTTCCGGCGCAGGAATACCGCGCCCGTATCGCGCGGCTTCAGGCCGGGATGGAGGCGCAGGGGCTGGATGCGCTGCTGCTGACCTCGGCGGCGGACGTATTCTATACCACCGGCTTTCTGACGCGGTTCTGGGAAAGCCCCGCGCGGCCGTGGTTCATCGTCATACCGCGCGCGGGCGATCCGGTGGCGGTGATCCCCGTGATCGGGGCCGAACTGATGGGCCGGACATGGATGCCGCAGGTTCGCACATGGGATGCGCCCGACCCGCGGGACGATGGCGTCAGCCTGCTGGCCGACACGCTGTCTGGGCTGGTGGGGGAAACCGGCCGCATCGGCCTGCCCATGGGTCTGGAAACCCACCTGCGGATGCCGCTTGCCGATTTCGAGGCCCTGCGCAGCCGC
This sequence comes from Rhodobacteraceae bacterium UBA3069, assembly GCA_002366795.1. GTDB lineage: Bacteria > Pseudomonadota > Alphaproteobacteria > Rhodobacterales > Rhodobacteraceae > UBA3069. Next base: position 6,648 of record DFBX01000057.1, on the reverse strand, counting down.
CTTGCCCCGCGCGCACTTGTCGATGCCACCGATTGCGTGCAGCGCGTGCGCGAGATCAAGTCCGGGGCCGAGATCGAAAAGATCCGCGCCTCTTGCCGGATTGCCGCACGCGCCTTTGACCGCGTGCCGGACTTCGCCGTTGCGGGCCGCCCGCTGGACAATGTGTTCCGCGATTTCCAGATCGCCCTGCTGGACGAGGGCGCGGATTGGGTCAGCTATGTCGCGGGCGGCGCGGGGCCGGACGGCTACGGCGATGTGATCTCTCCCGCCGGGCCGACGCCCTTGCAGCACGGCGATGTCCTGATGCTGGACACCGGCGCCGTGAAAGATGGGTATTTTTGCGATTTCGACCGCAATTTCGCCATTGGCCCCGCCTCGGATACCGCGCGGCGCGCCCATGCGGCGCTGTGGCATGCCACCCAGGATGTCATCGCCGCCCTGCGCCCCGGCCACCTTGCCAGCGATGCGCACCGGATGCTGTGTGACAGTCTGCGCCGTCATGGCGCGGCCCCGTCAGGCGGGCGGCTGGGGCATGGGCTGGGCGTCACGCTGACCGAATGGCCATCCTTCACACCGGTTGATGACACGCCGCTGCGCGCGGGCATGGTGCTGACGCTGGAACCCGGCTGCCACACCACCGACGGCCGCGTAATCGTACACGAGGAAAACATCGTGCTGCACGCGGACGGCTGCGAGGTTCTTTCCCCCCGCGCGCCCGCCACCCTGCCGGAGATCGCCTGATGCCGGCCTTCCCCTATGACCTGCAAGAAGACACCGCGCCCCGCCTTGGCCTTGTGGTGCTGCAAGTGGACGAAACCATCGAGCAGGATTTCCGCCACCTGTTCCCGCCCCACGCCGCGCGGCTGCACATCAGCCGCGTGCCCTCGGGGGTGGAACTGACGCCCGACACGATTGCGGCGATGGAAACCACCCTGCCCGCCGCCGCCGGTTTGCTGCCCCCCGCCACGGGGTTCGACGTGGTCGGCTACGGCTGCACCTCGGGCACGACGCTGATCGGTGCGGACAGGGTACGCGCGCTGGTCGCGGGGGCCAGCAACACCCGCGCCGTCACCGACCCGCTGACCGCCGCCCTTGCCGCCTGCCGCGCGCTTGGCCTGACGCGGGTCGGGATCGTATCGCCCTACATCGCCTCGGTCGCCACGCCGATCCGCGATGCCTTCACCGCTGGCGGCCTGACCGTCGCCGATGCCCTGTCCTTTGGCGAAGAGGTCGAGGCCCGCGTGGCCCGCATCGCCCCTTCCTCCATCGCCGACGCCGCCCGTGCGCTGGCCCACCGCGGCCCACTGGACGGCATTTTCCTGTCCTGCACCAACCTGCGCACCCTTGCCATCATCCCCCCGCTTGAGGCCGAACTTGGCATTCCCGTGCTCAGCTCGAACCTGGTTCTGGGCTGGCATATGGCAGGGCTGGCGGGCATTTCGCTGACCGGCGCCGCCGAAAGCAAACTTGTTTCGGCCAGTCAGCCCGCCCGCTGACCCCATCCCGAAACCATGCCGGCACATCTGGGCGCGTCACGGATTGCCCTGTAGATTACGCATAAGTTTTGATTAAGATCATGTCCTCGCCCGACTTGCCCAAGCAAGGTATCTGGCAAGCCAAACGGCTGGCAATGCAAGGAACGGGAGACTACGATATGCACGCTCTGCCCAGTGACAAGTTGCGACGGCGGTGCGATCCGGCTTCGCTTCCATTCAAATCCACCAAGGATTTCAAGGAACAAAGCGAACTTATCGGCCAGGCGCGGGCGCTGGATGCCATTCGCCTGTCGTCGCAGATTCCGCAAAGGGATTTCAACCTGTTTGTCGCGGGTCCCAACGGCACGGGTCGGCATACCGCCGTGCTGAAACTGCTGTCCAGCGAGGCCGCGAAACGCGATGTGCCGTCGGACTGGGTCTATGTGAACAACTTTGAATCCGCGCATAAACCCCATGCGCTGTGCCTGCCCCCCGGCACGGCTCTGGCGTTGAAACGCACGATGCAAAACCTGATCGACGATCTGGGCAATGACATTCCCGCCATGTTCGAATCCGAAGAATACCAGACCCAGCGCCGCGCCTTCGACGCGGAACTGGGCGAAGCGCAAGAAGCGGCAATTGCCGATTTCGCCGAACGCGCCAAGGCCGAGGACATCGCGCTGGTGCGCACGCCGATGGGTTTTTTGCTGACCGCGATCCTCGATGGCAAACTGGTCAAGGCCGAGGATTACCGCAAGCTGGACGAGAAGGAACAGGCCGAGATCGACGAAAAAATCGAGCGATTGCAAGAAGACCTGGCCGCCGTTCTGCGGCAGGCGCCAAAGTTCGAAAAGGAACACCGCAAGCGGGTCGAGAAATTGAATGCCCGCATGGCCGAACGCGCGGTTTCCGCCCGCGTGGCCGAGGTCGAAACCGAATTGCAGGACATCAAGGTGGTGGCCGACTATCTGGAAAAGGTTCGCAAGGACATCATTTCCAACGCCGAACTTTTCCTGCAAGCCGCCGCCGAGAAGGGCGAAGGCCCCTTCCCCGAAGCCATCCGCAAATATCACCGCGACCCGATGTTCGACCGCTACGTGGTCAACGTGATGGTGCCGCAAGACGGCGAGCCGCGCACCGGCGCGCCGGTCATCACCGAAGACCTGCCGACGCTGGACCGTGTTATCGGACGGATCGAGCATGTCTCGCACATGGGGTCGTTGGTGACGAACTTCACCATGATCCGGCCCGGCGCGCTGCACCGTGCCAATGGCGGCTACCTGGTGCTGGATGCACGCCACCTGCTGAGCGAGCCCTACGCATGGGATTCGCTGAAACGCTGCATCAAGAACCAGTCGATCACCATCACCTCGATGGCGGAACGGCTTAGCCTGGTGTCAACAACCTCGCTGGAACCCGATCCGATCCCGCTGAACCTGCGCGTGGCGCTGGTTGGTGACCGGCTGCTTTACACCCTGCTGGTGATGCTGGACCCCGAATTCAGCGAACTGTTCAAACTTCAGGCCGATTTCGAGGATGTCGTTGACCGAACCGACGACAATCTAGTTCTTTTTGCGCGGCTCGTGGGGGCCTTCGCCCTGCGCGAGGGGCTGCGCCCGATGACCGCCGCCGGTGTCGCCCGCCTGCTGGACGAGGCGACGCGGCTGGCCGATGACACCCGGAAACTGTCCTTGAGGCTGGGAACCTTGTCCGATTTCATCCGCGAGGCCGATCACTATGCAGCGGGCCGGAACAGCGATGACATCGACGACAGCGACATCGAACGCGCGGTGGTCGAAAAAGAGCGGCGCTCCTCGCGGATCAAGGACCGTATGCAAGAAGCCATCGCCCGCAAGACGGTGCTGATCGACACCGACGGCGCGCAGGTCGGCCAGATCAACGGACTGGCCGTCATCGGCTTGGGCGATTACCGCTTTGGCCGCCCCTCACGGATCACCGCACGCACGCGGATGGGGGCCGGCAAACTCGTCGATATCGAACGCGAGGTCGAACTGGGCGGGCCGCTGCATTCCAAGGGCGTGATGATCCTTGCGGGCTACCTGACCTCGACCTATGCGCTGGATGTTCCGTTCTCGCTTCATGCCAGCCTGGTGTTCGAACAAAGCTATGGCGGGATCGACGGCGACAGCGCCTCCTCGGCGGAACTTTACACGCTGCTGTCGGCGCTGTCGGGCCTGCCCATCCGGCAGGATCTGGCCGTCACCGGATCGGTCAACCAGACCGGCCAGGTTCAGGCCATCGGCGGCGTTAACGAAAAGATCGAAGGCTTCTTTGAAACCTGCGCCGCGCGCGGCCTGACCGGCGATCAGGGGGTGCTGATCCCGAAATCGAACGTCGAGCATCTGATGCTGCGCTCCGACGTGGTCGAAGCGGCCGAGGCAGGGAAATTTCACGTCATCCCGGTTGAAACCATAAACGAGGGCATCGCGATCCTGACCGGAACCGACGCCGGAACGCGCGGCCCCGAAGGCACCTTTCCCGATGGGACGGTCAACGCCCTGATCGAGGCCCGCCTGCGCAGCTTTGCCGAAACCCGCAAGGCCTTTGCCCGCCCGCCCGGTCAGAACAATGAAGAGGGCAAGGACGGGGCAGGGAAATGACAAAACCGCCCGAACCGCAATTGCGCCTGCTGATCGGCGCCAGCAGTTACGTCGATGCGCGGCCCGCCCTGCAACTGGCCGAACGGCTGGCGGAAACGCTGGCCGGCGATCTGGGTGGGCTGCTGATCGAGGATATCATCGTGGCCGAAGTGATCGACATGCCCCGCCAGCGGGTCGTCACCTCAAGCGGCACGCTTGTCATGGCCCCGACGCGCCAGCAGGTGCGCAACCTGACCGAAAGCGATGCCCGCGCGTTCCGCGAGTCATTGTCCGGCCTGGCGCAAAACAAGGCGCGCAAATGGTCCTTCGAACGCGGCCATGGCGATCTGGTCAGCGGCCTGTGCGCGGCGGCCACCGGCTGGGACATCCTGCTGCTTGGCCACCGGGAAATCCACCGGCAGGCGGGCAAGGTGGTGCTGATCGCGCCGCCCGCGGCAGCACCGCAACGCGCCACCGAACTTGCCACGCACCTGTCCAGGGCGCTGCAAACCGATCTGATCGCCCTGTCTGTCGATCCGGCGGATACGGGAACGGGGGCGCAGCACGATGGCGGGTTCGCCACGGACAGCGCCATGCTGGCCTATATCGACAGAACCAACGCCGCGGCGGTCGTGCTGGACCTGTCCGCCGGACCGCTTCACAGCCACGACCAGTTACGCCAGTTGCTGGCGGTGGCGCGTTGCCCCGTTCTGGTCCTGGGCGCGGACGCTGCCCCCGCCGCCGAACCCGCACAATAACCCGCACGACCTATCTTCCGCCCAGAACGATCCCAAGGGCCGTGACGATCCCCGCGCCAAGCACCAGCAGCGAATACCGGCGCGGTTCGCGCTCTGCCATCGGCAAAAGATGCGTCGCGCCGACATAGAACAGCGCCCCGCCGACAGGGCCAGCAACCCGCCCAAAAGCTCCTCGTCCGCGCTGCTGACAAAGGAATAGCTTGCGATCGTGCCAAGCGGTGTTGTCACCGCGGCGGCAAGAAACGCCAGCCACAACGCCCATTTCCTGCCGAACCCGCTGCGCAACAAGAGGATATAGGTCACGATCCCCTCGGGGAATTCATGCAGCACCATGCCCAGCGCGGACACCACGCCGGTGAACAGGCTGACCGAGAATGTGATCGAATAGATGACGCCATCGACGAAAGAATGGAAACCGATGCCCAGCATCGGCACCAGCCCGATCGCATAATCCGTTGTCGTCGGCTTGTCGCAGACCTGCGTCGTCACGAACCGGTTGAAAAAATGCATCGCCAAGTAGCCGACAAGCATGAACATTGGCGCGTTATCGCTAAGCCCAAGGCTTTTCGGCACCATGTGCAGAAAGGAAACGGCGAAACAGGCGAAATAGGTCGCATTCCGCCGCCCCCATTCGCTGAAACGCCGGACAGCAAGAATCCCCAGCGTCGTGACCGATCCGGCAATCAGGCTGGCCCAGACCGCCATCGGCACCAGCGCGCCGCCCTGTGCCAGCATGTCGGTCAACCGCCCGATGCTGTCCCGCGCAGAATCGTCAGAACCTCACGCACCGGGCCGGCGATGACCTGTTCGCCCTGACCGACGATATCGCTTTGGCCGGTAAAGATCGCCTGCGCTTCGGCAATGTCTTTCAGGCTGGCACCAGTCGCTTGGATCGCGGCAAGGCCGTTATCATCAACCGGCCCCAGGATATGTTCGACTTCCGCGCGGGTGATCCGGACCATTCGCTGTATCCTCCTTGTTTTCATATGCAAGGCATGGGGCAGATGCATCCCGCCCCGCCATCGCGTCACAGTCTAGTGACTTGGCCCGCCGCATTCCTTGATGAAAGTCAACGCCACGATCCGGGAAACAGGCATTAATACAGTCACACAACCCGTTCCGCAGATACGCAGCCCAGGAGTTTCCCATGACGTCCGATGCCACGACAGACCACGACAAGACCACCGTAATCCTGATCCCCGAGGCCGTGGGAATCTTCGATTCCTTCGAAACACTACAGGCCGCCTTTTACGATCTGCGCAGCGTCGGCTTCCACCATTCCGACATCAGCCTGCTGGCGGGTCACGAGGCATTGGAAGAGAAACTTGGCAAATCCTATTGGCGCGCCCCCGAACTGGAAGACGACCCCAAGGCACCCCGCGCCCATTTCGTATCCGAAGAGGCGATCGGCGAACTTGAAGGCGCCATCGCGGGCGGGTTCTTCTTTTTAGGATCCTACATCGCCATGGCGGCAATGCTGACCCCGGTCAGCACGCTTGCCGCCTCGATCGCAGCGATCGCCATCGGCGGCAGCCCCGCCGCGGTTATCGGTACCATCCTGGCCCGGCGCGTCGGCAAACATCACAAGGACTATTACGCCGACCAGATCCAGCATGGCGGTATCCTGATGTGGGTGCGCACCCGCGACAAGGAACGCGAAGACCTTGCCGTGAAAATCATGAAAGGACATTCGGGCCGCGACGTGCACATCCACGGCTGGAGCGAATAACCCCCCAAACCCGGAGCCACGCATGTTCGAATGATAAATGGCGATCCCCCGACGGCTCGAACCGGCTTTGTTGCACAAATCACGCT
>DFBX01000115.1 GCA_002366795.1 Rhodobacteraceae bacterium UBA3069 | reverse complement strand
TATGTCAGGCGCGGAACACTAGAACCCCCGCAAAGAGAGAGAATAGCCCCGCGCCGGACAGCGTGGATGGCAGGTGCCGCGTCGCGCCCTCGGCATCGCTCGCGCGGCGGCGTATCACCTCTCCGCCCGCGATCAGCGCCGCGCCAAGCCCCAATGCGCCCATGACGCGCCAGAACCGGGTCAGAAGGCCGTTTTCCACCCCGTATTGCACCATGAAAACACCCGCCAACGCCAACGAGACAGCGGCGACAGCCAGCACCCAGTTGTCGGCCAGCCACACCCGCAACGCGGCGCGGTTTCTTTCGTTGAACACATAGTTGTCGGAGGATGCGGTAACGGGCTGCTTCGCCGCGATTTCAGCCGGCGTGGCGGGTTGTGCCGCAGCAACGGGCTTTTTCGATGGCCAAGGCGTGGGGGGCGGGCGTTTCGGGTTCTGCCGCGATGCCAAGGGTTTCGTCCTCAGTGGCCTCGGTTTCCGCGGCAGGCGCGGCCTCCTCGATCTCGGCCTCCTTGATTTCGGGCCCCTCGATCTTGGCCTCGGGGGCGGCTTGGGCTGCGGCCACGCGGGGTTTCGGTGGTGCCTTGGCGCGCGCGTCTTTCAAGCTGCGCAGTTCTGTCTCCAACTCGGACACCCGGCGGCGCAGGCCCGTCAGGCTGAACAAAATGAACGGTAGGCCGATGACGATCATCGCCCCGTAAATCACCAAAAAGACAATCGCCAGTTGATCCAACCGCCAACCCTTTCAAAATGCATCAAGAATGGTGCAAAGGTTAGTCCTTGGTGAACAAGCCGGTCAATGCGCGTTTCACAGTGGCCGTCACGGACGGCCGCGTGCGTTTCGTGAAAGGCAAAGGGCGGCAGACCTCCATCGCGGCAACGCCGACACGGGCGGTCAGCGCGCCGTTCACCACGCCTTCGCCGAAACGGCGCGACAGTTTGGCCATCACGCCCCCGCCGACGAAAGACCCGATCATGTCGTCGCCCATGGCCACCGCGCCCGTGGCAACCAGGTGGGTCATCACTGCGCGCAGCAGCCGCCAACTGCCCAACATGCCAGAACGCCCGCCGTATATTTCAGCCACGCGGCGGATCATGCGGATGTTGGATGTCAGCGCCGCGACCACGTCTGCCATGGCCAGCGGCACCAGCGCAGTAACGGTGGCGACCTGCCGCGCTGCGGCCTCGACCTCGCGCAGGGAGCGGGCATCAAGGGGCGTCATCAATTCGGCCTCGGCCAGCGCGATCAGGGCGGGCGCATCGAACACATCGCCCGTGCGTTCAGCCAGCCGGTCACGGTTCCAGTCCAGATCGGCGCGGGCGGCATATAGCGCCCTCAGATCCTTGACCACCGCGCGGGCCGGGGCCAGTTCACTGCCCTGCGTCGCCTCGCGCGCGGCATGTTGCAGCCGGTCGATCCGGGCCAGCCGCGAAAACGCGGCCAGTTCGCGGATGATCATCAAGAACGCCACCAGCAGCAGCGCCGCGCCCAGCGCCATCACCGCCCAGCCCAGCACCGGCTGGCGGTCCACCAGCCCCATGGCGAAATCCCATGCCGCGATTGACACAACCGCCACGATGAACCCCACCAGCAGCCCCCAGAACCAGCGCACCAGCCGGGAGGGCCGGCGCGCGGCCAGCGTGGCGGCGGCCTGCATGGCACGGCCCTGCGCCGGTGGCTGCGACAGGTCGGGCACAGGCGGAGCCAGATCGGGGCCTTGTTCCGGCGCGCTGTCCAGGTCGATCAGGATCGGGCCTTTGGGCGTATCACTCATGCTGTCTGCCTTTCGCTGTGCAAGGTGCCGGACCGTTGCCAGACCAGATGGATATCAGGGATCTTTTCGTCATTTCCGGTGCCATCACCGCGCAGCACCTCAAGGAACCCTTGCCTGGCATAGAACTGGCGGGCGGCAGTATTCGCCTCGGCGGTCCACAGCTCCAGCCAGTCGGCCTGTTGCTTGGCCTCTTCCAGCAGGCGGCGACCTGCCCCCTGCCCCCGCCCGCGCCGCAAGACGTACAGCGCGTGGATGCGCGTGCCGTCACGGGCGATGAACCCCACCGGGCCGCGATGATCGCGCAGCACCCGCACATGCCCGCGCCGCACCAGAAGTGTCACCATGCGCAAATCGGTCAGGCGCGAGCGGCCGCGCGGCAGCCAGTCCGCCTCGCGCCCGAATGACCACAGGATTCCGGCGATCTGCGGCACATCCCGCATCCGCGCGGGCCGGGAAGAGGTCGCGGCAGGGCTCACAGCTTGTCCCCGAACAGGAACTGCGCCGCGCGGTCCAGCCGGATATGCGGCGGCCCCTCGCCCGGTTTCAGCGACATTTGCGCAGGGGCAAAGCGCATCACGCCGTAATCGGCATCCAGCCAGCTTTCGGCCCCCGATTGCGCCTGTGAAAGGATGCGCGCGGGGTCTTGCGGCAGTTCCCCAGGATAAAAAGCCGCCTGTTTGCCGGTGTCCAAAAGCCGCCCGCGCACGCAATCAAGGTTGCGCCCGTCATGGGGCAGCGTTTCCTCGACCGTGGCGCGCAGGGCGGCAATCGCCATCGCCTCGGTCCGGGCACCGGCGAAATCGGCGCGGTCGCGGGCCTGTCGCGTCAGCGCCTCCATGATGGCGGCAAGGCGGGGGTGTTGGGTGTGGTGCAGGTGGTCGGCCTTGGTGGCGGCGAACAGGATGCGTTCGACCCGTTTGCCCATGAAAAGCTGGGTCAGAAAAGCATTTCGGCCGGGGCGGAAACTGGACAGGATATCGCCCATGGCGCTGCGCATTTCCGCCACCGCCTGCGGGCCGTTGTGGATCGCGCCCAGCGCATCGACCAGCACCACCTGCCGGTCGATCTTGGCAAAGTGATCGCGAAAGAACGGCTGCACGACCTGTTTCTTATACGCCTCGAAACGGCGCTCCATCTCGCGGGCAAGGGACCGGCGGGGCGCGTCCGATGCGGGCAGCGGCGCGAAGGTCAGCACGGGCGATCCATCCAGGTCGCCGGGCAGCAGGAAACGCCCCGGCGTGCAGTCATAGAACCCCGCATCGCGGGCGGCGTTCAGATAGTCGGTAAAGCTGCGGGCCAGTTCCTGCGCTTTCGGCTCGTCATGGGGCGCGTCGGGTTTCAACCCGTCCAACGCGGCGCGAAACGGGGCGGCCTCGGTTCGGTTTTCAATCCTTTCCAGAACCTCGCGCGACCATTCGGCATAAGATTTGTCCATCAACCCAAGGTCCAGCAGCCATTCACCGGGGTAATCGACAATATCCAGATGCACGGTACGCGGCCCTTGCAATCCCGACAGCAGCCCCGAGGGGCGCACCCGCAGCGACAGGCGCAATTCCGACACGGCGCGGGTGCTGTCCGGCCAATGCGGGTCAGGCCCGGTCAGGGCAGCAAGGTGGTTTTCGTAATCGAAACGCGGCACGGTGTCGTCGGGCTGCGGCTGCAGGAAGGCGGCCATTATGCGCCCTTCGGCCTGCGCGGTCAGCTGCGGCATCCGCGCCCGGTCCAGCATGTTCGCCACCAGCGAGGTGATGAAAACCGTCTTGCCGGACCGCGCCAGCCCGGTCACGCCAAGCCGGATCACCGGCTCCATGAAGGCGCTTGCAAACGTGTCCGAGGCCGCCTCGACCCGGCGGGTGATTCCATCCGCCATTGCTCCGATTACCAAACTGCCAGTCCCCCGATTTTGCGCGCGACGCGCCTTTGACGGTCAAGATAGTGGCGGGATGCACGCGGCGCCAGTGCTGCCGGTGCTGCCGGTGCTTTCCACCTCTAAGATCATGCGCTAAAGGGGGCGCATGCCCAGATATGCCTTGAAAGTCGAATACCACGGCGCGCCCTTTCACGGGTGGCAGCGCCAGACACATCTGCCATCGGTCCAGGGGGCGATTGAGGCTGCGCTTGGCCGCATACACCCCGGCCCGCACATGATCGCGGCGGCGGGGCGCACCGATGCCGGCGTGCATGGGCTGGCGCAGGTCGCCCATTGCGACATGCCGACCGAATGGGACCCGTTTCGTTTGGCCGAGGCGCTGAATTTCCACCTGAAACCACAGCCCGTGGCGATTGTCGCCTGTGCCGCGGTGGCAGATAATTGGCACGCGCGGTTTTCCGCGACCGAGCGGCGCTACATGTTCCGCGTGGTGGCGCGGCGGGCGCCTGTCACCCATGATGCGGGACTGGTCTGGCAGGTCAAAACCCCGCTTGACCTGAACGCGATGCGCGAAGGAGCGGCGCATCTGATCGGACATCACGATTTCACCACCTTCCGTTCGACCATCTGCCAGGCCGCCAGCCCGGTCAAAACACTGGACGATATCCGTATCGAGCGGGACGAGGGGCTGTCGGGGCCGGAATTCCGGTTCTACCTGCGGGCGCGGTCCTTTCTGCACAACCAGGTGCGGTCCATCGTCGGCACGTTGGAGCGGGTCGGCACCGGCGCATGGGCCCCCGGAGACGTGGCCGCGGCACTGGCGGCAAAGAATCGCACAGCCTGCGGGCCGGTCTGCCCGCCGCAGGGCTTGTTCCTGGCCGGCGTGGAATACCCCGAAGACCCGTTCGCCTGACCTACCCCGCCTATCCCGCCTATCCCGCGCCCAGCGCGAAGCCTTCGTCCTTTAACGCGCTGCGCACGGCGCGGGCGATGCCCACGGCCGCCGGCGTGTCGCCATGCAAGCAGATCGTGTCGATCCGCGTGTCGATCCGCCCGCCCGATGCGGTCAGGATCGCACCCTCGCGCAGCATCGCGGCAACGCGCTGTCCCGCCAGTTCGGAATCATGGATCACCGCGCCGGGCCGGGACCGATCAACCAGAGTCGCGTCATCGTTATAGGCGCGGTCGGCGAATATCTCTCCCAGCCACGGGATGCCCAGCGCCTCGGCCGCCATTTGCTGGGCGGTGGCGGCCAGCACCATCACCGACAGATCGGGCGCGACCGACAGGGCCGCGTCATAGCACAGGCGCGCCAGTTCGGCGTCCTCTGACGCCATGTTCGCCAATGCCCCGTGCAGTTTCAGGTGGTGCAGCCGCGTATCCAGCGCCCGTGCCATGCCCTGTGCTGCGCTGACCTGATAGCGGATCTGGTTGGCCAGGCTTTCGGGCGGCACATCCATCCGGTGACGGCCGAACCCGGCCTTGTCATCGAACCCCGGATGCGCCCCGATCCGCACGCCGTTTTCCGCCGCGCGGGCCATGGTTTGGGCCATCTCATCCGGCCCGCCCGCGTGAAACCCGCAGGCCACGTTGGCCGAGGTGACTATATCCAGCAGGGCGGCGTCATCGCCCACCCCTTCGCCCATATCGGCATTCAGATCCACTTGGCGCATCTATTCCTCCTCTTGGTGGGCGCAGACGGCACCGCCGATCAGGTTATAACCCAACAAATCGCCCATCTGCGCCGGATCGCGCAAAAGCGGGCGGATGGCGCGGCGCAGCCCCGCGACATGGTCGCGCAAGCCGCGTTCTGCCTGCAATGCCTCGTCCCGCGATACGAAACGGAACCGCAGCCGCGCCCCCGGCCCCGCCTGCGCGGCGCGGGGCATATCGCAGGGAATAACCGTGCCTATGCGCGGATAGCCCCCGGTGGTCTGGCATTCGGGCAGCAAGATGAAAGGCACGCCATCGCCCGTCATCTGCACGTCGCCGGGTACGATCACCTCGGACAGCACGTCCAGTTGCGCATCCGTGGCAAAGGCCGCACCAGCCTGTGACAGCTTCATCCCCATCCGGTTGGCGCGCGCATCGCGGGTAAATTCGGTGTCGGTGAAACGGGCGCGCTCTGCCGCGCTGAACGCCTCTGTCTGGACCGAGGCGACAAGGCGCAGCACGCCGCCCTCGAACCGGTTCGGCACCTCCAGCCCCATGCCGGTCGTCTGGCCCGTATCCGGGCCAAGGGGCAACTTGTCGCCCGACTGCAAGACCCGCCCCAGACCCGCCGACAGATGTGCGGACCGCGCGCCCAGAACCAGCGGCGTGTCGATCCCACCACCGAAATGAACATAGCCGTATGCCCCCGCCGACGCGCCCCCTATGGTCAGTACACCCCCCGCAGGCATCATGTGCGAGGCGTTCCAGCGCAGCGCGCGCCCGTCCAGATCGGCGGACATCGGCGCGCCGGTCAGGGCGATGCGCGTGGGTTCGCTCACGGTGAACACGCCGCCCGTCCCTGCCATTTCAATGGCCGCGCCAGCCTGGCCCCACAGCGCTGCGCCCTCGGCCAGGGCCAGCGGATCAGCGGCACCGCCGCGCGACAGGCCTTGGCCGAGGTGGCCGGGGCGACCTGCGTCCTGCACGGTCATGGCGGGACCGGCGCGGGTGATGATGATCTGCCTCATAGCGCCGTCACCTCGGCCCCGCCGGTAGGATCGTCCGCCACGCGGATCAGGGCCAGCTCATCCTCGGACACGGCGCGGAACTGCACCTCGTCCCCTGCCGCAAGGGTAAAGGGTTGATCGGCCTCGGGCTGGAACGGGCGGAACGCGGTCTGCCCCACATGCCGCCACCCGGTGGGCGAGCCGTTGGGGAATATGATCGCCTGACGGATCGCCAGCGCCACGCCCCCCGCAGGCACCTGCACCAGTTCTTTCAATCGTGGAATATCGAAATCCGGCAGATCGCCCATATAGGGCAGGCCCGGCGCAAAGCCGATGGTCATGACCCGCAGCGGCGCGGCAGTCAGCGCACCCAATGCCGCCTGCGCGGACAGGCCCGCAGCGTCCGCCGCCGCGCCAAAGGCAGGGCCGGCATCGCCGCCAAAGGCACAAGGCACAAGGAAATGCCGCCGCCCATGGGGCAACGGCATGGCATACCAATCATGTTCAGATAGCAGCGCGGACAGCCGCGCGGACAACGCCCCGGCGTCCACCGCCAGGGGGTCGAACCGCACGAAGGTCGAGGCAAGCGAGGTCGCGCATTCCTCGATCCCGTCCCAACCCGCGCTTTCCAGCGCGGCGCGAAAGGCCAGCGCGGCGCGGTTGGCATCCTCGGACAGGTGGGCCGCGAACCGCACCAGCAGCCCGCCCAGCCCGACAGAGGCGATCTGCGGAAAAGCTCCGGCCATCGTCGCTTACTTGGCGGTTTTTTCCGCGGCGGCTTCAAGCGCGTCCAGACGGGCCTTGAGCGCCTGATTTTCCTCGCGGGCCTTCTGGGCCATGGCGCGCACGGCGTCGAATTCCTCGCGGGTGACGAAATCGCGGTCGGCCAGCCAGCGGTCGATCATGGACTTCATCGCATTATCGGCCTCGCCCTTGGCGCCTTGGGCCACGCCCATGGCATTGGTCATCAGCTGCGAGATATCATCGAAAATCTTGTTGCGGGTTTGCATGTGGGTCTCCGGCATTACGTTCTTGTCCTATATGGGCCGCATGAGGCGCAGTCACAAGGTTGACTTGCCCCGCATCACACAGGCAGATGAGCGCATGCAGGCCATGATCCCCTTTCCCGACATCTCGCCCGAGATTTTTTCCATCCCGCTGTTCGGCATGGAATTCGCGCTGCGCTGGTATGCGCTGGCATATATCCTGGGCATCGTTCTGGCGTGGCGCATTTCCGTCGCGGCGGTGAAACGCCCCGCTTTGTGGCGCGATGGCGCGCCCATGACCCCCATCCAGATCGAGGATCTGGTGACCTGGCTGATCATCGGCATCATCGCGGGTGGGCGGCTGGGATTCGTGATTTTCTACCAACCCGCCTATTACCTGCGCAATCCGGCGGAAATTCCGATGATCTGGCAGGGCGGCATGTCGTTCCATGGCGGGTTTCTGGGCGTGGTGGTGGCCGCGCTGATCTGGACCGCGCGCCACAAGGTGCCGCGCCTTTCGGCGGCCGATACGATCGCGCTGGGCGTGCCCGTCGGCTTGATGCTGGGCCGCATCGCCAATTTCATCAATAACGAGCTGTGGGGCCGCCCCACCGATGCGCCCCAGGGCGTGGTGTTTCCTGGCCCCTCGGCCCAGGATTGCGGGCAGATCGCGGGGCTTTGCGCACGCCACCCCTCGCAGCTATACGAGGCCGGACTAGAGGGCGTGATCCTGCTTTCGCTGATGCTTTACCTTGCTTTCCAGCGCGGGGCGCTGAAGGTTCCGGGGCAGATCACCGGCGTTTTCCTGGCCGGATACGGGATCGCGCGGTTCATCGTCGAATACTTCCGCCAGGCCGATGACCAGTTCATCAGCACCACGAACCCCATGGGCCATGTGATCCGGCTGGGCGAGTTTGGCCTGTCCATGGGGCAGCTTCTGTCACTGCCGATGCTGGCGGCCGGTCTGGCCCTGATCGCCTATGCCCGCCGCCGCGCCAAGGCGCAGGCATGACCCTGAAGGCCCATATCCTGACGCGCATCGCCCAGAACGGGCCGATGACGCTGGCCGAATACATGGGCGAATGCCTGCTGCATCCGGCGCTGGGGTACTACACCACGCGCGACCCGTTGGGCGCGCAGGGCGATTTCACCACCGCGCCCGAAATCTCGCAAATGTTCGGGGAAATGCTGGGACTGGCCCTGGCGCAGGCATGGCTGGACCAGGGTGCGCCCGCGCCTTTCACGCTGGCCGAACCGGGGCCGGGGCGCGGCACGCTGATGGCCGACATATTGCGGGCTACCCGTTCGGTGCCCGGGTTTCACGCCGCGGCGCAGGTGCATCTGATCGAAGCGTCCCCGACACTGCGCGCCCTTCAGGCCGAAAAGCTGCCCCATGCCAAATGGCTGGACAGCGTGGATGATCTGCCCGACGCGCCGCTGTTCCTTGTGGGGAACGAATTTTTCGACGCGCTGCCGATCCGCCAGTTCATCCGCCACGGCGCGGGCTGGTGCGAACGGCTGGTGGGCACGGATGGCGATACGCTGACCTTTGGCCTGGGGGCCGAGGCACCGCAACCCGCCCTTGCCCACCGCCTGACCGACACAAGCGACGGCGACCTGGTGGAAACCTGCCCCGCCGGCGCCCCTATCGCCCATCGAATCGGCTCGCTGATCGAACAGCATGGCGGCGCGGCACTGATCGTGGATTACGGCGACTGGCGCTCGCTTGGCGATACGCTTCAGGCGCTGGCGCGGCATGAAACCGCCGATCCGCTGGCCGACCCCGGCGGGGCCGACCTGACCGCCCATGTGGATTTCGAACCGCTGGCGCAGGCCGCCCCCTGTGCCCATAGCCTGTTGACCGGCCAGGGCGTGTTCCTGGAACGGCTGGGCATCACTGCCCGCGCGCAGGCGCTTGCAACCAAGATGCAGGGCGATATGCTCGATGCACATATTGCCGCACATCGCCGCTTGACCCACCCCAAGGAAATGGGAACGCTGTTCAAAGTGCTGGGGCTATACCCAAAGGCTGCCAATCCGCCGCCGGGTCTGGAACCGGCCCCCGCCCGCTGACCCAAAAACCGGACACTGCCAGACCATGACGCTTGAGATCCTGACCGCCAACAGCCTTGGCACCGTGCGCCACGGGTTTTTTACCCGCAGGGGCGGCGCGTCGTCGGGCGTGTTCGGCGGGCTGAATTGCGGGCCCGGCTCCTCGGATCAGGCGGAAATCGTCGAAATCAACCGCACCCGCGTGGCCGCCGCGATGGATGTGCCCCTGACGCACCTTGTGACCGTGCATCAGGTCCATTCCCCTGACGTGGCCACCGTCACCGGCCCGCTGAAGGAAAAGCCCAAGGCCGATGCGATCGTGACCGCGACGCCGGGCGTGGCACTGGGCATCTTGACCGCCGATTGCCAGCCGGTGCTGTTTTCCGACCCCGTTGCCGGTGTGATCGGCGCGGCCCACGCGGGCTGGCGCGGCGCGCGCGACGGGGTGCTGGAGCGGACGCTGGACGCGATGGAGGCACTGGGCGCAACCCGTGGCAACGTCACCGCCGTGATCGGGCCCTGCATCTCGCAACCCGTCTATGAAGTCGGCCCCGAATTCCTTGAGGATTTCATGGTCGAAGCCCCGACCTATTCGCGGTTCTTCACCAATGGCGGCGGCGACCGCTACCTGTTCGACCTGCCCTCTTTCGGGTTGCACCGTCTGCGCGAAGAGGGCGTGGGTCAGGCCGAATGGACACGCCACTGTACCTATTCCGACCCTGGCCGCTTCTTTTCCTATCGCCGCACCACCCACGCAGGCGAGGCGGATTACGGCAGACTGATCTCGGTCATCCGGTTGTAGATTCCGGCACGAATGGGGCAGCACCCTGCCACCAGATTGCCCCATTTGGCGAAACAATCACCCCAAACCCCCGATATTACACATGGTCCATCCCGCGACCCCCTTGAAAACAAGGGGCACGGCAAATCGGGCAACCCTGCCCCAAAGCCGCGCAAAATTTTCTGAAAAAAAGTCGAAAGATTTAGAGGCTGCCAAAACAATGCCCGAAATCAGGGGGATATTGTTACCAATCCCGGCACAGTGACCGGACAGAGCAGACAAAGGCAGGAGATCCGAGACATGAAACCGCAAAAACGCTGGATGACCGCGATCCTTGAGACCGCCAAGGCCGAAAACACGCAAATGCCGTGGCAACGCGGCACCCGCCGGGCAGAGATGATCGCCCGCCGCACGGGCGAGAAGGCCACGCGCCGCTCTGCCTGAACAAACAAGTTTCGCCCGCCCGCGAATGCCGGGCGGCGACAGGCTGCGCAACCAGATCCCCTCGGTCAGCAGTCATGGCGGAGGTCACCTTCCTGGCAGCGGGTGACCTCCTGGCAGCGGGTGACCTCCATCCAATTTTTCAAGACTCCGAATCGGATTATGGCAGTTCCGTTAATTCTTGCGAAACAAACACGCGGGAATGGCGGGATTATCCGCGCCTGCCAGAACATTATTCCCCTGTTTTTGACAGTGCGGCCCGATCCATGGGTATTACGGACCATCCAGAAATCAAACCCGTGTCCTTTCGGTGTTGTCGGTGGGGGCCGACATTGGATGTGACCACCTAGAAAAGGTGTGCCGCATGACAAGTCTTGTCCCCCCCAGCCGGATTCCGGCGACCCCGCTTTCGACGCGGGACACGCCCCGTGCCATCGCCCAATCCAATGCAATGCCGCGCCGACGCTTGCCGCTGATGCGCCGTTATGACGTGTCCTTTTTGACCGACCAAGGTCAGATGGAGACGAACCAACACACGGCCCCCGCGACGCCCCTGTTCGAATCGGCTTTTTCCGCCATTGCCCGCGGCACCCTGATCCAGACGGCGACCGGCCCCATGGCGATCGAGGATATCTGGCCCGGCGACAAGATCGAAACCAAGGAATTCGGCCCCCTACCCGCGCTTTGGATCGGGTCGATGAACATCGTGCCGGACGCGCCGGTGAACCGGCCCGAAAGCGCGCAGATGACCCGCGTGATGGCCGACACTTTCGGCATGGGGCGGCCCATGTCCGACTTGCTGGCCGGTCCCGGCGCGCGGTTCCTGCACCGCCCCGCGGCCTTGCGCGAATTGCCCGGCGGCGGCTTGGTCTTTTCGCCCGCCAGCGATTTCGCCGATGGGGACAGCGTGATCCAGATTACCCCGCAGCGGCCCGTTCAGGTGTTCCACATCTGCCTTGCCCGCCATGCCACGATCCAGGCGGCGGGGATGGATGCGGAAAGCTATCACCCCGGCAAGAACGTCGCAGCCGCAACCGGCCCGAACATGCTGCAACTGTTCCTGTCGCTGTTCCCCCACGTCGAATGCATCGAGGATTTCGGCCCGATGTCGCATCCGCGCGGATCGGTCGAGGCATTGAACAGCCTGTCGGCGGCCTGACAACTGCCGGCCCTCCAAGGCAAAAGGCGCGTGGGGCTCTCTCCCTCGCGCCTTTTTCATATTCAGTGAAAGCAATCAGGCCGAGCGGCTAAGGCGCTCTTCCAACACTTCGAACGGCACGCCCGGCTCGTCCTTGGCCCCGCGGATCACCAGCGAGGTTTTCACACTGGCCACGTTGTCGGCGGCGGTCAGTTGTTCGGTCAGAAAGGTCTGAAAAGTGGACAGGTCCGGCGCCACGCATTTCAGGATGAAATCCACCTCGCCGTTCAGCATGTGACATTCGCGGACCAGCGGCCAGTCGCGGCAGCGCGACTCGAACTTCGACAGATCCGATTCTGCTTGGCTTTGCAGGCCGACCATGGCGAAAACCTGCACCTCGAACCCCAGTTCACGCGCGTCCACATCGGCGTGATAGCCCTTGATCAGCCCGGCCTCTTCCAGCGTGCGCACGCGGCGCAGGCAGGGCGGTGCAGAGATGCCGACGCGCTTGGCCAGTTCCACGTTGGTCATGCGCCCGTCAGCCTGCAATTCGGCAAGAATCTTGCGGTCGATCGGGTCCAGACGGGTGGCGGCCATTATTGTTCTCCTTTTGGCGGTTTCTTATACCAACAAGTATGGGGCGCGCAATAATCTTTCGCAGGGGCGAAATATCCTTTCGCAATTACTCGCGCAGGATTGCAAATGTTTTTCCGGCGTCTCGGGGGTTTTCGCGCAATCGCGCAGCGTCTATATCCACTGGCAACTGCTGCAAAGGGGGCCACAATGTCCGAGACACGTCACACCAAGGTTCTGATCATCGGCTCTGGCCCTGCGGGCTATACCGCCGGCGTATATGCGAGCCGCGCCATGCTGGAACCGATCCTGGTTCAGGGGATCGAGCCGGGCGGTCAGCTGACCACCACCACCGAGATCGAGAACTGGCCCGGCGAGGCCGAGATTCAAGGCCCCGAACTGATGGTCAAGATGGAGGCCCACGCCAAGGCCATGGGCTGCGAGATCATCGGCGATATCATCACCTCGCTTGATACGTCCTCGCGGCCCTTCACCGCCAAGGGCGACAGCGGCACGACCTACACCGCCGAAGCGGTCATTCTGGCCACGGGCGCGCGCGCCAAATGGCTGGGGCTGGACAGCGAAGAGGCGTTCAAAGGGTTTGGCGTTTCGGCCTGCGCCACCTGTGACGGGTTCTTTTATCGCGGGCAGGAAATCGTCGTGGTCGGCGGCGGCAACACCGCCGTCGAAGAGGCGCTGTTCCTGACCAATTTCGCCAGCAAGGTGACGCTGATCCACCGCCGCGACGAACTGCGCGCCGAGAAGATTCTGCAAGACCGGCTGGAAAAGAACCCGAAGATCGAAACCCTTTGGTTTAACCAGATCGACGAGGTTTTGGGCGACGACATGCCCAAGGGCGTCACCGGCGTGCGCGTGAAGAACGTGCAGACTGGGGACACCCATGAAATCCCCTGCAAGGGCGTGTTCATCGCCATCGGTCACGCGCCGGCCAGCGAACTGGTCAAGGACGCGCTGGACTTGCACAACGGCGGCTATGTCACAGTGAAACCCGGCACGACCGAAACCTCGATCCCCGGCATTTTCGCCGCGGGCGACCTGACCGACCACAAGTACCGCCAGGCCGTGACCTCGGCCGGAATGGGCTGCATGGCGGCGCTGGACGCTGAACGCTTTCTGGCCGAGGCAGGCGATGCCGCCCCGCGCGACACCACCCTGCCCATGGGCCACGGCGCACCGGAAAATGAGGGCGCCTGACACGGCGCGACATAACGCGAAAATGACGGCGCGGGGGCACTCCCCCGCGCTATTTTTTTGCGCTAAACTTTGCCAAACCCGACAGAAAGGAGCCCCCCGTGCCCGACACCTATCTTGTGACCGCCGAAGAAATCGACGCGATGGAGGGGCTGGCCAAAACCCATTTCCTGAACCCCAACGCGCAGCGCATCAACAAATCCTTGGGCGATCTGACCGGGCTGACCGGCATCGGATTTCATATCATCGAGGTGCAGCCGGGCCATGACACCACCGAACATCATGTCCACCACCACGAGGATGAATGCATCTACATCCTGTCCGGTCATGCCACCGCCTATATCGGCAACAGGGAAGTGCCGGTCAAAGCGGGCGATTTCCTAGGCTATCGCAAGGGCAGCCAGGCCCATTCACTGACCAATACCGGCACCGGGGTGCTGCGCTGCATCGTCGTCGGGCAGCGCCTGCCGCATGACGTGGGCGACTACACCCGCAAGGGCAAACGCATCTACCGCAACGAGGGCCTGCCCTGGAGCCTGATCGGAATAGACGCCATTTCCGAAGTGAACGCAGGCGCCAAGAAATAACCGGGCATCGGTCGTGCGAAAACACTGTTGCCAAAATGTTGCCAAAATCAGCCGTTTTTGGGCATTTTCACCCTATTTCCTGCAAAAATGCGCCATTTTCGACCCAATTTCGCATTCGCGGCAATGAACGCTTGAAATAGGGACCAGCCAAGGTCTAGGAGCGGCGCGACAGGGGTGTAGGTCCATGCCCCCGCGTTCGATTTGCAAGAAACGAGAGT
This sequence comes from Rhodobacteraceae bacterium UBA3069, assembly GCA_002366795.1. Classification (GTDB taxonomy): domain Bacteria; phylum Pseudomonadota; class Alphaproteobacteria; order Rhodobacterales; family Rhodobacteraceae; genus UBA3069. The sequence goes on along the minus strand of DFBX01000115.1, from coordinate 43,107 downwards.
TATAGATGTCCACGCCCAATCTCGCCCCGATCCCCGAACTTTATGTCTCGTATGACAGCGCCCAGAAGATGAAATTGGAAGCCGCAGAGCTGACCAGCTGGGATCTGACCCCGCGCCAGATTTGCGATCTGGAACTCTTGATGAATGGCGGGTTCAACCCGCTCAAGGGTTTTCTGAGCGAAGAAGATTACAACGGCGTCGTGGAAAACATGCGTCTGGCCGATGGCGCGCTGTGGCCGATGCCGATCAACCTGGATGTGTCCGAAGAATTCGCCGCGGGGCTGGAAATCGGTCAGGACATCGCGCTGCGCGACCAGGAAGGCGTGATCCTTGGCACCATGACCGTCACCGACCGATGGCAGCCGAACAAATCGCTTGAGGCCGAAAAAGTGTTCGGCGCCGATGACGACGCGCACCCCGCCGTTAACTACCTGCACAACCACGCGGGCAAGATCTATCTGGGCGGTCCCGTGACCGGCATCCAGCAGCCCGTGCATTACGATTTCCGCAGTCGCCGCGACACGCCGAACGAATTGCGCGCCTATTTCCGCAAACTGAGCTGGCGCAAGGTGGTTGCGTTCCAGACCCGCAACCCGCTGCACCGCGCCCACCAGGAATTGACCTTCCGCGCCGCCAAGGAAGCGCAGGCCAACCTGCTGATCCACCCCGTCGTGGGCATGACCAAGCCGGGCGACGTGGACCATTTCACCCGCGTGCGCTGCTACGAGGCCGTGCTGGACAAGTATCCGCAGTCCACCACCACCATGTCGCTGCTGAACCTTGCCATGCGCATGGCCGGCCCGCGCGAGGCCGTCTGGCACGGCCTGATCCGCGCCAACCACGGCTGCACCCATTTCATCGTTGGCCGCGACCACGCCGGCCCCGGCAAGAACTCGGCCGGCGAAGATTTCTATGGCCCCTACGATGCACAAGACCTGTACCGCGAAAACCAGTCGGAAATCGGCTGTGAAATGGTGGACTTCAAGCACATGGTCTGGGTTCAGGAACGCGCCCAATACGAGGCCATCGACGAGATCAAGGACAAGGATGACATCACCATCCTGAACATCTCGGGCACGGAACTGCGCCGCCGTCTGGCCGAGGGCCTGGAAATCCCCGAGTGGTTCTCCTTCCCCGAGGTGGTCAAGGAACTGCGCCGCACCAAGCCGCCGCGCTCGCAGCAAGGGTTCACCGTGTTTTTCACCGGCTTCTCGGGCTCGGGCAAATCCACCATCGCCAACGCGCTGATGGTCAAGCTGATGGAAATGGGCGGCCGTCCCGTGACACTGCTGGACGGTGACATCGTGCGGAAAAACCTGTCCTCGGAACTGGGTTTCTCGAAAGAGCACCGCGACCTGAACATCCGCCGTATCGGTTATGTCGCGTCGGAAATCACCAAGAACGGCGGCATCGCCATCTGTGCGCCGATCGCGCCCTATGCCACCACCCGCCGCGCCGTACGTGAAGACATTGAAGCCTTCGGTGCCTTCATCGAGGTCCACGTCGCCACCTCGATCGAGGAATGCGAACGCCGCGACCGCAAGGGCCTGTACAAACTGGCCCGCGAAGGCAAGATCAAGGAATTCACGGGCATTTCAGACCCTTACGATGTTCCCGCAAACCCGGAGCTGTCCGTCGAAACCGAAAACGTCGACGTCGACAACTGCGCCCACCAGGTCATCCTGAAACTGGAATCGATGGGCCTGATCGCAGGCTGATCTGCCCTGCCCGCAAAAAAAACGGCCCCGTGCAAACATGCGCGGGGCCGTTTTCGTTTCACCAATGTCCGGTTGGAAAGCCGCGCGCCCTTATTCGGCGGGCTTGTAACCGGCCGTTTCCTTCCACCCGATCAACCCGCTTTGCATCACCACCACATTGCTGCGCCCAGCCACGCGCAGGGCAAATGCCGCCTGCGCCGACAGGCTGCCGGTGTTGCAGAACAACACGACCTTGCCCTGTTCGGGGATCTCGTCGATCCGGTCCAGAATCTCCCGCCATTCGATGTTGATTGCACCGGGGATGGTGTCCGCCGCGAATTGTTCTGCGTCGCGGGTATCGACGAACACGATCGACGACCAGACATCTTCTGTGATTTGCGCGGGCAGGATGATGCCGCTCTCGTAATCCGAGAACATCATGTATTCCTGCATCGCTTCAACCGCGGCCTCTTGCGCGGTGGCCACGCCGCCCAAGCCGATCACCACCCCGGTCGCAATTGCGAAAATAACACGTTTCATCCTGTTTCCTCCCTTGCGTACGGGAAACGAAAATGCCCCGCCTAGGCATGGCATTAAACATGCACATCATTGAATGTCTATGAAAAGCGGACCAATCGGTTAGTGAACCGTGACCGGTGCCAGATCGTTTTGCCGCGCCAGCAGGAACGCCATCTTGCGGTCGGCGACCAGCGCCAAGCGCTCGCCGCTGGCGTCATGCACCGCGTATAGCGTTTTTGCATCGCCCACCTGCGCCTGCACATCCTCGGGCAGGTCGGCCGCGTTGACGGACCGGACATAAACGATGCGGTCATCCGCACCCATGCCGAACCTGTCAAAATCGAATGTCGTATCCATGGCTTACCCCTTTCTTATGTTGATCGTCTGAACGACCGTTTCCGGCTGGGCACGGGTCAGATCGACATGCAGCAAGCCGTTTTCCATCACGGCCTCGCCCACCTCGACCCCGTCGGCCAGCACGAAAGAGCGTTGGAACTGCCGCGCGGCGATGCCCCGATGCAGGAACACACGGTCCGCGCCATCGTCCGATTGGCGGCCCCGGATCACCAGTTGGCGATCCTCGACGGTGATTTGCAGATCACCCTCGGCAAAGCCGGCCACGGCCAGCGTGATGCGGTACGAATTGTCCGAGGTCTGTTCGATATTGAAAGGCGGGTAGCCTTCGTTGCCGGATTTCGCATTGCGTTCCAGCAGGCGTTCAAGCTGGTCGAACCCCAGCAAATAAGGGTGCGACCCCAGTGTAAGCTTCGTCATCGACACGTCCTCAGGTCCAAGCGACAGTGTTTGTTTCTGCTGGCCCCTGATGCGGCAACCAGCCCTGAAATCGAATATGGGCACGCAAATGCCCGCATGCAAGCCCCTCGCGCTTTGCCAAGACGCCGAGATCGCTTATGTTAAAGTATTGCTAATACATTGGAATCACTCGCCATGAATGCGCCCTCGGATCTTTCGATGAAAACGGATGACGTGCTGCGCACCGAGCTGGAGGTGTTTCGCAGCGAGCATCGCGACCTGGACGAGGCGATTCACGCCTTGGCCGAGAAGTCCTCGGCCGACCAGTTGACCCTGCAACGGCTCAAGCGGCGCAAGCTGATGCTCAAGGATCGCATTGCCCGGATCGAGGACCGTTTGACCCCGGATATCATTGCGTAGCCTGACCCGCGGGCTATAGTGCCGCTTCGTGCGCAGCGCAAAGGAACAGTTATGTCTCAGATCAAGGTCGGCATCATCATGGGCAGTCAGTCGGACTGGCCCACCATGAAGGAAGCCGCTGATATTCTTGACGAATTGGGTGTGGCCTATGAGGCAAAGATCGTCTCGGCTCACCGCACGCCCGACCGTCTGTGGACCTATGGAAAACAGGCCGCGGGCCGCGGATTGCAAGTGATCATCGCCGGTGCTGGCGGGGCCGCCCACCTGCCGGGCATGATGGCGTCGAAAACCCGCGTGCCTGTCGTCGGCGTGCCGGTGCAGACCCGCGCCCTGTCTGGCGTCGATAGCCTTTATTCCATCGTACAAATGCCCAAGGGCTTTCCCGTCGCGACCATGGCGATCGGTTCTGCCGGGGCGGCAAATGCCGGGCTGATGGCAGCCGGCATCCTGGCGCTTCAAGATCCCGAACTGGCCACCCGCCTTGACGCATGGCGCGAGGCGCTTTCCGCATCCATACCAGACGAGCCTTCCGATGACTGATACCCTTCAAACCGGCGCAACCATCGGCATCCTGGGCGGCGGCCAACTGGGCCGAATGCTGTCTGTCGCGGCTGCGCGCCTTGGCTTTCGCACCCATATCTTCGAGCCGGGCGCAAACCCGCCTGCGGGCGACGTGGCCCATGCGGTGACGACCGCCGCCTACGAGGATGAAACGGCGCTGAAGGCATTCGCTGAAACCGTCGATGTCATCACCTACGAGTTCGAGAATATCCCGACCTCGGCCCTTGATATACTTGAGAAAATCCGCCCCATCCGCCCGGGCCGCGAGGCGCTGCGCGTCAGCCAGGACCGGCTGACCGAAAAGGATTTCCTGTCCGATCTGGGGTTGAAAACCGCACCCTATGCGCCGGTTGAAACGGCGGGCGACCTAGCCGCCGCCATGGCCGAAATCGGCACCCCCGCCATCCTGAAAACCCGCCGCTTCGGTTACGACGGCAAGGGGCAATCGCGGCTGGACAGCGCCCATGACGCCGCCCGCGCCATCACGGACATGGCTGGCGCACAGGCCCTGCTGGAAGGTTTCGTTGACTTCAGCCACGAAGTGTCGGTCATCGCCGCGCGCGGGCTGGACGGGCGCGTCGCCTGTTTCGACCCTGGCCAGAACGTGCATAAGGACGGCATTTTGCGCAGCACCACCGTGCCCGCACTGCTCAGCGTCTCGCAGCGCACCGATGCGGTGCTGCTGGCCGCCAAGATATTGAACGCGCTGGATTATGTCGGCGTAATGGGGGTGGAACTGTTCGTGACGCCCCAAGGCCTGATCGTGAACGAGATCGCCCCACGCGTGCATAATTCCGGCCACTGGACCCAGAACGGCTGTGCCGTGGACCAGTTCGAACAACACATCCGCGCCGTTGCCGGATGGCCGCTGGGCGATGGCCAACGCCATTCCGACGTGGTGATGGAAAACCTGATCGGCGACGACATGGACCGCGTGCCCGACATCGCGAAAGAAGCGAACGCCGCCCTGCATCTATACGGCAAGGCCGAGGTTAAGCTTGGCCGCAAGATGGGCCATGTGAACCACGTCAAGCTGGGCACGACCAAGCACTAGGGCGAAGCGAAGCGGCGCCAAATATCTAGGCGAAGCGAAGCGGCGCCAAGCAGGCAACCCATCGCAAGGTTTCAGGCGATGAACCTTTCGGCGGTTTCCCCCGCCAGATAGGTGATGCGCCCGCCCGCGATGGTCGCCCCGACGCGGTCTTGCCCGTCCAGAACCATCAGATCGGCGCGCAGACCGGGGCGGATCACGCCCCGGTCCGTCAGGCCCAGCACCTGCGCGGGGCCGGGAGACACCACCCCCCAGGCCTTTGACAAACCGATACTTTCTGCCAGCATCAATGCCGCCTGACGCGGCGCGGGATAGTGGTAATCCGATGCCAAGGCATCGCACAGCCCCTGCCGCACCAGATCCGCCGCGCTGACATGGCCCGAATGCGACCCGCCCCGCACCACGTTGGGCGCACCCAACACCACCGCATCGCCGCCTGCGCGCGCGGCTTGCGCGGCCTCGGCCGTTTCGGGGAACTCTGATACCTCGGCACCGACACCGCGCCAGAACGCCCGTCCATCGGCCGTGGCATCATCATGCGAGCCAAGCCTGACGCCCAGCGCAGACAGCCGCGCGGCAAGGGCCATGACGGCCTGCGGCACCTCGTCCGTGCGGGCATGCAGCCCTTGCAACAAGGCAAGATGCGCCTCGGGCGAGCGGCCCGATTTCAGGGCCTGTCCGGTCATGCGCGGCGGGCGCTTGCCCTTGTCCAGCGCCGAATGCGGCACATGGTCGTTGAAGACCACGTAAGGCACCTTGAACCGCGCCACGGCGGCGGCGAATTCTTCATATTGATCAAGCAGATGCGTTTCGAACCGTAATTGCGGATAAAGCGTAGTGCCGCCGGAATCGAACGCCTCCAGCACCTTGAGAAAGCGCAGGGCAAATTCGGGGGCGCGCATCCCGCCCTCCCAGCTCCAGAATTGGGCCAGAACCGCAGTGGTGATCCCGTTCGCGGCCAGTTCCGCCATGGTCGATTGCAGCCCCGTGCCCAGATCGCGCATCGCACCACGGCGCGGGGCAAGGTGGCGTTCGAACCCGTCGCCATGAATATCTACGATCCCCGGCAGGATGCGATGGCCCGACAGGTCCACCGCCTTGCCCTGCGGCAGGTCCGACAACAATCCGCCGGACAGATGCACATCGCCCGCATCCATGCCATCCGGCCAAAGCACCTTGGCTCCGCGCAGTGTCAGGGGCGTCATTGGTCCTCTCCGATCCGGCGAAAGGCGGCCGGCAGGCTCATATCCTTTTGAAATTTCCCGTTTTCCAGAAAGGCCAGCACCTGGGCCATGACCACGGGGTTGTTCATCATGAAGGTGTGGGTGACGGGCAGCACAAGGTGATCGGCCATGCCATCGACCCGCGTATGAGCGACGGAAACCCTGCCGTCATCCGGCCCCTCGATCATGATCGAAAAGGCAGGGTTGAGCGATCGTTTCCCCGCGATCACTCCCAAGTCGAAATCGACCTGCGGCAGGCGCGCCGGCAACCCATCGGTACCAAGCTGCTCGCCCGCGGGGCCACTCAACCAGCCAAATGCGGCCAGCTCGCCCAGCACGTCAACGATTTCCGATCCACCATTGGGCGGGGCCAGCATCACCACGCGGCCCAGGTCATCGGGGCGGTTTCGCATCAACCAGACCCGCAACAGGATGCCACCCATGGAATGGGTGACGAAATGCACACGCTGCCCCGCGCATTCGGCCACGCCGCGCGGCAGCACATCGCGCGCCAAGGCGGATACCGTGGCCTTGGTCGAAGGATAAGTCGGGCGCGCCACCTTATAGCCGCGCGCTTTCAACACCTGCTCCATCAGCACGAAACTGTCACTGGTGCGGGCAAGCCCGTGCAACAGCACCACACAATCGGCCATGGCCGGACGCCCGGCCAGCAAAAGAAGGACAAGGAAAAACCGTTTCATGGGCCTGCAATACGCCCTTTGCGCAGAACCGAAAAGGGCGCTGGCGCTGCCCGCGCACCGGCAGCGCGGAAATTTTGCCCCCAGCGCCCCGGCTATGGGTTTTCCCGACTTGCGGGCATGCCCCGCTTCGCGCCAGAAAGCATATGGGAACAAAAGGAAAAATCATGCGCGTTTGGGAATGCCGCCGATACGGCGGACCAGAGGTCTTGCGGCAGGCCAACCGCCCGCGTCCCGCCCCCGGCCCGGACGAGGTGCTGATCCGTATGGCCGCCACCACCGTTTCCAGCGGCGATGCGCGCATCCGGGCCTCGGATTTTCCGGGCGGGTTCTGGCTGCCTGCGCGGATGATGCTGGGGTTACTGCGCCCCCGCCGCAAGGTTCTGGGCTGCCAATTGTCCGGCGTGGTGGCAGAGGTGGGCGAAAATGTCTCCCGTTTTGCGCCGGGGAACGAGGTGACCGCCTTTCCCGACACCCGGCTTGGCGCACATGCCGAATTCGCGGCGGTGCCGCAGCGCGCGGTCGAAGCCAAACCCTTTGGCCTGGATTTCGCGGAATCCGCCGCGCTTGGCTTTGGCGGCACCACGGCCCTGTGGTTCCTGCGCGAAACGGCGCGGCTGAAGCGCGGAGAAAAGCTGTTGGTGATCGGCGCGTCCGGCGCGGTTGGATCGGCAGCGGTGCAGATCGGGCGGCATCTGGGCGCGCGGGTCACGGGGGTCTGCTCTGGCCCGAACATGAACCTTGTGCACAGCCTTGGCGCGGTCGAGGTGACGGATTACACCCGCGTCGATCCCTTCGCGGGCGGGCCGCATCACGTCATCTTCGACACGGTCGGATCGACAACTTTCGCGCAGGCGCTGGGTGCCCTTGCGCCGGACGGGCGCTATCTGGCGGCGGTCGCATCGGTCATTGCAATGCTGCGCGCGGGCAAGAAAGACAGCGGGGCCGAGATGATCGCGGGCAGCCCGCCCGATGCGCCCGCGCTATTCGCGGACGTGGTGGCCATGGCGGCGGCGGGGGTGCTGCGCCCCCTGATCGACAGCCAGTTTCCGTTCAGCGCATTGCCGCAAGCCCATGCCCGCGTGGACAGCCATCACAAGCGCGGATCGGTCGTGGTGACACTGACCTGATCGGGGACCTGATCGGGGCGGGTTCGGGGACCTGATCGGGGCCGGTTCGGGCGGGCCTTTGCCCAGATCACAGCGCCGCAAAGTTGCGCGATTGAAAACTGCCGCGCGCTGCGGCACAATGCGCCGCAAGAGTAGACAGTTCGGGACAGGCCAGCCACAGACGGGAACAAACCCGCAGGCACTGACCGCTTAAAAGATGATGAGGCAAGACAAGATGAAACGCATGATGCTTGCGGCCCTTCTGGCCGTTTTCGTGACCCCGATCGCCGCCGAATTGGCAGAAGCAGGGCCAATCTCGCGCGCCTGCATGTCTTCTCCGCGCAAGCAAAAATCGCCGGATCTGTGCCGCTGCATCCAGAAAGTGGCGAACCAGACGCTCAGCGGGGCCGAACAGCGCCGCGGCGCACGATATTTCCGCAAGCCCGAAAAGCTGCAAGAGGTGCGCCAATCCGACCAGCGCACGAACGAGGTGTTCTGGAAACGCTGGAAAGCCTTTGGTCAGGCCGCATCGCAGGCCTGCCGTTAATCCGACCGCAAATCGCTGAGCAGACCCCTGGCACAGACTTCGACCAGATCCAGCGCCTGGTCGAAATCGCGCGTGTAATAAGGGTCGGGCACATGGTCGAAACCTGTATCCGGTGCGAAATCGGTGAACCGTCGCGCGGGCGTGGTCGCGCCGATAGGGCGCTGCGCCTCGACCTCGGTCAGGTTGGCCTTGTCCATCGCCACAATCAACGAGAACTGCCCGAAATCACGCGGGCTGAACTGGCGCGCACGCAGGCCCGACAGCGCATAGCCCCGCGCCTGCGCCGCCGCGCACATTTGCGGATAGGGCGCATCGCCCACATGCCAACCGGCCGTGCCGGCGCTGTCGAATGTCAGTTGAGTTTCGGTGCCGGCCAGCGCGCGCGTCACCGCCTCGGCCGTGGGGGACCGGCAGATATTGCCCAGGCAGACGAACAGGATCGCCGTCATGCCAGCCCCCTTGCGCTTTGCGCCAATGATCGCGGAGCGAAGGGCCGAAGAACAATATCACCCGGTCGAAATATACAGCACGATCAGCGCGGGCCACCACAGTACGGCCGCCACGACACCGACCCAAACGCTGATCCGCGACGCGATCGCCGGATGGATCAGGCGCATATGCCCCGGTTCGAACAGCGTCCCCCAGACCAGCATGGCAATAACGCTGATCGCCCAGACCGGGTTTGCACCCCGCCGGAAAAGAACCCGATGATCAGCACCAACAGCACCAGCGTGCGGTCAATATCCACGCAGATGCCCAGAAAATGAAAGGCGAGTAAGGTTTGGGTCGGGTTGAACATGGGCCCACGCGCGTCAGGGACTTGGTTAATTCCCCATTGCATAGCAAAATGGCAAGAATTCGATATGGATAAGGGTAAGGGTAAGGGTAAGCCAATGGGCAAGATCGTGATTTTGACCGGCGCGGGTATCTCGACCGAAAGCGGGTTGGGCACGTTCCGCGATGCGGGCGGCCTGTGGGAAAGATACCCGATCGAACAGGTCGCCACCCCCGAAGGGTTCGCCCGCGATCCCGCCTTGGTGCATGAGTTCTACAACATGCGCCGCCGCGATGCGCGCGCCGCCAGTCCGAACGCCGCGCATCAGGCGCTGGCGCGGTTGCAACGCGATTGGGATGGCGAAGTGGTGATCGTGACGCAAAACGTCGATGGCCTGCACGAGGCAGCTGGGGCAAGCGTTCTGCATATGCACGGGCGGCTGAACGGCGCCTGCTGCGTGGCATGCGGAGCCCGCTGGGACGCGCCCCCGCGCATGTCACCCGCCGATCCCTGCCCCGCCTGCGCCGCACCCGCGACCCGGCCCGACATTACCTGGTTCGGCGAGATCCCCCAACATATGGACGAAATCGCCGATCACCTGATCAGCGCCACGGTCTTTGCCTCGATCGGCACTTCAGGGCAGGTCTACCCGGCAGCCGGCTTCGTGCGTGAGGCGGCGCAGGCCGGCGCGCATACCATCGAGCTGAACCTCGAACGCTCGGATATCTCCGCTGCTTTCGACGAACGCCGGACAGGCAAGGCGACCCAGGTCGTGCCCGCATGGATCGCCACGCTCTTGCCGGAATGACCACCTGTCAGAATGCAAACAGCCGAGCCCTGTAAGGGCCCGGCTGACGATCCGGCGAAGGCAGCAAAGCTGCCCGAGGCGGAGCGTGCTCCCATCAACAGGGGCGCGCAAGGATCAGTCCGACATCTTCATCTTGCCATGATCCATTTTCGAATGGTCCATCTTGCCGTGCTGCATGCCCTTCATCGGCTTGCGCTCCAGATCGACGGGCACGTTGACCAGCACGTCACCAGCTTTTTCAAAGGTCAGGGTCACGGGCACGATATCGCCCTGCTTCAGCTCTTGCTTCAGACCAAGGAACATCACGTGGTGCCCGCCGCGCTGCATGGCCAGTTGGCCGTCCGCCGGCACGTCGAACCCTTCTTCGACATGCAGCATCCGCATCACGCCGTTGGCGTCTTCCTTATGGGTGTGCAATTCGACCCGTTCGGCCACGGGGGACGCGGCAGAAACCAAGTGATCGGCCTCGGTGCCCTTGTTGTGGATCATCATGAAGGCCGCGCCCGATTTCGACATCATCGACGACACGCGCGCGTAAGGGTCATGGATCATCAGATCGCCCTTCGTCACGTCATCGGCTGCAAAGGCGGGAAGGGCGAAAGCGGTGGCGGTCAGTGCCGCGAAAACGGTGGATTTGAGGGACATGCGGTCCTCTCCTTCTGTCAGGTGAAAAATGTCAGGTTAGATCAGTGTGCTGGAAGGGTGATCGGGTAGATCACGCCGCCAGTGGCGGCCCGCGCGCGGTTGCACGCACGGCCCCTGACGAGGAGGCCTGCTGCCCTGCCTCTACATGAACCAAATCCGACACGACCAAAGGACGCACAGGCATATCGGGAACATGGCCCACGGCGGCAAAGAAACTCAGCGCGCAATCCGGACATATATGCGCAGGACCGACCGGGTTGCCCTCGTCATCCACCTGAATGGCGAGGGGACCGGTCCCCGTGCAAAGCACCATCTCGCCCGAGGGCGAGGACATGAAGCGGGCAAGCGCCATGGACTGACCGGTAAAGACCAGGATAAAGGCCAGCAAAAGCGCCGACACAGAAGAGCGTAGCCGCGTCATGGGTTCGATATAGGCCCGTCGCACCCCGATTGAAAAGCGACAAATTGCGCAGGGGCAAAGCCCCGCTCATGCAGAACACGAAAAAACCCCGCGTGGCACTGCCCAGCGGGGTCTTTCCAAACAGGTCCGAAAGGATCAGGCGTTGGCCGCTTGGGCTTTCGCGATCTCTTTTTTTACTTTCAACGCAGAGGCCGACAGCTCGGTGTCTTTCGCCTTGGCCAGGAACTTGTCCAGACCGCCACGGTGGTCCACCGTGCGCAGGGCAGCCGCCGAGATGCGCAGCTTGATGCCACGGTTCAGCGTTTCGGATTGCAGGGTCACGTCGTTCAGGTTCGGCAAAAACCGGCGACGGGTCTTGTTGTTGGCATGGCTGACATTATTGCCAGTCATCGGGCCTTTTCCGGTCAGTTCGCAGCGGCGCGACATGGGTTCATCCTCGTCTGGTGTGGCGGTCGCAGGGTTGCCCCGGCCCGCTTTATCAACACATAGGGGCACCGCCACAGGCCGCGCCCCGAATTCCGTTTGCGGTCATTAGGCGGAATCACCCGCCCCGTCAAGCACCCTGCCCCGCTTCCCTGCCAGATTTCGGCAATTTTCCCCTTAATCGGTTCCGCAAACTGAATCCGCGCGTGACGAAGGCGCCGGTATGCGCCATTCTACCTCCATGCCACATGACCATCACGACCACGACCATGATCACGCCCATGCGCTTTTGCCGCCCGATCCGGCACTGCGGGTGCGCGCCCTTGAAACCATCCTGACCGAGAAAGGGCTGATCGACCCCGCCGCCCTGGACGCGATCATCGACACCTACGCCCACAAGGTCGGCCCGCAGGAAGGCGCGCGCGTAGTCGCCCGCGCATGGGCCGACCCCGATTTTCGCACCGCCCTACTGAACAATGCCGATGCGGTGCTGGATGGCATGGGCCTGACCGGCCGGCAAGGCGAACATGTGGTGGTGGTCGAAAACACGCCCCAGCGGCATAACATGGTCGTCTGCACGCTTTGTTCCTGCTACCCTTGGACCCTACTGGGCATCCCCCCCGCATGGTATAAATCCGATGCCTACCGCGCCCGCGCCGTGCGCGAGCCACGCGCGGTTCTGGCCGAATTCGGCCTGACCCTTCCGGCGGAGCAAGCCGTCCGCGTCTGGGACAGCACGGCCGAGGTGCGCTACCTCATCCTGCCCATGCGCCCCGAAGGCACCGAAGGGTGGAGCGCCGAACAGCTCCTCCCGCTCGTCACCCGCGATTCGATGGTCGGCACCGGCCTGCCCCTATCGGCAAGGGACGCGTGATGCGCATTCACGACATGGGCGGGCGATTCGGGGATGGCACCGTGATGCGCGATTCCGATGGCACACCGGTTTTCGCGCAGGACTGGCACGCGCGCGCGCTGGCAGTGACCCTGGCCACGGGCAGCTTGGGGCAATGGAACCTCGACACCTCGCGCCACGCGCGCGAGCGGCTCTCCCCGCGCGATTACAGCCGTTTTTCCTATTACGAGAAATGGATCAGCGCGCTGGCCGACCTGCTGGCCGAGACCGGCGTTCTGACCCGCGCCGAACTGGCTGCGGGCCACGCAGACGGCCCAGCGCCCGCCGCGCTGACAGACCGCAAGCTGACCGCCGATGCCGTTGCCTCCACGCTGAAACGCGGCGGCCCCACCACGCGCCAAGGCCCGGCCCCGCGCTTCAAACCCGGCGACACCGTCTGCCTGATGCGCGCTCGCCACACCAGCGTTCCCGGCGGCCACACCCGCCTGCCCGGCTATATGTCGGGCGCCACCGGCACCGTGATCCGCTGCCACGGGGCGCATGTTTTTCCCGATGCCAACGCGCACGGGCTGGGCGAGGATCCGCAATATCTCTATACCGTCACGGTCAAGGCGCGCGATCTGTGGCTGGCCCCCGAACACCCCGAGGACGAGGTGGCGCTGGACGCGTTCGAACCATACCTGAAGGCCACATGACCATCCCCATCCCCTCCCGCCAAGACAGCCCCCGCTTCGACGCCCCATGGCACGCACAGGTCTTTGCACTGACCGTCGCCCTGTCGGATAAGGGCGCCTTCACATGGCCCGAATGGACGGAACATTTCGGCGCGGAACTGGCCCGCCGCGGTGCGGAACGCCCGCAGGACGGATCGGACGATTACTATAACGCATGGCTCGCCACGCTGGAGTCCCTCGCCGCCGCGCGCGACCTGGCGACATCCGAAGCGGTCGAACACATGAAAGTCCGTTGGGAAAAGGCATACCTCTCCACGCCGCATGGCGCGCCCGTGAAACTCGCGCAGGGCTGACAGGCCTGACATCGCCGCGCCGCGCATCCCGAAAACCAGCGCGGCCGCAAGGCCGCACTGCCAGGTCGCACCCCCAAAACGAAAAGAGGGCCGCCCGAAGGCGACCCTCAAAGTCCTGACAAGCAGGGCGTGACTTACATCATGCCGCCCATGCCTCCCATGCCACCCATGTCGGGCATGCCGCCACCGGCACCGCCGTCTTTCGACGGTTTGTCGGCAACCATAGCTTCGGTGGTGATCAGCAGACCGGCAACAGATGCTGCATCTTCCAGCGCGGTGCGCACCACTTTGGCGGGGTCGATCACGCCGAATTTGAACATGTCGCCATATTCTTCGGTCTGGGCGTTGAAGCCAAAGGTCAGGTCGGTCGATTCGCGGACCTTGCCAGCCACAACCGCACCGTCCACACCGGCGTTTTCAGCGATCTGACGCAGCGGCGCTTCGATGGCTTTACGCACGATGGTGATACCGGCGTTCTGGTCGCTGTTGATGCCTGTCAGACCGTCAAGGGCCTTGGCAGCCTGAACCAGAGCAACACCACCACCTACAACGATACCTTCCTGCACGGCCGCACGGGTCGCGTTCAGGGCATCGTCAACGCGGTCTTTGCGCTCTTTGACTTCAACTTCGGTCATGCCGCCAACGCGGATGACAGCAACACCACCGGCCAGTTTGGCCACGCGCTCTTGCAGCTTCTCACGGTCATAATCCGACGTGGTTTCTTCAACCTGCGTGCGGATCTGAGCAACACGTGCTTCGATCTCGGCTTTGTCGCCAGCGCCGTCAACGATGGTTGTCTCGTCTTTGGTGATGGTGATTTTCTTGGCCGAACCCAGCATGTCCATGGTCACGGACTCAAGCTTCATGCCCAGATCTTCGCTGATCACCTGACCACCGGTCAGAATGGCGATGTCCTGCAGCATGGCCTTGCGGCGATCGCCGAAGCCCGGTGCTTTGACAGCAGCGATTTTCAGACCGCCACGCAGCTTGTTCACAACCAGAGTTGCCAGGGCTTCGCCCTCAACATCTTCGGCAATGATCAGCAGCGGCTTTTGCGACTGGATAACCGATTCCAGCAGCGGAACCATCGGCTGCAGCGACGAGAGTTTCTTCTCGTGCAGCAAGATCATGCAGTCTTCCATATCTGCAATCATCTTGTCGGGGTTGGTCACGAAGTAAGGCGACAGGTAACCGCGATCGAACTGCATGCCTTCAACAACAGTGGTCTCTGTTTCCAGACCCTTGTTCTCTTCGACAGTGATCACACCCTCGTTGCCGACTTTCTGCATCGCGTCTGCGATCTGACGACCGATTTCGACTTCGCCGTTGGCCGAGATGGTGCCGACCTGAGCAACTTCGGCGCTGTCGTTGACAGGGCGCGAGGCGGCTTTGATCGCTTCAACGACTTTGGCAGTTGCCAGATTGATGCCGCGCTTCAGGTCCATCGGGTTCATGTCAGCGGCAACCGATTTCATGCCTTCTTTGACGATGGCTTGGGCCAGAACAGTCGCGGTCGTGGTGCCGTCGCCGGCTTCGTCATTGGTGCGGCTGGCGACTTCTTTCACCATCTGCGCGCCCATGTTTTCGAACTTGTCTTCCAGTTCGATTTCCTTGGCCACCGACACACCGTCCTTGGTGATACGGGGCGCGCCGAAGGATTTATCCAGCACGACGTTGCGGCCCTTGGGGCCCAGTGTAACTTTCACCGCGTCGGCAAGGATGTTGACACCCTTGAGCATACGGTTGCGGGCATCGGTATCGAATTTGACGTCCTTGGCAGACATATGTGTCTCTCCTGAACTAGTGTTTCTATTGGAATGCGATCAAGGGATCAGCTGCGTGGCGCGATGCCTCAGCCGATGATGCCCATGATGTCGGATTCCTTCATGATCAGCAGCTCTTCGCCTTCCAGCGTGATCTCGGTGCCGGACCACTTGCCGAACAGCACTTTATCGCCCTCTTTAACATCCATGGCGATACGGTCGCCATCTTCGTCACGGGCACCGGCGCCAACGGCCACGATCAGGCCTTCGGCGGGTTTTTCTTTTGCGCTATCGGGGATGATCAGACCACCCTTGGTTTTCTCGTCGCTTTCTACGCGGCGGACCAGAACGCGGTCGTGAAGCGGTGTAAATGCCATCTTCGAGGCTCCTTGACTCAAAGTTTCTCCCTATTGGCCCCGCGGATCGGGACCATTAGCACTCACTTTGTTCGAGTGCTAACGGCGCATAGCTAAGGACCGTCCGAAGATGAGTCAACAACGCTTCGCAAAATTTTTGGCAGCTTTGTCGGACCATGGTTAAGCAAGGATGAACCAGCCGCCGCGCTTGTCGCCACCAACCCAAGCGGATAGCCTGCGCGCCACTGGTTTCGATCCTCAGGAAAGGCCCTTCATGCGCTCTGTTCTTTTGTCCCTCGCCCTTGCCGCCGCCACCCTCGCATGCCTTCCCGACAAGGCGCTTGCCCTGTGCGAAGGCACAGACCTGATGGCGGACCTGACCCAAGCCGAGGCGGCGGAACTGGCCACGCGCGTCGCCGCCACACCCTATCCTTCGGGGCTGCTGTGGCGCGCGCAAAAAGGCGACACCGGCATCACCATCTTTGGCACCTACCATTTCCGCCATGACCTGACAGCGGCACACCTGGCCGCGCTTACCCCGCTTATCGACCACGCAGGCATCGTCTATCTGGAAACCGGCGGCGATGACATGGATCAGGCCAAACGCGCCATGGCGTCAGAACCGGAATTGATGTTCATCACCCAAGGCCCGACCCTGATCGACCAGCTTGGCCCGGAGGATTGGCAAACCTATTCAGAGGCAATGGCAGACCGCGCCATTCCCGGATTCATGGCGGCCAAGTTCAAACCCTTCTTCGGGTCTATGCTCCTGTCCCTCGGCCCCTGTGTGATCCGCAGCGGGCTTATGGATCAGCCCGGAATTGACGTTCTGATCAACAACCACGCCGCCGAAAAGGCGCAATCGCTGGAGGATTGGCGCACAATGCTGGGCATGATCGACAACATGCCACAGGACGAACAGATCGAGATGCTGCGCGCCTCCTTCGCCTATATCGACCAGGCTGACGACCTGACCCACACCCTGCTGCAACGCTACCTAGATCAGGACATCGCCCGCCTGTGGGAATACATGAAGATGGAAAGCCTCAAGGCGGGGTTCACCGCCGAAGAATTTGCCATAATGGAAAAACCCCTGTTGCAGGACCGCAACCGCGCATGGTCCCAAAAGCTTGTGGCGGAAATCGGCGGCAAAGAGGCATTCGTCGCCGTAGGCGCAGGCCACCTGCCCGGCGAGGCGGGCCTGCTGAATCTGCTGGCCGAACAGGGGTTCGAGGTAAAGCGCCTGCCCTTTGCGACGCGCTAAGGCGCGCGCTTGCGGGCGGTGGGTTGCAAACCCACCCTACGCCAGCCGTGATCCGTAGGGTGGGTTTTCAACCCACCTTCCCTTTGCCCTTTCCTGTCCTCTGCAGCGGTGCCGCGCCATTGCCGCGCGCGGCCTGCCCTGCTTCGGTCAGGGCGTAAACCCCGCGCTTCTGCCGCACGAACCAGCCATAGTGATTGGCCGCCATGATCGCCGTGGCGCGGGCAACGCCCGCCTCGCTCTTGATCTCGGCCCCGCTGGCATGTCCCGCCTGCGCCAGATAATCGGCGCAGCGCTGCGCATCCTGCCGATAGGCGGTCATCCGGCCTGCCGTGGCAGGTGCGCCGCCAAGGTTCGGATCGCCCTCGCGCGCCTTGAATTCGGCAATCAGCGACGCGCGCCGCCGCGCGTTCTTGCGCGGCTGGAACGGGCGCGGCTCGTGGTGCAATTCCACCAGCCCATCCGCCATTCGCACCGTGAACACCCCCAGCCCCAGCCGTTTGCACAGGCCAAGGTTGCCCTTGAACGCGCGATACCCCGCCTTGCCGGTCCAGCGCGGCACGGCCACGTAAACGCAGTCGGATACCGTTTGCCGCGCCACCGCCTGTTGCAAAAGCGTCAGGGAAAAGCCGGATTTCAATTCGACCAGCAGCGGATCTTCGTCGCCGCGCAGCGCCATCACATCTGCCGCGCCGACCTCTCCCTTCACGGCAAAGCCCTGCGCCTCGAGGAAGGCTTTGATCGGCGGATACAGCTCGGTTTCGTTCGGTTTTCCCATGCCGACGTCATACGGCAAACCGCCGCCACACCCAAGCGCGCAGGTAGAAATGCCGCAACGCAGCAAAACACGGTCACTGGGGGCGTGACAAGCGAGGCCCGCCTGCCTATAAGGCCCGCGAAACCGCCCCATTCGATGCGAAGGACATAGCAATGACGATCAAGGTTTTTGGCCACAAATCCCCTGACACCGACTCCACCGGCTCTCCCCTCATCTGGGCCTGGTATCTGAGCGAAATCCGCGGCACCCCCGCCGAAGCGAAACTGCTGGGCGAGCCGAACACCGAAGCGGCGTTTGTTCTGGGCAAGTGGGGCTTTGACCAGCCCGAGATCATCAGCGACGTGACCGCAGACGATCAGGTCGTCATCGTCGACACCAACAACCCGGCCGAGCTGCCCGCATCCATCAACGATGCGGACGTGATCCAGATCATCGACCACCACAAGCTGGTCGGCGGGCTGGAAACCAAGGGTCCGATCGACATCACCATCAAGCCGCTGGCCTGCACCGCCACCATCATGCACAATCTGATGGGCGACAATGCTGACAAGATGCCCGACAATATCAAGGGCGCGATGCTTTCCTGCATCCTGTCCGACACGCTGGAATTCCGCAGCCCCACCACCACCGATCAGGACCGTGCCCTGGCCGAAAAACTGGCGGGCGAGCTGAACCTGGACCTGTCGGCCTATGCATCGGAAATGTTCGAAGCGAAATCCGACATCTCGGCATTTTCCGATGCCGAACTGATCCGCATGGACAGCAAGGAATTCGCCGTGGACGGCGTGAAATTCCGCGTCTCCGTTCTGGAAACCACCGCGCCGAAAATCGTGCTGGACCGCAAGGACAGCCTGCTGAATTCGATGGTGGACGTGGCTAAGGAAGACGGCGTTGACCACGTTCTGCTGTTCGTCGTGGACATCCTGAACGAAGAAGCCACCCTGTTCGTGCAGAACGACGTGGTGAAATCCGTAGCCGAGAAAAGCTTTGACGTCACCGTGACCGGCGACACCGTGGTCCTGCCGGGCATCATGTCCCGCAAAAAACAGATCATTCCGAACCTCAAGGTCTGATCCACGTATATTTTCCAAGACGACGGCCGTTGCCCCGCACAGCGGCCGTTTTCTTTGCGCGAAACGTTTGCGCCACCTGCAACTATAGGGAACACTAAGCCCCTTACATATTCAAACCGGAGTCCGGAGTATCGCGTGACCTTGTTCCGCATCGCCGCCCTTGGCGGCATTGCCCTTCTCGCTGCCGGCTGCACCCTTGAGAAGGGCAACTACACCACCTCGCCCACAGGCAACCCCAAGCCCGTTGCGGCATCCGTTGCCCCCGTGGCCCCTTCGCAGGGAAAGCTGAGCAGCGGCCCCGCCACCGGCCCGCACACCGTGCTTGGCCCGGTCGAGGTGAACGTGAACAAACTGACCGCCTTCCACCCCAACCCCACGCCGGCAATGGCCCGCACCAAGCTGCAAGAAAAGGCAGCCGCCATGAGGGCGAATGCCGTGGTGAACGTCGAAATCACCGGCCCGCATGTGTCGCTCGTCAGTTGGGGCACGGTCGATGCCAAAGGTCTGGCAGTCCGCTACTGATCGCCCCCGTGCGATGAAAAAAGGGCCGGTGCGACAACGCACCGGCCCTTTGTCATTTAGCAATCTTGTGGGCGATCAGTCGCGGCCGCCGTGGCCGTTTCCGCCTCCATTGCCGGCACCGGCACCCGCGCCTGCACCCGAACCGCCAGCGCCGTTCGCTGCCTGAGCCGCACCGCCGCCCAGGTCGGCGTCCAGCTTGCCGCGCGCGCTGCGCGTCATCACACCGTTCATCTCGTCTTCGCCGGGGGTATCGACGGATCGGACCTGGTTGTCATCATGGTTCTTGGCCAGAACAGTGTCGTCCTCGGTTGCCCACGGGTTCGCGTGAGAGGCAAATGCCGCGCCCGAAAAAAGGGCAAGAATCGCTACTGTAGCTGTCAGAGTTTTCATGGTCTTTCCTTCAAATCGCTCGGTACATCTTGCGCGCGCAGCATTCATATAATGAATTAAGAATACGTAAAAAGCATCGGCCATGGAAAAGCCCGATTGTCAGCGGGAACTTGCCTGCCGCCATACGCGCGGCCAAAGCATTCCAACTGGTCAAACCCGCCCCACTGCGCCATATCTTGGGCAATCCCAATGCCCCGATGAAAGGCACCCCATGACCCAGATCGTCCAATCCCTGTCCGAGATTTCCGAACCCTACAAGGCGTTGTTCGTGGATCTGTGGGGCTGCGTCCATGACGGGGTGCGGGCCATCCCCTCGGCCGTGGCGGCCTTGCAGGACTATCGCAAGACCGGCGGCATCGTGGTCTTGGTCACCAATTCGCCCAAGCCGCGCGCGGGGGTGGCGGTGCAGTTGGACAAGTTCGGCGTGGCCCGCGACGTCTGGGACACGATCGCCACCAGCGGCGACAGCGCTCGCGCCGCCATGTTCACCGGAGCCGTTGGCCGCAAGGTATATTTCATGGGCGAATGGGAACGCGACGAGGAGTTTTTCCAGCCCATCGAGGTGATCGAGAACCCCGTGGATATTGAAATCGTCCCGCTGGAAGAGGCCGAGGGCATCGTCTGCTGCGGCCCCAACGACCCGATGGCCGACCCCGATGTGAACCGGCCCGTCTTTCTTTATGCCAAGCAAAAGGGGATGAAGCTGCTATGCGCCAACCCCGACATCGTGGTGGACCGCGGCGATCATCGCGAATGGTGCGCGGGCGCATTGGCGGGGCTGTATACGGAAATGGGCGGCGAGAGCCTGTATTTCGGCAAGCCCCACCCGCCGATTTACGATTTGGCGCGCCGCCGCCTGCTGGCTGACGGGCATGACATTCCCGACAACCGAATCCTTGCCATTGGCGACGGCATCCAGACCGACATCAAGGGTGCCTCGGGCGAGGATATCGACAGCCTGTTCATCTCGGGCGGGCTGGCGCGCGACGATACGAACACCACCGATCAGCCCGAAAAAAAGGCGCTTGAGGCATTCCTGACCCGCGAAATGCAATCGCCAACCTATACCATTGGCGCATTACGCTGATGCGATTCAGGGCTTGATTTTCTGCAACTGCGAAGTAATAAAGTTACCCAAAGCGCCCTAATCGCGCCGCAATGTTACCTAACGGACCTCGGAGGGCCTGATGTTGGACAATATGCCACGCGGAACCATCTGCATTGAAGATATCGAAATGGGGATGGTGCGCCACCTGCGCAAAACCGTGACCGACAAGGATATCGAAATGTTCGCCGAGGTTTCGACCGACCATAACCCGGTGCATCTGGACGACGATTACGCCCGCGACACGATTTTCGAAGGGCGCATTGCCCACGGGATGCTGACCGCTGGCCTGATTTCCGCGGTAATCGGTGAACAACTGCCCGGCCATGGCACGATCTACATGGGCCAGACGCTGAAATTCCTTGGCCCCGTGCGCCCCGGCGACATGGTCACCGCAGAGGTCGAGGTGATCGGCATCGACCATGCCAAGCGCCGTGTTCAGCTGGATTGCCGCTGCCTTGTCGATGGCAAGCCGGTGCTGAAGGGCGAGGCCACGGTGCTGGCCCCCTCGCGCAAGTTCGACTGATGCACCCCGGCAAGCGAGGCGTCACGGGCGGGTCTTTCCCGCCCGTTTTTCATTGCGCCACCCGCGCCATCCACGCTTGCACAGGCGCGGCGGCGGCGTTACCCCTGCCCCCATGGACATCATCCGCGATTACAGTTTCGTAGCCGAAGATAACCGGGGCGCATCTGCCGCCATCGGCAATTTTGACGGCGTGCATATCGGCCATCGCAAGGTGATTGATATGGCGCGCGCCGAGGCCACCCGCATCGGCGCGCCGCTTGGCGTCATGACCTTCGAGCCCCACCCGCGCCAGTATTTCGCATCGGATGCCCCCGCCTTTCGCTTGATGGGGCCAAAGGCGCGCGCGCACCGTCTGGAAAAGCTGGGCGTGGACAAGCTGTACGAGCTGAATTTCAATGCCGCCCTGTCGGCCCTGTCGCCGCGTGATTTCGCGCGCCAAGTGATCGTCGAAGGATTGGGCCTGCGCCACGTGGTGGTCGGGGCCGATTTCCATTTCGGCAAGGACCGCGCCGGATCGGCTGCCGACCTGGTGAAGTTCGGCGATGAAATGGGGTTTGGTGTGACCGTGGCCGAACTGCTTGAGGGCGAAACCGGCGAGGTTTCTTCGACCGCGATCCGCGCCTCGCTGACCGAGGGGCGCCCCCGCGATGCCGCTGCCATGCTGGGCCATTGGCACCGGATCGAAGGCAAGGTCATTCGCGGCGATCAGCGTGGCCGCGAATTGGGCTATCCCACCGCGAACATGTCAATCGATGGGCTGCACCCGCCGAAATTTGGCGTCTACGCGGTGCTGGTCGATGTGCTGGACGGGCCGAACAAGGGCAGCTACCGCGGCGCGGCCTCGATCGGAGTGCGCCCGCAATTCAACGGCGAAAAACCAAACCTGGAAAGCTTCCTGTTCGATTTCAAAGGCGACCTGTACGGCACGCATCTGTCGGTTGCCTTGATCGAATACCTGCGCCCCGAGGCCAAATTCGACGGCCTGAATGCGCTGATCGAACAGATGGATGCAGATTGCGCCCACGCCCGCGAGATCCTAGAGGCCGAAGCATGAGCGGTCCAGACCGCAGCGGCCTGCGCCCCCGTTTTTGGGAAACCACCCGCCCCGACCGCATGACCCAACCCGAATGGGAGGCGCTGTGCGACGGCTGCGGCAAGTGCTGCCTGAACAAGCTGGAGGACGAAGACACGGGCGAGGTTGCCCTGACCCGTGTTGCCTGCCGCCTGCTGGACGATGCCACCTGCCTGTGCAGCCAGTATGAGATCCGCCACCAGTTCGTGCCGGAATGTATCGTCCTGACCCCCAAGAACATGGACAAGAACCTGTATTGGATGCCGGAAACCTGTGCCTATAAACTGGTCTGGCAGGGCAAGGGGTTGCCGGACTGGCACCCGCTGGTCACCGGCGATGCAGACAGCACACATGCGGCGGGCGTGTCCCTGCGCGGGCAGACGGTGTCGGAATATGAAATCGCCGACGACGACTGGGAAGACTATATCATCGAGGAGCCGATCTGATGTTCTTTGCCTCTGACAATTCCGGCCCCGCGCATCCCACCGTGATGCAGGCTTTGGCCGACGTGAACACCGGCTACATGCCCTCCTACGGGGCCGACCTGGTGATGCAACGGGTCAAGGCAAGGCTGCGCGACATTTTCGAAGCGCCCAATGCCGAAATCAGACTGGTCGCCACCGGCACGGCAGCCAATGCGCTGGCTCTGGCCACCATGACGCAGCCCTTTGAAACCGTGTTCTGTTCACCCGTTGCGCATATCCACGAGGATGAATGCAACGCGCCCGAATTTTACATGGGCGGGGCCAAGCTGACCCTTGTCGGCGATGGCGACCGCATCGCACCCGATGCGCTGCGCCGCGCGATCAAGGCCGAGGGAAACCGCGGCGTGCATGGTCCGCAACGCGGGCCGCTGTCGATTACCACGGTGACGGAACGCGGCACGGTCTATTCCGTGGCAGAAATCGAAACCCTTTGCGGCATCGCGGCCCAATATGGCCTGCCCGTGCATCTGGACGGAGCGCGTTTCGCCAACGCGATGGAGGCTCTGGGCTGTACCCCAGCCGAGATGACGTGGAAAGCAGGCGTCGATGCCGTGTCGTTCGGCGGCACCAAGAACGGCTGTATGGGCGTTGAGGCTGTGATTTTCTTCGACCCCGACAAGGCGTGGGAATTCGAACTGCGACGCAAGCGCGGCGGGCATCTGTTTTCCAAACACCGCTACCTGTCCGCCCAGATGGAAGCCTATCTGGCCGATGATCTGTGGCGCGATCTGGCACAGACCGCAAACGCGCGCGCAGCCTATCTGGAAAAGGGGCTGCACAGCATCGGTGCGGGGTTCCTATGGCCACGCGAGGCCAACATGATCTTTGCCACCCTGCCCCGCCGTGCCCATCAGCGCCTACATGACGCGGGCGCGATGTATCACCTGTGGGATGGCGAATTGGACGGCCCGCAGGACGACGCCCTTGGCTGTCGCCTGGTCTGCGACTGGTCCATCACCGAGGCACAGATCGACCGTTTTATCGAGATCGCCAAGGGCTGACCGTAGGGTGGGTTTGCAACCCACCTTCCGGCGCACCTGTCAGGGATGGGGACGGTGGGTTGGAAACCCACCCTACGCGGGCACATCTTTCAAAAAAGACCGGATAAGCGCCGCGGTTTCCGCCGGATGGGTGATGGGCAACATATGCCCCGCCCCATCCACCACCTCGCGGCGGGAATCGGGCAAACGCCGCATCAGGCCCTTGTTGATCGCGGCGATATAATCGGGGCTGTCCGCCCCTTCCAACAACAGTATGGGGCAAGTCACACCGGCCAGGAGACCGGGCTTCAGCAGGCCCGCGCTGTCCTCGTTCAGCATGGGGCTGCTTTCGTGGACGACAAAGACGCGCTTGGCCATATCTTCGCGCACCTCAGGCGGGATGCGATCCCAACCGCGCCCGTCGCCCCAAGCATTCGTGAAAACGCGGGCGGCTTCCAGCATGTCGCCCGCTTTCAGCGCGTCTATATAAGGGCGCAGGTGCGCCTCGTGGCGGGGCTTGATCGTGGGGTCGTCCTGATAGGCGACGGCAAAGAACACTGGTTCAATCAGCACCAGCGAGCGGACCAGATCAGGACGGACTGTGGCCAAGCGCAACGCAACCGTACCGCCAAAACTGTGACCGAAAATATCTGCGGGCCCGCCGATTTGATTTTCCAGAAGGTCGATCGCCATGTCCATCGACACCTCTTGCACGTCGCCGCGACAGTCCCAGTCGGCGCTGCGACCATGGCCGGGCAGATCATATGCTGTGATGGCCACGTCCTGCGCCATCTCGGCCGCCAAGCCTTTCCAACTGCCCGCATGGGCCAAGGTGCAATGGATCGCCAATGCAGGGCGATCGGCAACGGCGTCGAAGGCTGTCCAGTGGGTCGGGAACCCGGCGCGGGAATCAAGCGGCATTACAACGTGCCCGCCAGAAACCGATCCAGATCGTCCAGCCGGTCCTGTCCCCAAAATTTTTCCGTACCATCAACCACATAGAAGGGCGAGCCAAAGGCACCGACACGTAACGCCTCCTCAGTGTTGGCCTCGTATGCCATGGCGCCCGACAAAAGCCCGCT
Organism: Rhodobacteraceae bacterium UBA3069; assembly: GCA_002366795.1. Classification (GTDB taxonomy): domain Bacteria; phylum Pseudomonadota; class Alphaproteobacteria; order Rhodobacterales; family Rhodobacteraceae; genus UBA3069. The sequence continues at coordinate 18,184 of DFBX01000115.1, read as the reverse complement.
GTCGGCCAGCCCCGCATCGAAGCCGGCGCTGGTCAGGCAGTCGCGGATCACGTCATCCTGCGCAATGTCACGTTCGTCTGCCCAGCAGGCGCGCATCAGCGCATGGGTCAGCGCCCCCACATCGCCGCCGCCCGTCGCCTGCGCCGCTATGATCGCATAGGACGCGGGTGCCGGATTGGTCGGGAAATGCTCCGGGTGGATGGTCAGCGGCAAACCAGTCTTGACCTGCGTGCGCCGCAATTCCTGAAGCCGGTATTCCTGCCGCGCCGCGGGCCGCTCGTTCAGCGGCTTACCCCCGGATTGCTGGAAAACCCGCACGATATCCATCGGCTTGTAGGTAATCTGCGCAGCATGACGGGCCGCGATCTCCTCGGCCCGGGTGCCTGCCAAATAGGCCCATGGCGAAATTGTCGTGAAGTAATAGTCAATCTGCGCCATTTCGCGCGCCCCTCCCCCTGCCGCATAGGTTTGCCTGACGTTAATGAAGTGCTAGTGAGTGTCAACGTCACGAATCTGTCATCCTGGCCCAATCCAGAACCACCCGGGGAAATCCGCACATGCGCTCATCCAGTCAACCCAAGCTCATTTCGGGCAATGCCAACTTGCCGCTTGCCAAAGCCATCGCGCGGCGCATGTCGATCCATCGTGGCACCGCTGTCGGGCTGGTGGATGCGCGGATCGAGCGGTTCAACGACCAGGAAATTTTCGTCGAGGTCTACGAGAACGTGCGCGGCGAGGATATGTTCGTCATCCAAAGCACTTCGAACCCGGCCAATGACAACCTGATGGAGCTGCTGATCATAATCGACGCGCTGCGTCGGTCCAGCGCGGCACGCATCACCGCAGTGATCCCCTATTTCGGCTATGCCCGTCAGGATCGCCGCACCAAGGCCCGCACGCCGATTTCCGCCAAGCTGGTCGCCAACATGATGGTCGAGGCAGGGATCGAACGCGTTCTGACGCTGGACCTGCACGCAGCTCAGATTCAGGGCTTTTTCGATATTCCGGTGGACAACCTTTATGCTTCGCCCGTCTTTGCGCTGGACGTGATGGAACAGTTCGCAGGCTCGCTGGACGACGTGATGGTCGTCTCGCCCGACGTGGGCGGCGTGGCCCGCGCGCGGGAACTGGCAAAACGCATCAACGCGCCTCTGTCGATCGTGGACAAGCGCCGCGAAAAGGCCGGCGAAGTGGCCGAAATGACCGTGATCGGCAACGTAGAGGGCAAGAAATGCATCATCGTCGATGACATGGTCGATACCGCCGGCACCTTGTGCAAAGCTGCCGAGGTACTGATCGAAGCCGGCGCAAGCGAGGTTCACGCCTATATCACGCACGGCGTCATGTCCGGCCCCGCGGTCGAGCGCGTGACCAATTCGGTGATGAAATCGCTGGTCATCACAGATTCCATCGAGCCTACCGATGCGGTCAAGGAATGCCCCAACATTCGCATCCTGCCCACCGCTCCCATGTTCGCACAGGCGATCCTGAACATCGCCAATGGCACCTCGGTCTCTTCGCTGTTCGAAACCGACACGCTGGAACCGATCTACGAGGGCCAGATCCGCGACTGAGGCGGGAGAAAAATCTTACAGAGATTTTTCGGAATTTTCTTATCAAGAAAATTGACCCAGCCTTTCGGTTGGGTCTTTTTTATGAGCCTCAGTATTTTTATGAGCCTCAGTAAAGGTCCCATTCATCGGCATGGCGCAATTCGCCAATGGCCATCCAGCGCACGCGCGCACGTGCGACGCGCGTGTCGCCCCATGTGCGGAAAACGATTTCGAACCCGGCTTTGTCGATCGCCTCGGCCGTCACGTCTGCGCGGACGTTGGTGGCATGGTCCATGTCCCACATGGACAGGGCGCAATGCACCACCGGGGCAGAACGGAAGGTTTCGGCGAAAGCCACATACTTGCGCCGTTCACGCGGACCTGTGCCGGTCCACATCTCGCCCCCGTCTTCGAAGTCGGAAAACAGGACATTGTCGCCCTGATCTATTCCGATCAAGTGGTTTCTAAGTCGCTTCATCGCCGCCATTACCTGATTACCAGCTTTCACTAATGCGAAATTCTGTCCAAACTTTGAACGGAAAAAGGAAACTCGAAAAAAGTTTTCCCGCAGGGGTTGCTGATTGAACAGCCTATGCCCTCGTGAAAAAGGCCCCGCAAAAGCGAGGCCTTGATCGGTGTTCCAGTAACTGAACGGCTTAAAGGTTGGGCACGTTCGGGTCCAGACCGATATGGGTGCCCATGGCCACCATATCCGCCAGCAGCTTGGCCGCGTCATCGACGGGGCCCGGCTCGTTCTGGAAGGTTTCTTTCGCAGAGGCGTGTGCCGCGTGCGCCTCGGCGACCATGGAGTCATACATCTCTTGGGTCACTTCGGACAACGGCACGGCGCGTTCGGCCAGAACCGAGGTGCCTGCCGCGCTGATTTCGGCGAACCCGCCGGTGACGACATATGCCGCTTCACCTTCGGGACCGTTCGCGCGCAGAACACCGGGGCGCAGCGTGGTGATGGTTGCGGCATGGTCCGGCATTGCCGTCATGTCGCCATCAGCGCCCGGGATCTGGACCGAGGCCACCTTGAGCGAAGCGAGGCTCCGCTCAGGCGACACTAGGTCGAATTGCATCATATCAGCCATCAGGCTCTCTCCTTAGGCTGCTTCTGCTGCCATTTTCTCGGCTTTGGCGATCACTTCCTGAATGCCGCCAACCATATAGAAGGCGCCTTCGGGCAGGTGGTCGTATTCGCCAGCGACAACGGCCTTGAACGACGAGATCGTATCTTCCAGCGAAACCTGAACACCGTCAAAACCGGTGAACACTTTCGCAACGTCAAACGGTTGCGACAGGAAGCGTTCGATTTTGCGCGCACGGGCCACGGCCAGTTTGTCGTCTTCGCTCAGTTCGTCCATGCCCAAAATCGCAATGATATCTTGCAGCGATTTGTAGCGCTGAAGCACCTGCTGAACGTCGGTTGCGACTTTGTAGTGTTCGTCACCGATGATCAGCGGGTCAAGCAAACGCGAGGTGGAACCCAGCGGGTCAACAGCCGGGTAGATACCCTTTTCCGAGATCGCGCGGTCCAGAACGGTTGTCGCGTCAAGGTGTGCGAACGATGTTGCGGGCGCGGGGTCGGTAAGGTCATCCGCAGGCACATACACGGCCTGAACCGAGGTGATCGAACCAGCTTTGGTCGATGCGATGCGTTCCTGCATCGCGCCCATGTCGGTGGCCAGCGTCGGCTGATACCCCACGGCCGAAGGAATGCGGCCCAACAGGGCGGACACTTCGGAACCAGCTTGGGTAAAGCGGAAGATGTTATCAACAAAGAACAAAACGTCCGAACCGGATTCGTCGCGGAACTGTTCGGCCAAGGTCAGGCCGGACAATGCGATCCGCATACGCGCACCGGGAGGTTCGTTCATCTGGCCGTAAACCAGCGCGATTTTGGATTTCTCCAGATCGTCGGGAACGATAACGCCGGATTCGATCATTTCGTGATACAGGTCGTTGCCTTCACGGGTCCGTTCACCCACACCGGCGAACACGGACAGACCCGAGTGCACTTTGGCGATGTTGTTGATCAATTCCATGATCAGAACGGTTTTACCAACGCCGGCACCACCGAACAGACCAATTTTACCACCCTTGGTGTAGGGGGCCAGCAGGTCGATGACCTTGATCCCGGTTACCAGAATTTCAGTCGCGGTGGACTGTTGGTCAAACGCGGGGGCGTCGCCGTGGATCGGGCGGCGGGATTCGGTGTTCACGGGGCCTTTTTCGTCAACCGGATCGCCGGTCACGTTCATGATGCGGCCCAGAGTGGCGTTGCCGACGGGCACCGAGATGGGTGCGCCGGTGTCTTCCACGGCCTGACCGCGGACCAGACCTTCGGTGGCGTCCATCGCGATGGTGCGGACGGTGTTTTCACCAAGGTGCTGGGCAACTTCCAGAACCAGGTTCTTGCCATTGTTGTCGGTGTTCAGTGCGTTCAGGATTTTCGGCAGGGCATCCTCGAATTGCACGTCGACCACGGCGCCGATCACCTGAGTGATTTTGCCTTTTGCGTTTGCCATGTTTCGTCTCCGTTCTCTTAGAGCGCCTCGGCGCCCGAGATAATTTCAATAAGCTCGTTCGTGATGACGGCCTGACGCGAGCGGTTATACTCAATCGTCAGTTGGTCGATCATGTCGCCTGCGTTGCGGGTGGCGTTGTCCATTGCGGACATCCGTGCGCCCTGTTCAGACGCCCCGTTTTCCAGCAGCGCGGTGAAAATCTGCGTGGCCACGCCCCGCGGCAGAAGGTCGGCAAGGATGGCCTCTTCGTCCGGCTCGTAGTCATACAGCGTGGCTGCCCCGGCATCCTCACCCTCGGCAGCGTCAAAGCTGGCGGGAATGATTTGCTGGGCGGTCGGGGTTTGCGACACCACATTCACGAAACGCGCGAAGAAGATCGTGGCCACGTCGAATTCACCCGCGTCAAAGCGGTTCAGAATATCGCGCGCGATGTTTTGCGCGTTCACGTAGCCAATGTTCTTGACCTCGGACAGGTCCACGTGACCGACGAAATGCTCGCCCAGTTCACGCTTCATGCTGTCGCGGCCCTTCTTGCCGACGGTCAGGATCTTGACCGTTTTGCCTTCGGCGATGAGCTTGTTCGCATGAACGCGGGCCAGTTTCGCGATATTAGCGTTGAAGCCACCGCAAAGCCCGCGTTCCGCGGTCATGACGACCAACAGATGCACGTCATCCTTGCCCGTTCCCGAAAGAAGCTTGGGCGCGGAATCCGACCCGCCGACACCAGCCGCCAGCCCCGCCATGACGGCGTCGAAACGCTCGGCATAGGGGCGCGCGGCCTCGGCAGCGTCTTGTGCGCGGCGAAGTTTCGCTGCGGACACCATCTGCATGGCCTTGGTGATCTTACGAGTGTTCTTCACACTCGCGATCCTGTTTTTAAGGTCCTTGAGATTTGGCATTGCCTATCTCTCCCTTACGCGAAGTCGGCGGCGAATTCGTCCAGCGCGGCCTTGAGCTTGTCTGCGGGTTCACCCTTGATCTTGGGATCTTCGGTGGTGATCCATTCCAGCACGTCGGCCTTCTTGGAGCGCAGGAACTTCAGCATTTCCGCTTCGAAGCGACCCACTTCGGAAACCGGAATCTTGTCCAGGTAGCCGTTGGTGCCGGCGAAGATGACGCAGACGATTTCCGCGTTGGTCAGCGGCGAATACTGCGGCTGTTTCATCAGCTCGGTCAGGCGGGCGCCACGGTTCAGCAGGGCCTGGGTGGATGCGTCAAGGTCGGAGCCGAACTGGGCAAACGCCGCCATCTCGCGGTACTGGGCGAGCGACAGTTTCACCGGACCGGCAACCGAGGACATCGCCTTGGTCTGAGCGGACGAACCCACACGCGACACCGACAGACCGGTGTTCACGGCAGGACGGATACCTTGGTAGAACAGTTCCGTTTCCAAGAAGATCTGACCGTCGGTGATCGAGATCACGTTGGTCGGAATAAACGCGGACACGTCGCCACCCTGGGTTTCGATGATCGGCAGTGCGGTCAGCGAACCGGCACCGAAATCTTCGCTCAGCTTGGCCGAACGTTCCAGCAGGCGGGAGTGAAGATAGAAAACGTCACCGGGATAGGCTTCGCGGCCCGGCGGACGACGCAGCAGCAGCGACATCTGACGATAGGACACGGCCTGCTTGGACAGGTCATCATAGATGATCAGCGCGTGGCGGCCATTGTCGCGGAAATGCTCTGCCATGGCGGTGGCGGCATAGGGCGCAAGGAACTGCATCGGCGCGGGGTCGGATGCGGTAGCAGCAACAACGATGGAATAGGCCATCGCGTCGTTTTCTTCCAGCTTCTTCACCAGCTGCGCCACGGTCGAACGTTTTTGACCGATAGCGACATAGACGCAATACAGCTTCTTGCCTTCATCGTCGCCGGCTGCATCGTTGTAGGATTTCTGGTTCAGGATCGCGTCCAGTGCAACGGCGGTTTTACCGGTCTGACGGTCACCGATGATCAGCTCACGCTGACCACGGCCGATCGGGATCATGGCGTCAACCGATTTCAGGCCGGTTGCCATCGGCTCGTGAACCGATTTACGCGGGATGATGCCCGGTGCTTTGACCTCGGCCACGCCGCGCTTGGTCGCGCCGATGGGGCCTTTGCCGTCGATCGGGTTGCCCAGACCGTCAACAACGCGGCCCAGCAGTTCGTCACCGATCGGCACGTCCACGATGGACTTGGTGCGTTTGACGACATCGCCTTCTTTAATGTCGCGGTCGGAGCCGAAGATCACGATACCGACGTTGTCGGCTTCGAGGTTCAGCGCCATGCCCTGAATACCACCGGGGAATTCGACCATCTCGCCAGCTTGCACGTTATCCAGACCATAAACACGGGCAATACCGTCACCGACGGAAAGCACGCGGCCAACTTCGGCCACTTCGGCATCCTTGCCGAAGTTCTTGATCTGGTCCTTCAGGATCGCAGAAATCTCTGCAGCTTGGATTCCCATTTATCCGACCTCTTTCATTGCATTCTGGAGGGAGTTGAGCTTGGAAGCGACCGAGGTGTCGATCATCTTCGAGCCAACTTTAACGATAAGACCGCCGATGAGGCTTTCATCAACGGTCGCATTGATATTGACGGTTTTGCCGACGTTGGCGGCCAGCGTCTTGGCCAGCTTATCCGACTGCGCCTTGGTCAGCGCCTTTGCGGATACCACCTCTGCGGTAACCACGCCCTTGTCCTCGGCAATGGCGTCGCGCAGGGCGTCCAGCAATTGCGGCAGGACGAACAGGCGGCGCTTGGCGGACATGACGCCAAGCACATTCGTCATGGTTTCGGTAAGACCTGCTTTCTTGGCGATGGCCGCGATGGCCGCCGACTGCTGCTCGCGCGTGTAAACAGGCGAGGAGATCAGGTCATTGAACTCGGCGCTGTCGGCCAATGCTGCGTCCAGGGACGCAACGTCGGACTCGATCTTAGCGACAGAGTTGCTTTCTTTGGCCAGTTGAAAAACGGCCGAGGCATAGCGCGATGCGATGCCTGAGGAGATCGAAGCTGGTTCGGACACGTCCACCCTTCCGATAGTCTGGCCCCGGTCCAGGTAGTGGAACCTTCCCCGGGGGCGTTGAGCTGCCTTGATCCTTATCAAAGCATCAAAATCGGCGTGGGTGTAGCAGAGCAATCTCATTGCCGCAACATGCTATGCACCAAGTGCACGGATGCGAAAAGTTATAAGTTTCAGTGCCTTAGGGAAAATGAGGCGGTTTGCGCGGCGCGGACACAGAAAAAACTTTGCCAAAACCTTGAAGAATTGCGATTCCTGACGCCCGCCGTTTGCGCAAACGGTCCGCCCCGCCCCCGGAAACTGTTATCGTCAACCGTGCCAAGCGCCCCCAAAAGCCGGGCGTTCGCGCCGGCAAAGCGGCGCGGATTCGGCGGAATACGGGTCGGGCTATGTTCGGATTCGGCTGGCTTTGGGCGCGGCCACGGGTTTGGGTGACAAAGCCTTCAGCGGTTTGCGCACCGCCTCTCGCAGGCCGGGGCCAACGGGGGAATGCACGCGCTTCGTTGCCTCGACGATAAGGACCCCGCCCGCCATCACCATCGAAAACCGTGCGCCGGATTTTTCCCACATATCGGCCGTCTTGCGCCAGAACCGGCGGGCCGAGGGCGGCTGATAAAGCGCAGAGGCGCTGCGTTCGGGCATGAAATTGTGACGCTTCAACTGCGCCTCCAGCTGGCTGAACGTATAGGGACGGCCAAAGCCGAAGGGGGTCTTGTCTGACCGCGACCACAGCCCCGCCCGGTTCGGCACCACGAAAAGCGCACGCCCGCCGGGGCCGAGCACGCGGAATGCTTCCTCCAGCAGGGCCGAGGGTTGCTCGGATGTTTCCAGCCCGTGCAGCATCAGCAGCTTGTCCACCCGGCCCGTTTCGATCGGCCAAAGGGTTTCCTCGGACAGGACCGACACATTGGGCAGGCCCGCGGGCCATGGCATCACACCCTGCGGACCCGGCATCAGGGCCGTTACCCGCCGCGCATCTGCAAGGTATGGCCGCAACAAGGGCACGGCAAAGCCAAAGCCCAGCACCGTCTGGCCCTGCGCCTCGGGCCACAGGGTCAGCACCTGCTGGCGGATCGCCTTTTGCGCCGCGCGCCCCAGCGTGGAGCGATAATAGAAGTTGCGCAAATCCTGTACGTCCAGATGCATTGCGCCCGGGCCTCTCATGGGTCACTCTGGTCCCCAACATAGCAAGCGCGGAAGGAAATGCCATGGCCCTCGAGATCGTCACCATCCCCTGCCTCAGCGACAACTACGCCTATCTGGCGCATGACCCCGCGACCGGCACAACGGCGGTGGTGGACGTGCCCGAGGCTGGCCCGATCTCGGCCGAGTTGACGCGGCGCGGCTGGTCGCTGGACCTGGTGCTGCTGACCCACCATCATTGGGACCACGTCGATGGCCTGTCCGCGTTGCTGGCCGATTTCCCGGCCAAGGTGGTCGGCGCCGCCGCCGATGCGCACCGCCTGCCCCCGCTGGACATCGCACTGGCCGAGCGCGACACGATCAGGATCGGGGATGAGGTCGGACATGTAATCGACGTATCCGGCCATACAATCGGTCATATCGCCTATCATTTCCCTGCATCGAACGTGGCCTTTACCGCCGACAGCCTGATGGCGCTTGGCTGCGGGCGGATTTTCGAAGGCGATCCTGAAATGATGTACGAAAGCCTGATGAAACTGGCCGCTCTGCCCCCGGACACGCTGATTTGTTCGGGCCATGAATACACGCAGACCAACGCGAAATTCGCGCTGACCATTGAACCGGGCAACAGTGATCTTATCTCTCGGTCAAGGGCCGTGGACGCGGCCCGCGCCGAGGGGCGGCCAACTGTCCCCTCCTTGCTGTCCGAAGAGTTGGCCACCAACCCCTTCCTGCGGTCCGATGCCCCCGAAGTGCGCGCCACGGTCGGCCTGCCCGACGCCCCCGCCGCACAGGTCTTTGCCGAAGTGCGCCGCCGGAAGGACAATTTCTAAGCCCCGCAGGGCTGCCCAAACAGGCAGATCACCCCGAATGTGATCGGTTTGTGACAGAAAACACTTGAAGCTTGGCCGTTATAGACCAAACTTTAATACCATGAGTCCATGGTTGCAGGGACAGCCCCCGCGACCCAGATCAAGAGGAGCGCCAACGTGCCTTCATTCTCGACCACCTTGGAAAAAGCGATTCACGCGGCCTTGGCGCTTGCCAACACCCGCAGCCACGAATTCGCAACGCTGGAACACCTGCTTCTGGCGCTGATTGACGAGCCTGACGCATCGCGGGTGATGAAGGCATGCTCGGTCGATATAGAGGATCTGCGCGCCACGCTGACCGAATTCATCGACGATGACCTCAGCAATCTCGTGACCGATATCGAAGGATCCGAAGCGGTGCCGACCGCCGCCTTCCAGCGCGTGATCCAGCGCGCGGCGATCCATGTGCAATCCTCGGGCCGGACCGAAGTGACCGGCGCGAACGTGCTGGTCGCTATCTTTGCCGAACGTGAAAGCAACGCCGCCTATTTCCTGCAAGAACAGGAAATGACACGTTATGATGCGGTGAATTTCATCGCCCACGGTGTCGCCAAAGACGCCGCCTACGGAGAAAACCGTCCTGTCAGCGGCGCAACTGAAGAGGCCGCGCATGACGCCAGCCAGCAAGCGGAAACGATCGAACAAAAGGATTCCGCCCTCGCGAAATACTGCGTCGATCTGAACGCCAAGGCGCGCAAGGGCGACGTGGACCCGCTGATCGGTCGCTCAGAAGAGGTTGAGCGCTGCATCCAGGTGCTGTGCCGCCGCCGCAAGAACAACCCGCTGCTGGTGGGTGACCCGGGTGTGGGCAAAACCGCCATCGCCGAAGGACTGGCACGCAAGATCGTGGATGGCGAAACTCCCGAAATCCTGTCGGAAACAACTATTTTTTCGCTCGACATGGGCGCACTGCTGGCCGGCACCCGCTATCGCGGCGATTTCGAAGAGCGCCTGAAAGCGGTCGTGACCGAATTGGAAGAACACCCCGACGCGGTGCTGTTCATCGACGAGATTCACACCGTGATCGGAGCCGGTGCCACCTCGGGCGGGGCGATGGATGCCTCGAACCTGCTGAAACCCGCGTTGCAGGGCGGCAAGCTGCGCTGCATGGGCTCGACCACCTACAAGGAATTCCGCCAGCATTTCGAAAAGGATCGCGCCCTGTCGCGCCGGTTCCAGAAAATCGATGTCGCCGAGCCGACTGTCGAGGATACCGTGAAAATCCTGAAAGGTCTGCAACCCTATTTCGAAGAGCACCACGGGCTGAAATATACCTCTGACGCGATCAAGACCGCGGTAGAGCTGTCCGCGCGCTACATCAATGACCGTAAACTGCCCGACAAGGCCATCGACGTGATCGACGAGGCGGGCGCCGCGCAGCATCTGGTTGCCGAAAGCAAACGCCGCAAGACCATCGGCGCGAAAGAGATCGAGGCCGTCGTGGCCAAGATTGCCCGCATTCCTCCGAAAAACGTCTCCAAGGACGATGCAGAAGTGCTGAAGGATCTGGAAAAATCTCTCAAGCGTGTCGTGTTTGGACAGAACGCCGCGATCGAGGCATTGTCCTCTGCCATCAAACTGGCGCGGGCGGGCCTGCGCGAGCCGGAAAAACCCATCGGCAACTACTTGTTCGCGGGTCCAACCGGCGTCGGCAAGACCGAGGTGGCGAAACAGTTGGCCGACACGCTGGGTGTTGAACTGCTGCGCTTCGATATGTCCGAATACATGGAGAAACACGCGGTCTCGCGCCTGATTGGTGCGCCCCCCGGGTATGTCGGATTTGATCAGGGCGGCCTGCTGACCGATGGCGTCGACCAGCATCCACATTGCGTGCTGCTTCTGGACGAGATCGAAAAAGCGCACCCGGATGTCTATAATATCCTGCTGCAAGTGATGGACCACGGCACCCTGACCGACCACAACGGTCGGACGGTGGATTTCCGAAACGTGATCCTGATCATGACATCGAACGCGGGTGCCGCCGAACAGGCCAAGGCCGCGATCGGTTTCGGCCGTGATCGCCGAACCGGCGAGGATACCGCCGCGATCGAACGCACTTTCACGCCGGAATTCCGCAACCGTCTGGACGCGGTCATCAGCTTCGGCCCCCTACCGAAAGAGGTGATCCTGCAAGTGGTCGAAAAGTTCGTGCTGCAACTCGAAGCACAACTGATGGACCGCAACGTGACCATCGAACTGACCAAACCCGCCGCCGAATGGTTGGCAGAAAAGGGCTACGACGAACGGATGGGCGCACGCCCGTTGGGCCGCGTGATCCAGGAACACATCAAGAAACCCCTGGCCGAGGAATTGCTGTTCGGCAAGCTCGCCAAGGGCGGTGTGGTCAAGGTCGGCGTCAAGGATGGCAAGATCGACCTGCGCCTCGAAGGCCCGGAAACACGCCGCCTGAAAGGCGACAAGAAGCCGCCACTTCTGACGGCGGACTGATCGGCCCCATGCCTTTCGAAATGCGCATCGCGATGAATATCGTGGCGGCAGCGCTATTGACCTCTGCCGGCCCTACGCTGGCAGAGGTTTTTTCCATCCAGCCCCCCATTGCCTGCGATCTGGGGACTGACTGTTTCATCCAGCAATACGTCGATCACGACCTCGGCCCCGGCGCGCGGGATTTCACCTGTGGCCCGCTCAGTTACGATGGGCACAAGGGCACCGATTTCGGCCTGCCTTCCTTTGCCACGATGCACGCGGGGGTGGATGTGCTGGCCGCCGCCCCCGGCACGGTGGTCGCCATGCGCGATGGAATGCCCGACACCGGATCTGACGGCACCCCACCGGAACAGTTGCAAAACAAGGACTGCGGCAATGGCGTAGTGATCCGCCACGCGGGCGGATACCAGACGCAATATTGCCATATGAAGCAAGGCTCGGTCATCGCGAAAAAAGGTCAGCGGGTGCTGGCTGGCGATGTTCTGGGCGAGGTCGGATTCTCCGGTCGCACGCAATTCCCTCATGTCCATATCTCGGTGCGGCGGCATGGCAATGTCGTGGACCCTTTCGCGCCGGACAGCCTTGACACCTGCGGCGATGCGCAAACCGGCCTTTGGGCCGATCCGCTGCAATATACACCCGGCGGCTTCCTGTCTGCTGGCTTTGCCGACGCAGTGCCCGAATATACCGCGATCAAGGACGGCAGTGCAGCGCGCGCCACATTGTCCAAGAACGCGCCCGCACTGGTTGTCTGGGCCTTTGCCTTTGGCGGGCGTGACGGCGATCTGATCCATCTGTCGATCACCGGGCCGGACGGCCCCTTTTCCAGCAGCACGGCGACGATCAAGGGAAACAAGGCACAGTTTTTCCGCGCGGCGGGCAAGAAGATCCGGCGCGGTATCCGGTCCGGCACCTACCAAGGCAAGATCGTGATCGAGCGTGACGGGAAAGAGATCGACAGCATCACCACATCGGTCGCGGTCGAATAGCGCCTAGCGTTCGGTCAGCTTCAATTCGATCCGGCGGTTCTGCGCCCGCGCTTCGGGCGTGTTGGCGGGGTTCACCGGCTGGTATTGCCCGAACCCATTGGCCGACAACCGTTCCGGCGGCAGACCAAGCGCGTTCACCATGTAGCGCACGACTGACAGGGCGCGCGCTTGCGACAACTCCCAATTGTCGGCAAATTCGCCAAATCCCGACAGCGGCACGTTGTCCGTATGTCCGTCCACGCGGATTACCCAGTCGATGCCCTGCGGGATGTCGTCCATCACTCCGCGCAGGATATCCGCGACCTTGGCAATTTCGCCCTGCCCCTCGGTCGACAGGTCCGCGCTGCCCTGATCGAACAGCACCTCGGAGGAGAACACGAACCGGTCGCCCACCACGCGCACCCCTTCCTGTGCGGCCAGAACCTCGCGCAGGCGGCCAAAGAATTCAGAGCGGTATTTCTCAAGATCCTGCTTTTCCGCCTCGAGCCTTTTGCGCTCTGCCTCTTCCAGCAGGCGGCGCTGGCGTTCTGCGGATGCGGCGCGGGCAAGGGCGGCGTTCAGGTCCGACCCAAGAGTTTCAAGCTGCACCTTATCGGCAGCGGCGCGGTCCTTGTAATCGTCCAGAAGCGCCTGCAACTGTCCAAGCTGGCTGCGCAAGGCGGCCACCTGCTGATTCAACAACGCTCGCTGTTTTGTCGCCTCATCCGTTTGAGTTCGCGCGGTTTGCAGTTCCGCCTGTGCCGTGGCCAGAAGGGCGGCGCGGCGCTCTGCCTCGGTCAAGGTGGCCTGGGTCTCAGCCTCTGCCGCGGTTTTCGCGGCAAGGGCGGCGGCCAGGGCCGCTTGCAACTCTTCCTCGGTTTGTTGCCCTTCGGACATCGAGGCGCGCAACCTGTCCAGATCGGCCTGCACCGCCTCTCCCTTTGCTAGGGCCGAGGCAAGCCGCGCGGTCAGATCCTCGCGCGCTGTATCTGCGGCGGCCAGAAGGGTCAGGGTTTCCTCGGCTTTTCTGCGCTGCGCTTCCAACGCCAAGGTCATGGTGGTCAGCTCGGCATCGGCAGATTGCAGTTTGTCACGCAGCGCCTGCGCGGCCGCGGCTTCGGCCAATCGCGCCTTTTCTTCCCCGCTCAGCGCCTGCTCCAGATCACCGATACGGCTGGCGCTTGCGTCTTTTTCGGTATTCAAATCGGCGATCAATGCCTCCAAAGCCTCGCGTTTGGCGGCGGCCAGACGAGCAGCTTCAAGCTGCGCGTCAACCTCGTCGCGGGCCTGCGCTAGCGCAAGGTTCAACGCTTCTTGCTCCGACAAAAGCCGCGCCGTTTCACCTTGCAGGTCCGCAACGGTTGCACGGGCGCTGTCCCGGTCAGAAATCAGCGCAGCGACTTGTGCCTCGAATGCGGTGATGCGGGTTTGTGCGGCATCCAGATCGGCAATGCGCGCATCCCTCTCGGCGGTGAGCGAAGCAATCAGCGCGGATTGCCGCTCCGTATCGGCGCGCGCGGCGGTCAGGCTGGCATCCAACTCTCCAACGCGGGCGGTCAGATTGGCGGCGCGGCGACGTTCAAGGCCCAGCGCATCGGCCAGCGCCTGAACCTCTTGGGACAGGGCATCCAGCTGGGTTTCCTGCCCGGTGATGGTTTCGCGCAGCACGTATTGCACCACCATGAAAATGGTCAGCGTGAACATCAGCACCAGCAAAAGGCCGGTCATCGCATCCACGAAACCGGGCCAGATCGAGGCCTGAAAGCGTTGGCCGGTACGGCGCGACAGGGCCATGGGTCAGCCCTCCGCCTCGTCTGTTTCGGGGGTCTTCAGCCGCATGATGCGCGGCCGCGCGGTGCCCAGCGCCTTGGTCAGCGCGGCCAGATCGGTGCGCAATTCGGCCATCGTGTCCTGCCGCCCGGCGGCGATTTCCTCGAGGATGCGCAGAAGTTGCACATCGATCGACCGCAGGCGCATCCGGCTTTCCGCATCCATGCCGCCACCGCCTTCTTCGACCTGTCGGGTCAGCAGGGCGACCAGTTGCTCTTGCCCCTCTGCCACGCGGGTCAGCGCATCACCGGACCGCGCATCGGGGGCTAGCCGGTCGGTAAGCCGTTCGATCGACGTGGCCAGAGAAGCAAAGTTTTCGTCCACCTCGGCGCGGCGCATGTCGGATTGGGCGATGATCTGTTGCAGCCCTTCCATCTGTTCGGCCATATGGTCGATCATCTGCGCCACGGCAGAGGATTCGCCGCCATCGCTGTCGCCGCCAAAGGACAGGCGGGTGATGGTGGACAGCCACTCCTCCAACTCGCGGTAGAACCGGTTCTGGCCATGGCCCGCGAACAGTTCCAACAGGCCGACGACCAGCGATCCGGCCAGCCCCAGCAGGGACGACCCAAAGGCGACGCCCATGCCGGACAATTGCTCGTCCAGCCCGGACATCAGCCGGCCAAAGGTATCGACGCCGCTTTCGCCTTCGGCGGGCGCAAGGCCGCGGATCGTATCGACCAGCGCGGGCACGGTGGTGGCCAGCCCATAGAACGTACCCAGAAGGCCAAGGAAAATCAGAAGATTGACGATATAGCGCGTGATCTCGCGCGCCTCGTCAATGCGGGTGGCGACGGAATCAAGGATCGACCGGGTCGAGGATGCGCCGATTTGCATCCGTTGCCCGCGCGCGCGCAGCAGCGTCGCCAAGGGTGCCAGCATTTGCGGGATACGTTTCGCCTCCATCCCCTCGGCATGGCCGGCAAACCCTTCGATCCAGCGGACAGATTGCATAAGCGTGGCGACCTGCCAGAAACAGGCCAGAACGCCCAGAACGAAAACGAACAGGATAAAGCCGTTCAGATAGGGATTGGCCTGAAACACCGGCAGAATGCGCGGCAGGGCCAGCATGACAACGAACCCCGTCAGCCCCAGAACCAGCACCATCAGGACAATCTGGCGGAAGGGCTGCGAGAAATGCGGCTGCGTTTCCTGTTTCGGCGCGGTCGTTTGCGCAGCGTCGGGCGCGTGCATCGCAGCCTCCTGTTTGCTCGATCTGGGGCAGAGTCTAGGGGCAGACGGGCAGCGTGCCAAATGGTTTATGCGTGATGAACGTCGCTATCCGCTCAGGCTGCGCACCCGTTCGGACAGCCATTCTAGGTCGGCATCCTCGATCCCCAGCCCGCGCAGGTGGGCGGCGGTGTTCCACAGGTATTCGGTGTTCGGCCCGCGCCCGCCCACGGCGCGCGCAATAATCTGCGCCTGATCTTCAAGGGGCAGCGTACAATATTGATCATGCACGGCGTCAATCACATAGGTCACGGCGCGAATATTGCGCCCGTCAGTCAGCTGAACATCCAGCATCTTTTCCAGGTAGGCGGCCGAAACAAGCTCGCGCTCGCGCAGGTAGGCCAGGGTTTCGGCCTCGGCCCCAGTCACCACGCGCAGCGCCACGCCAAGGCAGGCCGCGCCCTGCGCTTCGTCCAGCGCCAGCACAAGGCCGGGGTCCGCCTCGGTGCCACGGTGGTGAATCGAGCGCATGCAAAAGCTGCGGTGGTAATCGGACAGCCGCGCCAGCACGCTTTCGGCCACGTCAAAACCGGGGTTCCACAAAAGCGATCCGTAGCCGAAGACCCACATCGGGGCTGGGATGGTGTCTGGTCCTATGCTCATGGCCCCTGTAAACACCCGATTGCGCGTAAGGAAAAGGGGTGTGCGGGATGAAACGGTTGCTGGCGGTGATCTTGATCTTGGCAGGGCTTTGGTCAGGCTATTGGTTCATAGCGAAAACCACCCTGAAGTCGGGGTTGGAAGGTTGGTTCGCGGAGCGCCGGTCCGAGGGATGGCAAGCCGATTACGCCGCCTTGGGCGTTGCGGGCTTCCCCAACCGGATCGACACCACGTTTCAGGATCTGGCTTTGGCCGATCCCTATTCCGGCTGGGCGTGGGAGGCGCCGATGTTCCAGCTGGCCGCGCTTTCCTATCAGCCGAACCACGTCATCGCCGTCTGGCCCGATGATCAGTTGATCGCCACGCCGCTTGGCAAATACCGCGTGACCAGCGCGGATATGCGCGCCTCGACCCGGGTGTCGGGCGTCGCCTTGACGCTGGAAAAGGTGCTGCTGCGGGCAGAAACCCTGTCGGTCACCCATACCGCCGCAGATGCGCAGGCGGCGCTGACCCTTTCGGGCATGAACGCCGGGATCGAACGGCAAGAAGACACCCCCACCTATCGTGTCGGGCTGAACGCCGAGGGCGTGGCCCCTGCCCTGTCCCTGCGCCGCCGGATCGACCCTGCGGGTCGCTTGCCGCGCACGCTGGATGCGCTGAGCATGGACATGCAGGTGACCTTCGACCGGCCATGGGACCGGACCTCGCTGGAGCGGGCGCGGCCCGAATACCGACGGATCGACGTGAAACTGGCGGAGGCAAGGTGGGGCGAGCTGTCCCTTGCCGCCGCCGGGGCCGTGGATGTGGATGCCACCGGCATGGTCACAGGCCGGATCACGATCAAGGCGCGGAACTGGCGCGAAATTCTGGCTGCCACCACGGCGGCAGGTGCCGTGCCTGCGGGGTTGGCCGACCAGTTGGAAAAGGCGCTTGGCCTGCTGGCGCAGCTTTCGGGCAACTCGAAAACGCTGGATATCCCACTGGATTTCAAGGGTGGGCTGATGCTGCTGGGGCCGGTGCCCCTGGCGCAGGTCAAGGTAGAGCATCTGCGCTGAAGCAGGCGGTGGGTTGCAAACCCACCCTACGACGGAAGCGCAACGCATGTAGGGTGGGTTTTCAACCCACCGCTTCTGCGCTCAGACGTGCTGCCCGCCGTTCACCTCGATCTCGGTCCCCGAGATATATGAGCTTTGCTCGGAGCATAGGAAATAGATCGCGTCAGCCACTTCCTCGGGCTGGCCAAGGCGGCGCAAGGGCAGTGCCTCGACGATCTTGTCGGTGCCTGGCGACAGGATGGATGTTTCCACCTCGCCCGGCGCGATCGCGTTTACACGCACGCCCAAGGGGCCGAAATCATGCGCCATTTCCCGCGTCAGCGCCTTGAGCGCAGCCTTGGATGTGGCATAGGCCGCCCCGGCAAAGGGATGCACCTGATTGCCCAAGATCGACGTGACATTCACCACCGCGCGCGGGCTTCGGCCAGCTCAGACCGAAGCCCGCGCGCCAGGGTCACCGAGGCAAAGAAATTAACGTGGAACACATGCCCCCATGTTTTCAGGTCCGTGGTCAGTGTGTCCAGCCGCTCCCCCTCGCCTCCTTTCGGCGAAATGCCCGCGTTGTTCACCAGCGCATCCAATCTCCCGCCCAGACGCGCGCGAATCTCGGTCACGGCGGCGATGGTGCTTTGCGGGTCCGACAGGTCGATTTGAACGTGGTTTTCCTCGCCGCCGCCCCACGGGCATTCCTTGGGAAAGGGCTGGCGCGAACAGGTGATGACGCGCCAGCCTTCGCGGTTGAAACGGCGCACTGTGGCGTGGCCGATGCCGCGGCTCGCGCCAGTCAACAGTAGGGTGCGGATCATTTGGCCTCCGAAGGTTCCGCTCGGTCCGGTCACTTTCAACCTAGGTGTTTAGTCCCGGCATCTGGTGGATGGGTTCAGGATGAATCGATCCGGCTCAGAAGTCCAGATTTTACAGATGTATTCATAGGGCGTGAGCCC